>JADZBU010000189.1 GCA_020851955.1 Chromatiaceae bacterium | reverse complement strand
GTCTGCAGGAAGTTCATGGCGGTGCGCTCCCCCGTGAGGAGGGCGCGGCTGGGGCCCTGCATGCGGCACAGACAGTCCCCAGGGCCAACCGGGTTGCCATCGGCTACCAGCCATTCAATAAGGACGCGGCCGTCAAGTTGACGAAAAGTCTCGTCGAACCAGGCTCGACCGCAGATGACCGCCTCCTGGCGAGTGATCAGCTCCACCCGCGCGACCTGATCCGCCGGCAGCAGGCGGGCGGTACGATCCCCGTCCCCGAGATCCTCGACCAGGGCGGCGCGGACCTGCTCGGCGATGATATGGGGATCCAGGGGTGCGGGCGCGTCCCCTGACGGCAGGGACGAAGACATGTCATGACTCATGAAAAATCTACCTCTTGGCGGCAACCCTTGGCGCTCGCCATTTTTAATTATTTTGTTACAATCCAGCGAACATTGTACCGAAGATTTCCTGAAACGCCCGTGCCAAGGCTGCCGGCGATCCCCTGAATCCCAGCAGCCGGGTGGTCCCTTTTGTTTGGCCCAGCCCTTGGCTTCGGTTAGAGCTCTTCTTGCCAGCAACCGCTTATTACATAACTTAAATGGATTTCTTCCAGAGCCGATGACAGACCAGCAGCATTATCCCTCCCTTTTGCCCCGCAAGGCGCCGCCCGCCCAAGGCCTTCAAGAAACGGGGCCGGCATGGCTGTCGCACTGATCCACGCCGTCCGCGAACTGCTCTACGATGCGGCTCGGGATCTGGCCCCGACCCTGATCGTCGTGGTCATTTTCCAGGCCTTCTTCATTCAACACCTGCCGGATAACCCGGCAGCCCTCATCGGGGGCTTTGCCGTCGTGCTGCTCGGCCTGGCCTTGTTCGTCAAGGGCCTCGACGTGGCGATCTTTCCCATTGGCGAGACGATGGCTTACGACTATGCCCGCCGGGGCTCCTTCCTTTGGCTGATGCTGTTCGCCTTCTCCATCAGCTTTGCCTCGGTGGCCGCCGAGCCGGCCTTGATGGCGGTGGCCTACAAGGCGGAGGCGGTATCGGGTGGCAGCATGGGCGCCCTGACCCTGCGCATGGTGGCGGCCCTGGGCGTGGGTCTGGCGGTCATGGTGGGCGTCTGGCGCATCGTGCGCGGACATTCTATCGCCCATTACTTGATCCCCGGTTACCTGATCGTCATCATTTCCACCGCCTTCGCGCCGCCAGAACTGGTTGGCCTGGCCTTTGATTCCGGCGGGGTGGTCGCGTCCACGGTCACCGCGCCCCTGTTGGCGGCGCTCGGCGTCGGCCTGGCCATGACGATCAGCGGCCGCAATCCCATGCTCGATGGCTTCGGCCTCATCGCCTTCGGTGCCCTGGCACCCATGATCATTATCCAGATCTACGGCATTCTCTTTTTCGTGCCCGCCGATCAGGCCGCCATCGCGGTGGCCCTGCCCCCGGAGGCCCAACACCTCCACCCCGCCCTGGAGATATTGACCGACTTTCTGCACATGGTCCGCAATCTCTTGCCGATCATCGCCGTGGTCCTCTTATCGAGTTATGTCATCCTGCGGCGGCCCTTGGCCAACCCCAAGGGGCTGGCGGTCGGCATGGCGCTGGTAGCCCTCGGGCTCTATATGTTCGACGAAGGCCTGCAAGTCGGGCTCTTCCCGCTGGGCGAGGAGATGACTCGGGGCCTGATGCGCGACGGCGTCTCCCTTTGGGTGCTCTACCTCTATGGCTTTCTGATTGGCTTCGCGACAACCATGGCGGAACCGGCGCTGATCGCCTTGTCGATCAAGGCCGACAAGGTCAGTGTCGGCCAAATGAACGGCCTGTGGCTGCGATCCCTCGTTTCGGTCGGCGTGGGGATCGGTATCATGATCGGCTGTGCGCGCATCGTCGATGGCACCAATATCGCCTATTGGCTGATACCAGGCTACCTGCTGGTGTTGGCCATGGCCACACTGGCGCCACGCTTCATCGTCCCGATCGCCTTTGACTGCGGGGGCGTGACCACTTCCACGGTCACCGTACCCCTGGTCACGGCGCTGGGGGTCGGTCTCGCCGAGCGCACGCCGGGACGGGATCCCATGATTGACGGTTTCGGTCTGATTGCCTTTGCGTCCCTGTTACCCATGATCATCGTCATGTCCTACGGCATGCTTGCCCACTGGTGGCTGCGCCGGAAAAGCCCCACCCAGGAGGAAGCGCTGACCCCTGCGGCACGGGCGGCTTCGCCGGATTGACCCCGCTCCCCCTGGCCGTCCACACCCAGCCCCCGTTTCGCGAGGATCGAGATCCATGCACTTCAAACTGATTCTGGCCTTCGTCGAGGACCGCTCGACTCAAGCCGTCCTGGATGCCGCCCGCAAGGCTGGCGCCACGGGTTCCACCGTCATCAACCAGGCCCGGGGCGAAGGGGTCGAAAAGACCAAGACCTTCTTCGGCCTGACCCTGGAGACCCAGCGCGACGTCATCCTGCTGCTGGTGGAAGAGCACCTCAGCCGTCACATCCTGGAGACCATCGCCCAGGCCGGTGGCTTCCGCGACCGGCCCGGGTCCGGCATCGCCTTTCAGGTCGATGTGGAGGACGCGGTCGGCATCGATCACCAATTCCGCAAGCTGGCGCAACTCGTCGAAGAGGAGCTTTAATCCATGAGCACCCGCCCCCTGATTCGCGTCCGCGACGTCATGAAGCCCCATTTCGACCTGGTCGATGGCATGGCGACGGTGGCCGCCGCCCTGGAGGCCATGCGCCACGTCGATACCAAGACCCTCATCGTCAAGCGGCGCAGCGAGCAGGATGAACTGGGCATCGTCGTTCTGTCCG
>JADZBU010000188.1 GCA_020851955.1 Chromatiaceae bacterium | reverse complement strand
CCTCCCTCTCCGCCTGCGCCTCCCTGGTCGGGGCGCCCCTGACCCATGATTTCTGCTCCATCTCCCTTTCCGACCTCCTGACCCCCTGGTCCGTCATCGCCCAGCGGCTCGCGGCCGCGGCGCGCGGGGACTTCGTGATCGCCCTCTACAACCCGCGCAGCGGCCGGCGGACCCAGCACCTGGTCGAGGCCCAGCGCATTCTCCTGCGCCACCGCCAAGCCGGGACGCCGGTGGCCATCGTCAAATCCGCCTACCGCGAGGGCCAGGCGGTTCACTTAACCCACCTCGGCGCCCTGGCGGAGGCCCAGATCGGCATGCTGTCCACGGTCCTGATCGGCAACGCCAGCACCTACGTCCAGGATGGGCTCATGGTCACGCCGCGCGGCTATGCCCAAAAGTACGACGCCATCACCGGCGACCCCCGGTCGGGCGAACGTGCCGGTCGATCCCTCAGCCTGGGTCTGGAGGGCTGGCAGGCCGCCATCCGCGACCAGCTTGGAAACCTCCAAGGGGGATCGCTGGCGGCCTTGGCGCGGGACCACGGGGTCCCCCTGGGAGAACTCCTCCAGGCCATTGGGCCGACTGGGGCCCGGGAGGCTGGCGGCATGGTTGACCGCCAGGATGACGGCGCGGCTGACCTGGTCGCGGCCCCGGTCCGGGTTGGCGCCGAGCAGGCGCTGTTGCGGGCGATCCCGGCATGGGGGCCGGTCCGGCTGGAGATCCAGAGCCCGGCGGGTCTGATGGCGGAATGGTGGCTGGAGCGCCTCGCCTTCAGCCAGGAGGCGGAGGGGGAAGGCCTCGCCTCCTGGAAGGCCGGCTCCCCAGGCCTCGGCCGGGATGCGGAGGGGGACGAGGGTGGGCACGATGGCTGGCTGACCCTGGCAATCCCAGGGTCCCGCCTGCGCATCGACGCCGCGCGTATCGCTCGAGCTTGGTTCCTGCGCCAGGGCGATACGCGGCGCGAGGTTCATTTCCTCGACGCGGCGGAGGAGGCCATCCTGACCCTGGCCCTGGTTGCCACCGAGCAGGGTCTCGATCCCCAGGCCGAGGCGGCCTTCCTCCAGGCCTGGCGGACCCTGACGGTTGCGGCGACATGAGCGACGGCATGACCAGCGCCCTCATCCTGCCCCTGGCCCTGGCCCTCGACGCCTGGCTGGGGGAACCGCGCCGCTTTCACCCCCTGATCGGCTTCGGCTGGCTGGCCCAGGCCCTGGAAAACCACCTCTGGGGTGATACCCTCTGGCGGGGGGTCCTGGCCCTCCTGCTGCTCATCCTGCCCTTCACCCTGCTCGCCCTCCTCGTCGAGCCCTGGCCCGGGAGCCCCGCCCTGGACCTGCTGGTGCTCTATCTCGCCATCGGCTGGCGCAGCCTGGGAGAACACGCCGGCCGGGTGCGCCATGCCCTGACGGTTGGCGACCTGGCCCAAGCCCGCCAGGCGGTGGGCTACCTGGTCAGTCGCGACACCGCCGACCTGGATGAAGCGGCCATCGCCAAGGCGACGGTCGAATCCGTGCTGGAAAACGGCAACGACGCTATCTTCGGTGCCCTCTTCTGGTTTCTGGTGGCGGGGGCCCCTGGGGTCCTCCTCTATCGGCTGACCAACACCCTGGACGCCATGTGGGGCTACCGTACCGAGCGCTACCGGCGTTTCGGCTGGGCCGCGGCGCGCCTTGACGACCTGCTGAATTGGGCGCCCGCGCGGCTCACGGCCCTGAGTTATGCCCTGGCCGGCCATGTCACCCAGGCCCTGACCTGCTGGCGCCAGCAGGGCCCGGCCTGGAAGAGCCCCAACGCCGGCCCCGTGATGGCCGCCGGCGCCGGCAGTCTCGGTGTCCTGCTGGGTGGTGCGGCCATCTACCACGGCATCGCCCAGATCCGGCCTCCGCTGGGGGCGGGGCCGCCGGCGGGGACCCGGGACATCGACCGCGCCCTTAGCTTGATTCGAAGTGCCCTGGCGCTCTGGGTCATCACCGTCCTGGTGGGTGCTGGTCTCTATAGCTATTTGAGATCTGGTGCAGTGGCGTGATGAAAGGCCGAACCATGAGGGGCTGGTGTTTGACATTGGCCAGCCCGCGCCGCGGATGGAGCAGCGACTTGGGGAGGGCCGAGCCATGAAGGGCCGATATTCACACCCAACGCGCGTCAGGCTTCGGCGGGTGGCGGGAGGGTCGGGTGGCGGCGGGCGGGGGTGTCGACAGCAGGGATGCTGTCGCCAAGCCTACAGGGATGTATTCACGGCGTCCCCCGCCCGCCGTCACCCGGCCCGGGATAACGAAAACCCCTGTATGTTGGGTATGGCACAGGTCAGTCCGCGCCGGAGACGAAGCAGCAAATGGATGAGGGCCACGCCATGAAGGCCTCTCCCGACCTTGCAGATGGCACCGGCGGCGCGCTCGCGGACCCGCCGGGCCTGGTTCTCGCCCGCGACTGTTCCGGAAGACCCCTCCACCACGGGGGCCGCCTGCGCGCGGCGGCCAGCCACTACGGCCTGGCTCTGGACCAGTGGCTGGACCTCTCCACCGGCATCAATCCCAACGGCTGGCCGGTACCCCCGGTCCCGGCCTCGGCCTGGGCGCGGCTGCCGGAAGACGAGGATGGCCTGGAGCAGGCCGCGCGGGCCTATTACGGCGCCGCGCACCTGCTGCCCGTCGCCGGTTCCCAGGCGGCGATCCAGGCCCTGCCCCGGCTGCGCGCCCCCGGGCGGGTTGGCGTCCTGTCCCCCGGCTATGCCGAACACGCCGCCGCCTGGCGCGCGGCCGGGCATGCGGTCGGGGCCCTGGCGGCCGGCGAGGTGGATCAGGCCATCCCCGCCTGCGATGTCCTGGTGCTGATCCATCCCAACAACCCCACCGGGGTCCGCTTCCCGAGGGAACGGCTGCTCCACTGGCACGCCCAGCTTGCGGCGCGCGGCGGCTGGCTGGTGATCGACGAGGCCTTCATGGATACGACCCCGGACCAGAGCCTCTGCGGCCTGGCCGCGCGTCCCGGCCTCATCGTCCTGCGCTCCCTGGGCAAGTTCTTCGGCCTGGCGGGGGCGCGGGTAGGCTTCGTCTGCGCCCAGCCCGACCTGCTGGCGCGACTGGCGCGGCTGCTCGGCCCCTGGACCCTAAGTGCCCCGGCCCGCTGGGTCGCCCAGGCGGTACTGCGGGATCAGGACTGGCGGGAGCGGGAACGGCCCCGACTGATCGCGGCCGGGGAACGGCTCGCCGCCCTGCTCCGTCGCCAGGGGCTCACACCCCAGGGCGGTTGCGCCCTCTTCCAGTGGGTCCCTTCACCCCAGGCCCGGGACCTGCACCAGGCCCTGGCGCGCCAGGGGATTCTGACCCGCCTCTTCGAGGACCCCGCCAGCCTGCGCCTGGGCCTGCCCGGCACCGAGGCGGACTGGACGCGACTGGAAACCGCTCTGACCCGGGTGGTAGCCGAGGTGCTCCCCCAAGCCGCCGCCAACCTCGCCGAGGCCCGCGCATGAAGACCCAAACCCTCATGGTCCAGGGCACCACCTCGGATGCCGGCAAGAGCCTGCTGGTGACGGCCCTGGGCCGCTGGCTGGTTCGCCGCGCAGTCCGGGTCGCCCCCTTCAAGCCCCAGAACATGGCCCTGAACAGCGCCGTCACCGTCGATGGCGGCGAGATCGGCCGCGCCCAGGCGGCCCAGGCCCGGGCCTGCGGGCTGGAGCCCCACACCGACATGAACCCGGTGCTGCTCAAGCCCAACACCGACACCGGCGCCCAGGTCATCATCCAGGGCCGGGCGGTCGCCACCATGAACGCCCGCGACTACCAGGAATACAAAGGCCTGGCCCGCGTTGCCGTGCTGGAGTCCTACCAGCGCCTCGCCGACCGCTACCAGATCATCCTGGTCGAGGGCGCGGGCTCCCCCGCCGAGATCAATCTGCGGGCCAACGACATCGCCAACATGGGCTTCGCCGAGGCCGTGGACTGCCCGGTGATCCTGATCGCCGACATCGACCGTGGCGGGGTCTTCGCCCATCTGGTCGGTACCCTGGAGCTGCTGAGCGACAGCGAACGGGCCCGGGTCCAGGGCTTCGTCATCAACCGCTTTCGCGGCGACCTCGCCCTCCTGCAACCTGGCCTGGACTGGCTGGAGCAGCGGACAGGCAAGCCGGTACTTGGCGTCCTGCCCTTCCTGCCGGGCCTGCACCTGGAGGCGGAGGATGGTCTGGCCCTCCCGCCCTCGCGACCGACCGCGCCCCCGGGCGCGATTGCTCGGGAAGAAGCCAAGCCGGGAATCGGCACCAACCGGGAGGCGTCCCAGCACGCCGGCCATGAGACACCGGCCAGCCCGGCCCTACTGCGTATTCTGGTCCCCGCCCTCCCCCGCCTCAGCAATCGCACCGATTTCGATCCCCTCTGCCTGCATCCCCAGGTCAGGCTGGATTTCATCGGCCCCGGCCAGGCGATACCAGCCGCCGACCTCATCATCCTGCCCGGCTCTAAGAGCGTGCGCGGGGATCTCGCCTGGCTGCGCCAGGAAGGCTGGGAGGCGGCGATCCAGCGGCACCTGCGCTATGGCGGCAAGGTCATGGGTATCTGCGGCGGCTTCCAGATGCTGGGCCGGGGCATCCATGACCCCCACGGCCTGGAGGGCGCGCCCGGGACCAGCGCCGGCCTGGGGCTCCTCGATCTGGAAACGACCCTCGAACAGGACAAGCAGCTCCGCAACGTCCAGGGGCGGCTGGCGATCACGGAGGCCCCCGTCGCCGGCTACGAGATTCATGCCGGCGTCACCCAGGGGCCCGCCCTGGCCAGACCCGCCGTGCGCCTGACCGAGGGTCCGGATGGGGCCATCCGGGACGACGACCAGGTCCTCGGCACCTATCTGCATGGCCTCTTCGAATCAGGCGCCGCCCTCGCGGCCCTCCTGACCTGGGCTGGGCTGCGTCAGGTCGAGCATATCGACTACGCGGCCCTGCGCGAGGCCGCCTTCGACCGCCTGGCCGATACTCTCGACCGGCATCTTGATCCTCACTGGCTGCAGAGCCTCCTTGAGGGGGCACGGCCCTTGGCGCCAGGACGGGGGACGGCAGGGGACGCCACCCCTCGGCCCCCTCTCCCCAACCCTCCCCCGCGAGGGGGGAGGGAGCAGGAGGAGCAAGGGTCGGGCCCCCTGGCCGCTAACCAGCGACCGGACCCCTCTTCCCGGACCTTAACCGTTCAGATCCCCCGGCTGCATGGGTGGGGTTCGATAGCTAAACCCACTGCTTCTCTTGCTCCCTCCCCCCTTGCGGGGGAGGGTTGGGGAGAGGGGTCTGAACGGTTACCCCGGACCCTGATCCTGGGCGGTGTCCGCTCTGGCAAGAGCCGACTGGCGGAGCGTCTGGCGAGCGAGGGCGCCGGCCCCGTCACCTACATCGCCACCGCCACCGCCGGGGATGGCGAGATGGCGGCCCGGATTGAAGCTCATCGCGCCCGGCGGCCGGCGCATTGGGGGCTGGTGGAGGAGCCCCTGCACCTGGCGACGGCCCTGGCGGCCCATGCCGCCCCGGGGCGCTGCCTGCTCGTCGATTGCCTGACGCTCTGGCTGACCAACCTGCTCCTGGCCGAGGACGCCACCCTGTGCGACCGGGAAGGCGCCGCGTTGCTCCAGGTGCTGCCCACCCTGCCGGGCCGGATCATTCTGGTCAGCAACGAAACCAGCCTGGGGGTCATGCCCCTGGGCGAACTCAGCCGACGCTTTGGCGATGCCGCCGGCCGACTGCACCAGGACCTCGCGCCCCTCTGCAATCGCGTCATCCTCGCCATCGCCGGGCTACCACTCACCTTGAAGGACGCATCCGTATGACTTTGGACACAAGGATCGATTGGCTCGGGGTGCCGGCGGCCAGCCTGGACACCGAGGCCCGACGGGCCGCCCAGGACCGCCAGGCCACCCTGACCAAGCCCCCTGGCTCCCTGGGCCGGCTGGAGGAGACCGCCATCCGCCTCGCCGCCCTGCAAGGCACGCCGCGCCCTGCCCTCGACCGGGTGCGCATCACCATCTTCGCGGGGGATCATGGCGTGGCGACGGAGGGGGTGTCCGCCTTCCCCCAGGCCGTCACCGCCGAGATGATCAAGAACTTCGCCCGGGGCGGGGCGGCCATCTGCGTGGCCGCGCGCGCCCTCGGCGCCGAACTCGAGATCATCAACCTGGGAACGGTATATGACCCCGGGCCCCTGGCGGGGGTCAAGGACCAGCCCCTGGGCCCGGGCACCGCCAATCTGATGACCGAGCCGGCCATGACCGATCACCAGGTCGCCCTTGCCCTCGGTGCCGGTCGCCATGCCGCCGAGCGCGCCCGCCTGGAGTGCTGCCAGCTCTTCATCGGTGGCGAGATGGGCATCGCCAACACCACCGCCGCCGCCGCCCTGGCCTGTGCTCTGCTGGGAGCCCCGCCCAGGGACCTCGCTGGTCCCGGCACCGGTCTCGACCAGGAGGGCGTCGCCCACAAGGCCGCCGTCATCCAGCGGGCCCTGGACCACCATGCCGCGCATCTCGCCTCGCCCCTGGAGGCCCTGCGTCGCCTGGGCGGTTTCGAGATCGCCGCCCTCGCCGGCGCCTACCTGGCCTGCGCCCACATGGGCCTGCCGGTCCTGGTGGATGGCTTCATCACCACCGTCTCCGCCCTTGTCGCCACCCGCCTGCAACCCCAGGTCGCGGACTGGCTCTTCTTTGCCCACACCTCCGCTGAACCCGGCCATGCCGCCGTCCTTGCGGCGCTGGCGGCCCACCCCCTGCTGGATCTGGGCCTACGGCTGGGAGAGGGCAGCGGCGCCGCCATCGCCCTCCCCCTGCTGCGCCTGGCCTGCGCCCTGCACAACGAGATGGCCACCTTCGCCGAGGCCCAGGTCTCCAGCCGGGTGTGAGGTTGCGCATGGCTAGCGTCATACCGCGTATCCACCATCTCGATCTGTTGCGTCATGGCGAGACCCGGGGGGGGAGTCGCTTTCGCGGGCGTCTCGATGATCCGCTCACCGCGCGGGGTTGGGATCGGATGTGGGCGGCGGTCGGGCCAGTGAATGGCGACGGGGAGGGCGTTAGGGAGTGGGACGGTATCGTCACCTCCCCCCTGACCCGCTGCGCCGACTTCGCCCGCGCCCTGAGCGAGCGGCAGGGCATCCCTCTGAGGATGGACCCGCGACTCGCCGAGCTTGACTTTGGCGACTGGGAGGGGCGGACCGCCGCCGAACTGATGGTGGCGGACGCCGAGGCCCTGGGCCGCTTCTGGGCGGACCCTGTGGCCCATCCCCCGCCCGGCGGGGAGCCCTTGCTGACCTTCCAGGCGCGGGTCCTGGCCGCCTGGGAGGAACTGGTAAGGCAGGATCGCGGCGACCGGACCCTGGTGGTCAGCCATGGGGGCGTTATGCGCGTCATCCTCTGCCAGGTGCGGGGCTATCCCCTGGGACGCCTGCTAGAACTGGACGTCGGCCATGCCAGCCTGACGGGCATCCGGGTTCGTATCGGGGGTGAAGGGGCCGGAGCCTGCGTGGGAGTGGGCGAGGCCCCGGGTATACTGGCGGGCGCGGAGGCCCTTAGGGAGGAGCAAGGCGCCGAAAAAGCCGAGGTGGAAATGGATGACGGTACCTGCATCCTGGCTGGCGCTGATACCTGCATCGAGGGGCAAGGCGCTGAAGCAGCCGCGGCGGGACTAGGTGATGCCAAGGCTATCCTGGCAGGCGCGGAGGCCCCTAGCGAGGAGCAGGGCCCCGAAAAGACCGAGGTGAAAATGGATGACGGCAGATGCATCCTATTTGGCGCTGATATCTGTATCGAGGAGCAAGGCGCCGGTGAAGCGGAAGCGAGAATAGTTGATGCCAAGGGCATCCTGGCAGGCGCGGAGGCCCCTAGCGAGGGGCAAGTCGCCGAAGCAGCCGCAGGGGGACTAGGTCATACCAAGGGTTTCCTGGCAGGTGGTCAGTCCCCTATCGGCCCTGGCATCAGGGGGCGGATCAAGCTGATCAGGGATCCGGTAGTTTCATGATCCGGCCCTTCCTCATCGCCCTGCAGTTCCTCACCCGGCTCCCGGTCCGCCTCGCGGGCGATCTAGAGGCAGAGGACCTAGGCCGCTCCCTCCTCTACTACCCCCTGGTCGGCCTCATCCTGGGATGGCTCCTCGCCGCCAGCGCCTGGCTGTTGAGTGGTGCCCCCCCGCTCTTGGCCGGCGCCCTGGTCCTGACCCTGTGGGTCGCACTCACCGGCGCCCTGCACCTGGACGGCCTGGCCGACACCATCGACGCCTGGGCCGGCGGCCGCGGCGACCCCGAGCGCACCCTGGCCCTCATGAAGGACCCTCACTGCGGGCCCCAGGGTGTCACGGGTCTGGTGCTGGTCCTGCTCCTCAAGTTCGCGGCCCTGGCCGCCATCCTGGAGGCCGGCGACTATCTCCCCCTGATCCTGGCCCCTTTCCTGGGCAGGACCGCCCTGCCCCTGCTGTTCCTGACCACCCCCTATGTCCGACCCGGCGGCCTCGGCGCCGACCTGGCCTCCGGCTTGCCCCGACGCGCCGGCACCGGGGTCCTCATCGCCGCCGGCGCCCTCGCCCCCCTCATGGCGGGAGCCCCGGGCCTGCTGGCCCTGACCCTTACCCTCGCCGCCTTTTATAGCCTGCGCCAGGCTATGCGCCGTCGCATCGGCGGCACCACCGGCGACACCGCCGGCGCCCTGGTCGAACTCACCGAAGCCATCGCCCTCCTGGCGGCCCTCCTGGTGGGGTCAGGTCTATATTTGTAGCATTTGTAGCGTG
>JADZBU010000187.1 GCA_020851955.1 Chromatiaceae bacterium | reverse complement strand
GCGCGGCTTGCGCCGAGGTGGGCTTCCATTCCGAGATGCACCTGCTGGAAGCCGACGTCCCCCAGGCGGATCTCCTGGCCCTCATCGACACCTTGAACGCCCGCGAGGCCATCGACGGCATCCTGGTCCAACTGCCCTTGCCTGGCCACATCGACGAGGAGCAGGTCATTGAACGCATCCTGCCGACCAAGGACGTGGACGGCTTCCATCCCTACAACGTGGGCCGGCTGGCCCTGCGCATGCCGCTGCTGCGCCCCTGCACGCCCAAAGGGATCATGACGCTGCTTGAACGGACCGGCCGCCGGCTGGAGGGCCTGGACGCCATCATCATCGGCCAGTCGAATATCGTGGGCCGGCCCATGGCCCTGGAGTTGCTGGCGGCCCGCTGCACCATCACCGTCTGCCACAGCCGCACCCGGGATCTGCCGGGTAAGATCAGTGCCGCCGATCTGGTGGTCGCCGCCGTGGGCCGCCCTAACTTCGTCCAGGGGGACTGGGTCAAGGCAGGCGCCATTGTCATCGACGTGGGCATCAATCGCACCGAGGCGGGGACCTTGGTGGGTGACGTGGATTTCGCCGCCGTCGCCGAGCAGGCCTCCTGGATCACGCCGGTGCCGGGTGGTGTCGGGCCCATGACCATCGCCAGTCTGCTGGAGAACACCTTGCAGGCGGCCAGACTCCACGCGGTCAGGATCTGACATGACGGACACCCTCCACCTGGAACTCCTCAATCAGGTCGGGGAGCTGGAAAAGCTCGCCCAGGCCCTCGCGGAGTTCGGCAAGGCCCATGGCCTCCATCACCGCACCCTCTATGCCGCAAACCTGGCGGCGGAGGAACTGGCCATCAATCTGCTGGCCTACGCCTGGGATGATGGCCAGGATCACGTTTTCTCCATGGATTTCAGTCTCCATGACGCGGGGACTCACCGTGAACTGCATCTGGCCCTCAGCGATGATGGGCTGGCCTTCAATCCCTTCGAGGCGGAGGACCTGAGCCCACCCGAGCTCTCGGCCGACCAGCTTGAGAATCTCTGCCTGGGTATCCGGCTGGTGCGGATGGTGGCGGATGTCTGCCACTACGAGCGCCGGGATGGGCATAACCTCGTCCGCCTCCGCTTCCAGGATGTGCCCGACCGGGCGGCGATTGCCTCCAGCCTGGCGGAGCGCCGCGTCTTCCCACCCCCACGGGAATTTGCCGCCCAGGCGCGGATTGGCAGCCTGGAGGCTTACCAGGCCTTGTATCGCCACAGCGTCGCGGATCCCGAGGGATTCTGGGCGGAGCGGGCGGAGGAGTTATCCTGGTTCCGCAAGTGGGAAAAGGTCCTGGAGCAGGACTTTACCAACGGCGAGCATCAGTGGTTTCTCGGTGGGCAACTGAATGCCGCCTACAACTGCCTCGACCGTCATCTCGCCACCGGACGCAAGAACAAGGCCGCCCTCATCTGGGAGGGGGAGACCGGCAGCGAATCCCGGACCCTGACCTACCAGCAATTGCATCGGGAGGTCTGCCGCTTTGGCAACGTGCTCAAGCGGCACGGGGTGCGCAAGGGTGATCGGATCACCATCTATCTCCCCATGATCCCGGAACTGGCCATCGCCGTCCTGGCCTGCGCCCGGATCGGGGCTGTCCACTGCGTGGTCTTCGGGGGCTTTTCGGACCTGGCGTTGCGGGATCGGCTGCAAGACAGCGAGAGTTCCCTGCTCATCTGCGCGGACGGCTACCGGCGGAGCGGTAAACTGATTCGCAGCAAGGAGACCGTGGACAAGGCCCTCCAGGGTCTGGACCGGGTCGGCTGCGTCCTGGTCGTGCGGCGTACCGGGGAGGATGTCCCCCTGACTCCCGGCCGGGATTTCCTCTGGGACGCGGAAGTGAATGCCCCCGGCATCTCGGATGTGTGCGCGGCCGAGGCCATGGATGCGGAGGACCCGCTCTTCATCCTCTACACCAGTGGCAGCACCGGCAAGCCCAAGGGCGTCCTGCACACTCAGGCGGGCTATCTGCTCTATGCCCAGCAGACCTTCCAGTGGGTCTTTGACATCCGCGAGGAGGACACCTACTGGTGTACCGCCGACATCGGCTGGGTGACGGGTCACAGCTATATCCTCTACGGCCCCCTGGCCAACGGCGCCACCAGCCTGATGTTCGAGGGCGTCCCCACCTATCCCAAGCCGGACCGCTTCTGGGAGATCGTCGAGAAATACCGGGTGAACATCTTCTACACGGCCCCCACCGCCCTGCGGGCCCTCATGAAGGAAGGGGACGAATGGCCCGCCCGCCACGACCTCGGCTCCCTGCGGCTCCTGGGCACGGTGGGCGAGCCCATCAACCCGGAGGCCTGGATGTGGTATCACCGGGTCATTGGCAAGGGCCGTTGCCCCATCGTGGACACCTGGTGGCAGACCGAGACCGGGGGCATCCTCATCGCCCCCCTGCCCGGGGCCGTGCCGACCAAACCCGGTGCCGCCGGCCTGCCCCTGCCGGGGGTCCAGTTCAAGATCATCCAGGAGGACATGGGCGATACCGCCGTCAACGCGGGTGGCTGGCTGGTGATGACCCACCCCTGGCCGGGCCTGATGCGGCGCGTTTATGGCGACCCAGACCGCTTTCGCAAGACCTATTTCTCCCAGTTCCCCGGCGTTTACACCACCGGCGACAGTGCCCGGGTGGACGAGGACGGCTACGTCTGGCTCATGGGCCGCATCGATGATGTCATCAATGTCTCCGGCCACCGGCTGGGCACGGCCGAGATCGAGAGCGCCCTGGTGGCCCACCCCGCCGTGGCCGAGGCCGCCGTGGTCGGCATTCCTCATGAGATCAAGGGCCAGGGCATCCACGCCTATGTCACCCTGAAAACCGCCGTGACCAAGAGCGCCAGCCTGGTGGCGGAACTGCGGCAGCGGGTGCGGGAGGAGATCGGCCCCATCGCCATACCCGATGCCCTCTGCTTCACCGACACCCTGCCCAAGACCCGTTCCGGCAAAATCATGCGCCGCATCCTGGGCCGGATCGCCAGCGGGGAGACCGCCAACCTGGGCGACACCTCCACCCTGACGGAGCCGGGGGTGATCGAGGCGTTGCTGCGGGAGAGGATCTACCGCTAATCCCCGGTCCCCCGGCCCCGCCGCCAAGTCGTGCCGTCCGGCCCGTCCTCCAGCAGGATGCCCGCCGCCTGGATCTCATCCCGCAGCCGATCGGCCTCGGCCCAGGCGCGGGCCTGGCGGGCCTCGGCCCGCCGGCGGATGAGGTCCTCGATGTCGGCATCGCTCAGGCCGCCCGCCGTGGGGCCGCCGCGCAGATAGGCCTCGGGATCGTCCTGGAGGAGACCGAGCACGGCGCCCAGGGTCCGGAGCTGGCCGGCCAGGCCCGCGGCCAGGGCCGGGTCCTCGCTCCGGGCGCGATTGATCTCCCGCGCCAGGTCGAAGAGGGCGGCCAGGGCCTCGGGGGTATTGAAGTCATCGTCCATGGCGGCCGTAAAGCGCGCTACAAGGGGCTCGCCCCCCGCGGGCGGGGCGCTGGGCAGGCCACGGAGGGCTGTGTAGAAGCGCGTCAGGGCGCCCCGGGCCTGCTCCAGATGCTCCTCGTCATAGTTGAGGGGACTGCGGTACTGGCTGGTGAGGATGAAGTAGCGCACCTCCTCGGGGCGGTAGCGGGCCAGGATCTCGCGGACGGTGAAGAAGTTGCCCAGAGACTTGGACATCTTCTCCTCGTTGATCCGGACGAAGCCGTTGTGCATCCAGACGTTGACGAAGGGCTCGCCGGTCGCGCCCTCGGACTGGGCGATCTCGTTTTCGTGATGGGGGAACTGGAGATCGGCGCCCCCGCCATGGATGTCGAAGTGATTGCCCAGGCAGCAGGTGGACATGGCGGAGCATTCGATATGCCAGCCGGGCCGGCCCGGACCCCAGGGCGAGGCCCAGGCCGGCTCGCCGGCCTTGGCGGCCTTCCAGAGGGCGAAGTCCAGGGGATCGCGCTTGGCCTCGTCCGGCTCCACCCGGCTGCCGGCGCGCAACTCCGCCGGGTCCTTGCCGGAGAGGCGGCCATAGCCCGGGAAGCTGGCGACGGCGTAATAGACATCGCCATTATCCGCCGCGTAGGCATGACCCTTGGCGATCAGGACCTGGATCATGGCCAAGATCTCGGCGATGTGGGCGGTCGCCCGGGGTTCCGCCGTGGGTGGCAGGACACCCAGGGCCGCGGCGTCCTCGTGCATGGCCTGGATGAAACGGGCCGTCAGATCGGCAAAGGCCTCGCCGCGTTCGTTGGCACGGTTGATGATCTTATCGTCGATATCCGTGATGTTGCGCACATAGGTCACCTCGTAACCCAGGTGCCGCAGATAGCGATAGACGACATCGAACACCACCATGACCCGGGCGTGCCCCAGGTGGCAGAGGTCATAGACCGTCATGCCGCAGACGTAGAGGCGGACCTTGCCGGGTTCCAGGGGGACGAAATCCGCTTTATGGCGGGTCAGGCTGTTATGGATCTGAAGCATGAGATTTGGGACCGGGATCGAGAAAATTCGCGGGATAGTAGCAAAGCGGCCCCGGGGGCGAAAACCGCGCCCAGCCCCCGCGAGCGGTCTCGCCGGACCCTAGATGGCGACGCGGGGGTTTTCCGATCCGGACCGAACCCGTAATATGCCATGTTTTATCCCCTTCCCCTGCACTTTAAGGAGCACCATGATGCGGAGATTCACCCTCATCGCCCTCGCCCTGCTGTCGCTCGTCCTCGCGAGCAGCGCCTTGGCGGGCAACCCCCAGGTCAGCCTCCAAACCAACAAGGGGGTCATCGTCCTGGAACTCTACCCTGATAAGGCCCCCAAGTCGGTCGAGAATTTCCTCGCCTATGTGGACAGCGGCTTCTACAACGGCACCGTCTTCCATCGCGTTATCAAGGACTTCATGATCCAGGGCGGTGGCTTTGCCCAGGATATGAAACAAAAGGACACCCGGCCCTCGGTGGCGATCGAGGCGGACAACGGCCTCAAGAACGAGCGGGGCACCCTCGCCATGGCCCGCACCAGCGACCCCAACTCGGCCACCGCCCAGTTCTTCATCAATCTCAAGGACAACGCCTTTCTGAACCACACCGCCAAGACCCCGCGTGGCTGGGGCTACACCGTCTTCGGGCGGGTCACGGATGGCATGACGGTGGTTGACGCCATCGGCGCCCTGCCCACCGGGGCCAAGGGCCAGTTCCCCCAGGACGTGCCCCAGGAGACCGTCATCATCGAAAAGGCCAGCCGCGTCGGCGGCTGAACCCAGGTCGCGGGCCCCCGCGCCACCCGTCGGGTCGGCCAGAGGAGAGCACCCGCCACCACTCGCCCTGGCCCGCGCCCGTCGCGCGGGCCTTTCACATACCCAGCTCCGAGACTGTTTACCATGATCAAACTCACGACCAATCACGGCGACATCGCCATCGAACTCGACTTTGAAAAGGCGCCGGGCTCCGCCGCCAATTTCGAGCAGTACGTCCGCGAAGGCCATTACGACGGCACGATTTTCCACCGCGTCATCAATGGCTTCATGGTCCAGGGCGGCGGCATGGACAGCCGCTTCACCGAGAAGCGGACCCGCGCCCCCATCCAAAACGAGGCCAAGAACGGCCTCAAGAATAAGACGGGCACCATCGCCATGGCGCGCACCTCGGACCCGCACTCCGCCAGCTCCCAGTTCTTCATCAACGTCGCCGACAATGCCTTCCTCGACTATCCGGGCCAGGATGGCTGGGGCTATTGCGTCTTCGGTAAGGTCACCGAGGGCATGGAGGTGATCAACAAGATCAAGGGGGTCAAGACGGGTAACCGCCAGGGCCACCAGGATGTCCCCGTCGAGGACATCCTGATCGAGAAGGCCGAGGTCGTGGCCTGAGCAGGCCCTTTGGGGAGCACCTGGCGGCAACCATCCAGCGTTAGCGGCTCAGGCGCATGCCCTCCTCCCCGCCCGAATTCCTCTTCATCTCCGACCTCCACCTGGCGCCGGAGCAGCCGGCCACAGTGGCGTTGTTCCTCGGCTTTCTGCGCCGGCGGGCGCGGCGGGCCGAGGCCCTCTACATCCTCGGTGATCTCTTCGATGCCTGGATTGGCGACGATGATGATCAGGCCCCCTACCCCGCCATCCGCCAGGCCCTGCGCGACCTCATCACCAGCGGCACCCGCTGCGCCATCATGGCCGGCAATCGGGATTTTCTGCTCGGACAGCGCTTTAGCCAGGAGACGGGCTGTAGCCTGTTACGGGAGCCAAGCCGGGTGGAGTTGCTGGGGACCCCCACCCTGCTGATGCATGGCGACCTCCTGTGCACTGACGACCTGGCCTACCAGAAATTCCGCCGTATCATCCGCAACCCCATCGTCAGGTGGCTCTTTTTGTTGAAACCGCTGGCCAAGCGCCGCGCCATGGCGGCCAGTTACCGCCGCAAGAGTGGCCAGGCGATCGCTCGCAAGCCCCTGGCCATCATGGATGTGAATCAGGCGGCCGTTGAGGCCACCTTGCGCCGTCATGGCACCTGGCACCTGATCCATGGCCATACCCACCGACCCGGGGAACACGCCTTCGACCTCGACGGCCACGCGGCAATGCGCCAGGTCCTGGCGGATTGGCATCCCGAGCGGGGGGAGGTCTTGAGTGTCTCGGCGGCGGGCTGGCGGCGGGAGGCCATCCTCCCCGAATAGGGTCGGCCGCGGTTGGCCTGGAGGAGACAATACGTCAGGGGCCAAGCCGCCGAAGGGCGGGCCCGGGCAGGCGGGATTCAGGCTTTAGAGGCCTTGGCCGGGGCGGGGCGCAGGAGGCCTGGCTCAGGCCCCGGCGCCAGCGGGTTTGTGGCAGAGCGCCTGCAAACGCGCGAGTTCGGCCTCGGTAAAGCCCGCGCGGCGGCGATCCGCCAGATTGAGGGGGCCGCGCCCCCCGCCGCCCAGATAGCGAGCCAGCAGCTCAAAATACTGGTCCTCGGCTTCGAGCCCCCGCTCCGCGCAGAGAAAGTGGAACCAGCGCGTCCCGGCCGCCACATGGCCGACCTCGTCGCGGAGAATGACTTCCAGGCAGTCCGCCGTCTCGCCATCTCCGGCGGCCCGCAGGCGGGCGATCATGCCCGGGGTCACGTCCAGTCCCCGGGCCTCCAGCACCCGGGGGATCAGGGCCATGCGCGCCAGGGGATCGGCCGCCGTGCGCCGCGCCATGGACCAGAGGCCATCGTGGGCCGGGAAATCACCGTACTCATGGCCCATGGTCCGCAGGCGGTCCCGCATCAGGCCAAAATGCAGAGCCTCCTCCGCCGCCACGCCCACCCAATCGTCGTAATAGGCCCGGGGCAGGCCGCGAAAACGGTAAACGGCATCCCAGGCCAGATTGATGGCGTTGAATTCGATGTGGGCCACGGCGTGAATCAGGGCGGCGCGCCCCTGGCCCCCGTCAGCGGCGCCCTTGGCGGAACGCTTCGCCAGATCCCGGGGCGCCACAAGCTCGGGTCGCTGGGGACGGCCCGGTTCCGCGACTTCCTCCGGGGGGATGGGGTCCTCGAGGGCCAGCCCACCGGCCCGCCAGTCCGCCGCGGCCAGCCGCGTCAGTTCGACCTTCTGGTCGGGGTCCCGCTCCCGCAGGCAGGCCAGGGCCGCCGCGCAGAGGCTGACAGCCTGGGGTTCCCCTTCCGCGCCCGCGGCTCCCATCTACTCGGACGCGTGGGCCATCAAGGCCAGGTATTTGTCGAAATAGCTATCGAGGGGTGGCTTGGTCTTGACAAGATATTCGCAATCGCCGGTAGCGCAGTAATGACCCTGGGTGAGGTTATTCAAGATCAGCTTGGGCAGATCGAAGTGGCGCATGGGGTCGTAGGCCACCGGCTTACCCTGCTCGATGATCGCCAGGCGATTATAGAAATAGGCACCCTCTTGATTATCCATGTAGGCCAGTGCCTTATAGGTAATAGGTCCAAACTGCAAGGGGGGGACGTGATCGGATACCAGGACGATCAGGCTATTGGGATCAAGCGCGATCAATTCCTTCACATACCGGGCAATGGCCTGGGTACGGTAGTAAAACTGATTGACGACGCGCTCGATCTGATCATCCGGATTATTCGATTCCGATTTAATGACGATCGGCCGCTTGTCCTCGTTCAGATTGTGGGGCGTATGGCCATAAATGGTCAGCATATAGTTAAACAACGGCTGATCGGGATGTTCCTCCAGATGCCGACGCACTAAATCCAGATTCTGGGGAAAGAGTTCGCCGTCAAAAAGATATTCCTCGTCGCCGGGATCGCCGAACTTGAGATAGGTGGGTTCCAGGGTGAAGAACTCCACGGGGAACTGCTGCTCGGCGAAACCCATGCCCTTATAGGCCGGTTGGGTGTTGAAGAAATTGGGTTTGTAGGCATTGCTGGCGATGGCGCGATAGCCCAGTTCCGCCAGCAGCCCAGGCAGGCAATGGGCCTCGGCCCCGGTGAAGGTGTTGAACTCGACGCTGGACAGCCGCTCCATGGCCGGCACGCCACACAGGACTTCAAACTCGGCCTGGGAGGTCGCGCCGCCAAAGACGGGCGAGACCGACAAGCCCAGCTTGTCGCCAAAGAGGGCGGCAAAGTCCGGATGCACGGGGTCACCGGATAACTTGAGGTCGCGGAAGAGGCGCGGATCAAGAAAACTCTCCAGGACGATCAGATGCACGTTACGTGGCTGAAGGTAGGGCCGAATGCCCGCCACCTCCCCGGCAAAGGCCTTGTCAAAACCGGGCCGATTCAGATAGGGCTTGATCATGGCCAGCGTCCCTTCCCGCTCCGCCTCCCGGAACAGCAGCATGGCCAGCCGGCCGTTGCTCTCCACACTCTTACCGTCGGAATACTTGACGATCTCGTGAGCCACGGATTTAAACCCGGTGGCAAAGGCGGTTGGCGTCGCCTTGATGAGGGTCACGACCATCACCAGCGGCAAGAGCGCCAGCAGGATGCGCCAGGGCCGGTGATAATCGATGCGGGCCAGGATGATCCCAAGAGGGGTGAGGAAGCCTATCACCAGCAGGACGGCGGAAGCGGGCGGCAGTATCTGGAGGAGTTCGGGCACCTCCGCCACATTGATAAAGCGGAAGACCTTGCCGTAAACCAGATAAAAGATGTCATGCACCAGATAGACGAGGAAAATAGGCACGCCCGCCAGCCAGGGACGCCAGGCGGAAGGCTTGAGCAGGCTGTAGATCAAACCGTAGAAGTAGAGGACGAGGATGACCTCCGGCCACTGCAAATACAGCAGACGAGCACTAAACCCGCCCCACACCTCCATCAGCAAGGCATAGAGGTAAATGCTCGCGATGAAGAAGGCAACATGAAGCACTGGCTTGCGCCAACGGGAGGGTATCGGGTTTGCCATGGTACTCGGGTACAAATAAGGGGTTGACAGACGATATGATTGTGCGTTAAACGCCCGGAAAGCGCAATAGACGAGCAAATCCCTGCGAAAATGCCCGCCAGAATCCATGGCGCCGGGCGGTCGGCCATGGCACAGTTAAGCCATCATCCCGACCGCCTCATCCTTCAGCTTTGTTCGACCCCAGAGCCATGAAAAAGATTCGCCGTCTGCTTGTCGCCAACCGCAGTGAAATCGCCATCCGCGTCCTGCGCGCGGCCAGCGAGATGGGCATCCGTACCATCGCTATTTTTTCCAACGAAGATCGGTTCGCCCTGCATCGGTTCAAGGCCGACGAGGCCTATTTGGTAGGGGCCGGACAGAAACCCATCGCGGCCTACCTGGATATCGCCGACATCATCCGCATCGCCCGGGAGAACCAGGTCGATGCCATCCACCCCGGTTACGGCTTTCTCTCGGAGAATCCCGATTTCGCCGAGGCCTGCGCCACCGCCGGCATCGACTTCATTGGGCCCAAACCCGAGGTCATGCGGCTGCTGGGCAATAAGGTCTCGGCGCGGGAACTGGCGGCCTCGGCCGGGGTACCCGTGGTGCCGGCAACGGGCGCCCTGCCCCGGGATCTGGAGGGGGCCCTGGTCCTGGCGGCGACCCTTGACTATCCGCTGATGCTCAAGGCCAGTTGGGGTGGTGGCGGGCGTGGTATGCGCGTGATACCCACCGCGGCTGACCTGGGCCCGGCCATGGAGATCGCCCGGCGCGAGGCCCTGGCGGCCTTCGGCAACGACGAGGTCTATCTGGAAAAGCTGGTGCGGCGGGCGCGGCATGTGGAGGTCCAGATTCTGGGCGACACCCAGGGTCAACTCGTCCACCTCTTCGAGCGCGACTGCTCGGTGCAGCGCCGCAACCAGAAAGTCGTGGAGCGCGCCCCCGCCCCCTATCTGACCGAGGCGCGCCGCGTCGAACTCTGCGAGGCGGCCCTGCGGCTGGCGCGGGCGGCCCACTACAGCCACGCCGGCACCGTCGAATTCCTGGTGGACGCGGACACCGACAACTTCTACTTCATCGAGGTCAATCCCCGCATCCAGGTCGAACACACCGTCACCGAACTGGTGACCGGCGTGGACATCGTCAAGGCCCAGATCGCCATCACCGAGGGCGCGCGCCTGGGCGACGACGACTCCCACGTCCCCCGGCAGGAGGCCGTGCGCCTCAATGGCCACGCCCTCCAATGCCGCATCACCACCGAGGACGCGGAGAACGGCTTCACCCCGGATTATGGCCGCATCAACGCCTATCGCAGCCCGGCGGGCTTTGGCATCCGCCTCGATGGCGGCACTGCCTATTCCGGGGCCGTCATCACCCCCTATTACGACTCCCTCCTGGTCAAGGTCACCGCCTGGGGCCATAGCCCCGAGGAAGCGGCGCGGCGCATGGACCGTGCCCTGCGCGAATTCCGGGTGCGGGGGCTGGCATCCAACCTGCCCTTCCTGGAAAACGTCATCAACCACCCCCTCTTCCTGTCGGGGCAGTGCACCACCCGCTTCATCGACGAGACGCCGGAGCTGTTCAAGTTCCGCAAGCGCCGCGACCGCGCCAACCGCCTGCTGCGTTTTCTCGGCGATATCCGGGTCAACGGCAACCCGGAGATGAAGGGCCGTACCCTGCCCGCCCTGCCCCTGGCGCCGGCGATCAAGCCCCCCTGCGATCTCACCCGGGACCCGGCCCCCGGCTCCCGGGACCGACTCCAGACCCTGGGCGCCACCGCCTTCGCCGCCTGGATGCGGGACCAACAGCGCGTCCTCCTCACCGACACCTCCATGCGCGACGCCCATCAGTCCCTCTTCGCCACCCGCATGCGCACCCATGACCTGACCGAGATCGCCCCCCACTACGCGCGCCTGGTGCCGGAGCTCTTCTCGCTGGAATGCTGGGGCGGCGCCACCTTCGACGTCGCCCTGCGCTTCCTGAAGGAGGACCCCTGGGAACGCCTGGCCCGTCTGCGGGCCGCCGTGCCCAACATCCTGTTCCAGATGCTGCTGCGCGCCTCCAACGCCGTCGGCTACACCAATTACGCCGACAACGTGGTGCGCTACTTCGTCCAGCAGGCGGCCAAGGAAGGCATCGACGTCTTCCGCGTCTTCGACTCCCTGAACTGGGTGGACAATATGCGGGTGGCCATGGACGCCGTCATCGAGACCGGCGCCCTCTGCGAGGCGGCCATCTGCTACACGGGTGACCTGCTCGATCCGGCCCGGCCCAAGTACAACCTCAAGTACTACGTGAATCTCGCCAAGCAACTGGAAAAAGCCGGCGCCCACATTCTGGGCATCAAGGACATGGCCGGCGTCTGCAAGCCCCGCGCCGCCCGGGAGCTGGTGCTGGCCCTCAAGCAGGAGATCGGCCTGCCGATCCACTTCCACACCCACGACACCAGCGGTATCGCCGCCGCCTCGGTCCTGGCCGCCGTCGAGGCCGGCTGCGACGCCGTCGATGGCGCCCTGGACGCCCTGAGCGGGCTCACCTCCCAGCCCAACCTGGGGGCCATCGCCGCCGCCCTGGCCGGAACCGACCGGGACCCGGGCCTGGACTTGGACGCCCTCCGGGGCCTCTCCCACTACTGGGAGGGGGTGCGCCGCTTTTATGCCCCCTTCGAGGCCGACATCCGCTCCGGCACCGCCGACGTCTATCGCCACGAGATGCCCGGCGGCCAATACACCAACCTGCGCGAGCAGGCCCGCGCCATGGGGCTGGATCACCGCTGGGGCGAGGTCTCCCAGGCCTATGTGGACGTCAACCGCCTCTTCGGCGACATCGTCAAGGTCACCCCCACCTCAAAGGTGGTCGGCGACCTGGCTCTCTTCATGGTCGCCAACGGCCTGACCCCCGCGGAAGTCGCGGACCCGGCCCGCGAAATCGCCTTCCCGGACTCGGTGATCTCCCTCATGCGGGGCGAGCTGGGCTACCCGCCGGATGGCTTCCCCCCGGCCTTGCAGCGGAAGGTCCTCAAGGGCGAGCCGCCCCTCGTCGGCCGGGCCGGGGACTGGCTACCGGCGGTGGACCTGGAGGCGGCCCGGGCCGAGGCCCAGGCCGCCACCGGGCGCCAGATCCAGGACACCGACCTGGCCTCCCATCTCATGTATCCCAAGGTTTTCAAGGAGTACGCGGCCCACCGCGGTCATTACGGCGATGTCTCCGTGCTGCCCACCCCCGCCTTCTTTTACGGTCTGCAAGGGGGCGAGGAGATCAGCGTGGAACTCGAGCGCGGCAAGAACCTCATCATCTCCGAACAGGGCATGGCCAGTCCGGACGGGGCGGGGGTAGCCAAGGTCTTCTTCGAACTCAACGGTCAGTCGCGGGTGGTGCGGGTACCCAAGGCGGGTCTCGCCAATCTCAAGGCCAAGCCCCAGGCCGAGGAAGGCAACCCCAGGCACATCGGCGCCCCCATGCCCGGGACCATCGTCACCGTCGCCATCCATGTCGGCCAGAAGGTGGCCAAGGGCGATCCCCTCGTCTCCATCGAGGCCATGAAGATGGAGACCATGCTCACCGCCGAGCGGGAGGGCGTCATTCACGCCATCCATGCCCGCCATGGCGAGAGCGTCAATGCCAAGGACCTGCTGGTGGAATTCACTTAGAGCCCGGGCCGGATGGGGACTCCGCGGGAGCCTGATCCCGCGGAGGTTTCCTGCCTATCTCGGGTTTTAGTCCTGGCCATCCGCCATCAGAAGAATTTACCCAGCATCAAGTAGAGGGACGCATGGCTGTCCTTGGAGAGGCCGGCACCCAGATAGGCGGGTCCCAGGGGGGTATCGGCCCCTAGGAAGAGGCTGCCGGCGGGGATGATGGCATCGGTCTCGACACGGTCGAGCGACTCCCAGACAGTGCCGATCTCCAGCGAACCGCCGGCGTAGAGGGGGATGGCAAAGGCCGAAGAGGCATTATCAAGCCGATACATGTAGATCAGCTCCCCGAAGGCGACATTCTGCCCGGTAATGTCTCCCAGTTGATAACCCGAGAGATTGAGAAAACCGCCGAGCAGGAACAAGTCCTCGGGACCGGGATCGCCGGACAGGGTGCCGCCCAGATAGAGGCGGGGAATCAGGGTGGATTTGCCCCAGGTCCAGGGCTTGTGCCCCTCCACCAGCAGGGTTTGATAGTCCGAGTCGGCGCCAAGCAGGGTCGTGGCGCCCCGCAGGCGCACCGTGCCCATATAGCCCTTGGTCGGGAAATTGGTGCTGTCCAGGGTATCCGCCTCCAGACGCAAGGAAAAACCGCTGTTGTTGAAGTCGCCCTCATAGGGAGAAGGGATGCCGAGACGCCGGCCGTTGTTGCCCCCGTTGTAATAGAGGCCCATGACCACCCGCCCCCAATGGCCAAGATTGCGGCCGGCGTCCAGGCCGAGTTGGACCTCGCGCACCCGAAAGCCCGTAATCAACTCCTGGGAATCACTCTCCAGGGTAAGGTTGTACTGCTTATAGCTCAGGTAGGGATCGATAAAGTATTGCTGATCCGCGTCCAGGGGTTGGTAGAAATCGGTCAGGAAGGCACTGTCGTTACCCAGTTGCAGAAAGGTGCGCCATTCCGCCCCCAGCGAATTGATCTGGGACATGGTGTAGGCGGCGCTGATATTGAACATGGAGTCGCCCTTCAGGTTGGCGCCCAGAAATAGTCCGAAATTCAGATTATTGTCTCCGATATATTTCTTTCTGGTCTCGACCACCAGGCCGGTCTTGCCGTTTTCCCGGACCAGGGAGTAGCCGACCTCCTGAAAGTCGCCCATGCCATAGATCACATTGAGATCACGATTGAGCTGCTCCGGGTCGAGGTGGTCACCCGGCTTGAGACCGATTTGCTGTTCGATGACCTGGTCCGACAGGCGGGTCTCGTTCTCGATGCGAATAAAGTCGATGACGGGATGATTCTTTTCGGGCAGGTCCGGCCGGGCGGCCAGAAAGGCCTCGAAGGCCGCCGGGGTCAGGGAGAGCCGGCTCAGGGGGGCCAACTGAGCCTTGGCCGCGGCATAGCCCACCGTGACCGCCGCCGCGAATTTCTCGAAATCGATGCTGGAAATATCCTTGAGATCCGGTCTGATCAGGATATCCCGGGGTCCCAGGGTAGCGAGTTGGACCTCGCTATTGCGGACGGTCAGAAAGCCCGTGAGTTGCTCGGTGATGGACAGCACCGAGGTCAGGTCCTCGGTCGGGACCAGGGGCGCGCCCACATCCACCGCAATGATGACATCGGGTTTGCACAGGTTGCGCGCCACGTCCACCGGCACGTTATCCGCCATACCACCATCGGCCAGCAGTTTGCCATCCATTTCGACCGGCACCAGGGCGCTGGGGATGGACATGCTGGCGCGCATGGCCCGGGATAATTCACCCGAATCCAGCACCACCGCCTTGCCGGTGGCCAGGTCGGTGGCCACGGCCCGGTAAGGCACCTTGAGATCATCGAAATCCCGGACATCGGCGGCGGGCAGGGTCAGCTCCTCCAGCATCAGCGAGAGGTTTTGACCCTGCAACAAACCCAGGGGCAACTGCACCTTGCCATCCTTGATGCCCACCCCCTTGTTCGTCAGCAGGACCCGCTGTTCCTGCTTGGTGCGGAAGGGCAGATCGGCGCGCGGGGGGCCATCGGTAAACACCTGGGGCCAATCGATCTTACTTAAGGTCTCGTCCATCTTCTCGGGGGTCATGCCCGAGGCATAGAGCCCCCCGATGATGGAGCCCATGCTGGTGCCGGCGATGCAGTCGATCGGCACCCGCAACTCCTCCAGCACCTTCAGAACGCCGACATGCGACAGGCCGCGCGCGCCACCCCCGCCCAGCACCAGGCCCACGCGCGGTCTGGTCCGAGCCGCCGCCTCCGCGGTGGTGACGCCATCTGGCAGGGGCAGCAGGCCGGACAGGAGCAGCAGCATGAGGGTCCAGCGGGACAGCGCGGAAAGCCGACTTTTCTTCATCATCTTCATCACACAAAGGTGCTGGCTCGGGGCCAAACCAGGCAGGACTATACCCCTCCCGCGGGCTACTGGACCGTCACGCGCAGATTGTCGAGGTTCGCGTCCTCGTCCCCCGCCGAGAGGGACCCGCGAAAGCGCAGGCGCAACTGGTCCTTGGGGGCCAACCCCGTCAGACCGATCCGGACCGCATGCCAGCGATTCTCGGCGGGGGTGGCACGGGTATCGCCGCTCAACCGCGCCATTTCGGTCCAGGTGCCGCCCCCATCGATGGAGACGTCAAAGGCCAGGTATTCGCCGGAGTCCAGACTGCTTTCGATGAACCAATCGAAGGTGATGGTGGCGGTGGTGGCCTCTTGGGGGCTGATCGCAATAGAGGTCAATCGCCCATCCGTCGTGGGGCCATCGATCTCCGCCGCGCGGCGCCCATCCGTGGCCCGCTGCGTTGAAACAAACCAGTCGTTCTGAACATCCTGGACCCAGCGTCCGGTGAAGTCGGGCTTCTCGAAATCGTCCGAGAAGACCAGCAGGGGTTGTAACCCTTCAGCCCCCTCTCCCCCACCCTCCCCCACAAGGGGGGAGGGAGCAGGAGAATCAGTGGTTTGAGCCATCGAACCCAACCCATGCGGCGGCGGGGGCTGAAGGGTTCCCAGGGGTTCGGGCGGGGCTGGGGACGGGCTGATGATCTCGGGCTCGGGAGCCGGTGGGGCCGGGGGCGGGCTGGTGTTTACGGGCTCGTATGCAGGGGGGTTCGGAGACGGCTGGCTTTGGATCTCGGCCACGGGCTCCGTCTGGGCTGAAGGCGGGTTGATAATCTCGGTCTCGGGTGCCGGTGGGGCCTGAGGTGGGCTGACAACCTCAACCTCGGGGACCGACAGGGCCGGCGGCGGACTGATGATCCCGGCCTCGGGCGTTGGCGGGGCCGGCAGCGGGATGACGATCTCGGCCTGGGGTGGCGGCGGGGCCGGAGGTGACCTGACAACCTCAGCCCCGGGGACCGGCGGGGCCGGCGGCGGGCTGACGATCTCGGCCTCGGGCGTTGGCAGAGCCGGCGGCGGGCTGACGATCTCGGCCTCGGGAGCCATGGAGGTGGCATCATCCCCCGAGCCGCCGGAGGGATTGGGACCCTCGGTGGCCGAGGGCGGGTGCGAGGCAAGCGGCTGGTTATCAAGCTGGGCGCTGGTTGTGGTCGCCGCGCCCGCGAGATGCAGACTCAGGCCCCCATCAGCCGGTGACGCCTGATTCACAAGACTATTGTTGGCGAGTGTCGTCACGGCATCGGCCAGCCACCCGTAAAGTGCTCCGCCTGCCGGGGCGCTATTTTCGACAAAGCGATTGTCGATAATCGTGGCGTCATGATGGCTGCCCCACAGCAGGACACCACCCCCCCGGGAGACGGCGCGGTTATCCAGGAACTGGTTGGCCACCAGCAGAGCCGCACCCGGTTCGGTGCCGTAGAGGGCAACGCCACCGCCCTCGCTCGCGGCATTATGTTCAATTAGGTTGTGATCCAGCGTCGTGGCGGAGAAATGGTTATAGACGCACAGACCCCCACCGCGCGGGCTGGCATTGTCCTCGATGTGGTTTTCGGTCAAGACGGCATTGCTGGCCAGGATGAGGATGCCCCCACCGCAAAGGGAGGCGGTATTCGCCTGAATCCGGTTATGGCTCAGCTCGGCGCTCCCAACCAGGCTCACCCCACCCCCGCCATACTCACTATCGCGAGCGGCATTGTCATGAATGCGATTGGCCGTCAGCGAGATGCTGCCTGCCCGCACATAGGCGCCGCCCCCATCGGCTCCCACATTGTTCAGAAGCTGACTATGTCTGAGGGTGACCCGGCCCTCCGTGCCGGCCTGGGCCAATAGCCCGCCGCCATGGCCATCCGGCGCCGCGCGGGTCTTGCCATTCAGCAAGGTCAGGCCCTCGAGGATGAACTCCGCCGCCACCTCCGGCGCCAGGAGCGCCAGCACCCTGCCGGTTTGTTGGCCGTCCAGGATGGTATTGGCCGGGTCCAGGGAGCGGCCGACGCAGCCCTCCGCGTAGCCGCCCAGCACCGCCAGCCCCTTGGCCTCGGCGCTGGTATAAACAAAGTTGCCGCCATAGACCCCCCGCACCAGGTGGATCTCATCATCCTCGCCGTTGGCGGCGGCCCCGAGGAGTTCCCGGTGCAAGGCATCCGCGCTATTGACGCAAACAACCGTGGCGCTGGCCGGACCCACCAGGGCCAGCAGCCCAAGCGCACCGGTCAGCCAAGTGACAAGTCTGGGATTCGATCCAATCATGGCGGGCACTCCCGATGATGAGCCCTGATTTACGGGCTCGGCCTATTCGCGGCAGGTTCTGAGTGAGTCCGGGGATATGGCCCCGATAATAGCGAAGCCGGTGGATGATGGATGCAACCACCGGCCTCTGGCACCACTCGCTGTTGGGGCGCAAAAAATGCGACAGCCATCAGCTTACCCCAAGACCTCTTTATCGTCACCCGGGAGGCATCGACTCAGACCGCCGCAGTCCAGCGCCACGGGGGTCGGGGCCCTACTCCCCTTGCCGCCATCGGTCACAGTGCCGGATAGACCCAGCCGATAATCCGGCCACCCCGCGGACTCCGCCGGCTGTCATCGGGCACATCCAGCAGGGTGAAGTCATCATTAATCTCGAAGAGCTGGATACGACGGGCGAAGGCCTGCGGATTCCGCCAGGGCCGGTTGTCATAGTTCTCCTCCGCCAGCGCTACCAGGCCCTGTTCCCGATCGACGTCCACCACGACCGCGACATGCCCCGCGCGCCAATCCGGATGAGCGCGGTTGGCGGCATAGATCACCAGGTCCCCACGCTGGGGTGGCCGCCGTGCCTGGCCATTCACCGAGCGGCCCAGGGGGATGCGCTCCCCGGTGCGGGGGTTGAGACCTTCGGTCAGATAGAAAATCCGATGGGCGTTGTCGACGTCGCCGAAGG
>JADZBU010000186.1 GCA_020851955.1 Chromatiaceae bacterium | reverse complement strand
TTGGCCTGGTAATAATCGTCGATGCTGCTCAGGTTATTCCAATAGCGATCCGGGGAGACCCGGCCGCGTTCGCCGCCAAAGCGATAGACGCAGACCTCGGTGTCCCCCGCCAGCTTGGCGACGGCCTCCGCCACGGAGACCTGGTCGGCGGCGATCACGGCCTCCGCCGACTCCAGCAGGGCGAGCAGAAAGTCCTTATTGAAGAGATAGACCCCCATGGGGGCGCAACCGGCGCTGGAGGCGGGGGCATCCGCGGGCAGGAGACCGCGCACCCGATCCTCGCCGGCCAGATCGAAGGCCAGGGCGGGTTTGGGCCCGGTGTCCGTCCCACGACAGGCGGCGGTGATGACCGCGCCGCGCTCCCGGTGGTGACGGATCAGTTCGGCGTAGTCCATGCGATAGACCAGATCGCCATCCAGGGCCAGCACGAAGCGATCGGCGTTACGCTCGATCAGATAGCGATTCTGGCGCATGGCGCTGAAGAGGCCGCCGTACCATTCGGTGCCCTCGCGCATCTGAGGAGGGATGGGGGTGATGTATTCCCCGAGTTCCGGATGGAAGATAGACCAGCCGTCGCGCAGGTGCTTCTGGAGGGAATGGGACTTCCACTGCGTCAGCACCAGGATCTGGCGCAGCCCGGAGTGCAGGCAATTGGCGAGGGTAAAATCGATGATGCGAAATTTGCCGCCGAAGGGGACGGCGGCCTTGGCCCGGTGCAGGGTAAGCGGCGCCAGGCATTCGTCCTGGCCAGTCGCCTTTACGATCGTCAATGTCTGGGCGGGCATGGCTCTCCTTTGAATGGGCTAGACAGGGGAACTGGGACCGATGGGGACGGCGCGCAGTCTACCCTATCCCGCGGCCAGGGGCGCGGAAATCGCCGCGTCCAGACCGCGCCAGACCCGGGACGCTCAGCCCGTGTTCCGCACCCCGGCGGCGATGGCGTTGATGGACCGCAGCAGGGGCCCCAGCCACTGCTCGCGCTCCTCGGGCGTGGGGCCCCGCCGGTAACGCTCTAGGAGCACGACCTGGATATGATTCAGCGGGTCCAGGTAGATGTTGCGGCGCGCGAGGGAGAGCTGGAGTTCCGGGGTCTCCTCCATCAATTGGTGTTGTCCGGAGATATTGAGGATCTGGAAGACGGTACGGTTGTATTCCTCGCGGATCCGGCGATAGATCAGCTCGGCCTGGGGGCGGTCCTGGGCCAGCCGCAGGTATTGCTCGGCGATGTGCGGCTCGGCCTTGAAGAGGGCCATCTGGGTATTGCTCAAGAGGGCCCGGAAGAAGGGCCAGTCCTGGTACATCTTCTGCAGCTTGGCCAGGCGTTCCAGTCCATCCCCGCGCCAGCGCTCCAGGGCGGTGCCCAGGCTATACCAGGCCGGTAGGGTGTGGCGCGACTGGGCCCAGCCGAAGACCCAGGGTATGGCGCGAATGGAGGTCAGGGAGCGGTCGGCCTGCTTGCGATGCGAGGGCCGGGAGCCGATGTTGAGCAGTGCAATGGCGTCCATGGGCGTGACTTCATAGAAGTAGTCCAGGGTGCCCGGGGACTTGATGAGATCGCGATAGGCCTCCTCGCCCAAGCGGGCCAGCTCGTCCAGGATGCCGATATAGTCGTTGCGATCCGGTTTGGGTTCCTCGATCAGGCAGCGGCTGGCGAGGATGAGGCCGCTGATGCCCATGGTCAACTCGTAGCGGGCCGTCTCCGGGTTGGCATAGCGGTAAGACAGGACCTCGCCCTGCTCGGTAAATTTGATCTGACCGTGGACCGTGTCCGGCGGCTGGGCCAGGATGGCCTCGTAGGTGGGGCCCCCACCGCGCCCAACGGTGCCGCCGCGGCCATGAAACAGACGGCAGGCGATGCCGCGCTCCTTGGCCAGGGCGATGAGCTTGCGCTGGGCCTCGTACAGATGCCAGGTGGAGGCGAGGATGCCGCCATCCTTGCAGGAATCCGAATAGCCCAGCATGACATCCTGCTGATTGCCGGAGGCCTGGAGCAGGGCGGCGTAGGTCGGATTATCGAAGAGGGTGGTCATGACCTGGTCGATGTGGCCCAGGTCCTCGATGGTCTCGAAGAGGGGGCTGACGCGAATGTCGCGGAACCAGCCGCGATTGTCCCGCCCCGCCAGGCCCGCCAGCCGCGCCAACAGCATGACCTCCAGCACATGGCTGGCGCTGTGGGTCATGGAGATGACGTACTCGCCGAAGGCCTCGGGGCTGATCTCGGCCCGCAGCCGCGCCATGACCTCGAAGACCTCCAGGGTCTCCCGAGTCTCGGCGGTGAGGGTGGGTTTGTCGATGTGGAAGGGGTGCGGATGGGCGATGGCCTCCGCCAGGGCGACCAAGCGCTGATCCTCGGTAAGGGCCTGGTAATAGGGGGCGCCGGGCTGGCGGGCGAAGAGTTCCGCGACCGCCGCGGTGTGGCGCGAGGATTCCTGGCGCAGGTCGAGGTGCATCAGGTGGAAGCCGAAGCTTTCGGCGAGGCGAATCAGGTCCTGTAAGGGCCCGGCCGCGGCGCTGGCATCGCCATGGCTGATGAGGGAGTCGCGGATCAGGTAGAGGTCCTGGCGGAAATCCGCCGCGTCGGCGTAGCCCAGGGGCAGGTCCTCGGGCGCGGCGGCGATGCGGGCACGCACCCGCGCCAGATTCGCCAGGAGGCGATGGCGGATGATGGCCAGCTTGCGCCGATAGGGCTCATGGATGAAACGGCGCAGGTTCTCGCCCATGGTCTCGACCCAGTAGCCCTCGTCGGCGTCCAGGCCAGCGAGAAAGGCCGGCGAGGGCTGGCAGAGGGTGTCGCAGTGACTGAGCATGCGCCCCAGGTCGCGCACCCGTTCGCTATATTCCTGGAGCACCAACTCATGGTGCATGCGCACGGTCAGGGCGGTGGTCTCGGGCTTGACGAAGGGATTGCCGTCGCGGTCGCCGCCAATCCAGGAACCGAAGCGGATGAAGCTGGGCACCTGGATGCCGGCCTCGACGCCATAAATCCGCCGGATCACCCGCTCCAGGTTGGCATAGACCCGGGGCACGGCCTGAAAGAGGGATTCGCGGAAAAAGTAGAGCCCCTGGCGCACCTCGTCCGTCACCTGGGGCTTGTGCTCCCGTACCTCGTCGGTCTTCCAGAGGATCTGGATCTGGGCGAGGATGGCGCCGAGCTTTTCCTCCGCCTCGTCCTCGTTGAGGCGGCGGGTGCGCAAATCCTGGGCCAGCAGGAAGATGCGGCGGAAGGTCTCCAGGATGGTGCGGCGCTTGGCCTCGGTGGGATGGGCCGTAAAGACGGGCAGATAGATGAGTTGGGCGAGCAGGCTTTGAAAACGCTCGGGGCTGACCCCCGCGGCCTTGAACTCGCGCACCGTGTGATCGAAGGAGCCCAGCCAGAGGGGGCCGCCCTCGCTGACCTGATCCATGCGGTGCCGGTAGCCATGCACCTCCTCGGCGGTGCTGACCAGACCGAAGTAGATGGTAAAGGAGCGGATGATCTCGGCCAGGGTTTGGGGGTCCAGGCCCTCGATCTTGCGCATAAGTTCATCCAGCCTCGCCGGATCGGGCCGCTCGCGCAGCCGGGCGAAGCCCTCTCGCAGGCGCTCCACCATGACCAGCACCCGTTTGGGGCTATGCTCGCGGAGAACCTCGCCCAGGAGGGCGGTAAACAAATCGATATCGCGCCGCAACTCGTCGTCGGAGGCTTGGTGATCCATGCTGAGGTTCCGGACCGCCGGGACCGGCGGGGAGAGATAGAGGGTAAGGCTATGTTATACCCAAAAGACCTGAGTTTTCGGTCTCCCGGGGTCCCGGGATCCGGCGGGGTGGTACCTGGCGTCAGGCGCCGTGAATATATCCCTGCGGGCTTGGCGATAGCATCCCTGTTGGCGACACCCCCGTCAGCTCACATCTGACGAGGCCCGGGCCGGGTGGTGTCTGGCGGGGGACGCCGTGAATACATCCCTGTAGGCTTGGCGACAGCATCCCTGCTGTCGACACCCCCGCCAGCCCCCACCCGACCCGAGCGGCAGCGCCTAAACAATGGCGGGCACTGCTTCTCTTGCTCCCTCCCCCCTTGCGGGGGAGGGTTGGGGAGAGGGGGGACTGAGGGGTTACGAGTCGCCCAACCGCTTGACACGGCTCGACGCCAAAGCAACAGCGGAGTAAATCGGGAAGGGTTGGGATCGGGCGATGCCCCCGTGGGGCGCGCCCCGCGCCGGGAGGGAGCGGGGCTTGTGGAGTGGCTAGTTGGTGGCCTTGGCGGCCGGAGCGGCGGGGGGAACGGCGCCCCAGCCGGGATAGCCGTAGCCGGGATAACCCCAGCCACCGCCATAGGGATTGCCCCAGCCGCCATAGTAGGGATTACCCCAACCGCCGTAATAGGGGTTATTCCAGCCACCATAATAAGGATAGCCGCCATAGGGATAACCGCCCCCATACCAGGGCTCGTCCCAGCCCCAAGGCCCACCCCCACCCCAGTTACGCATGGAGTTAAAGGGGCCAAAGAAGGCATTGGCGGAGAAGGAAGCCACGACCGAGGATCCGGCGATGGCGGCGGCAAGCAGCAAACGTCTGTTGATCGACATGGTTGAGTCTCCTCAAAATTGGCGTGAAGCGCGGCCCCCGCAACCTTGCCGGGAGCCGTCGCTTGAAAGAATAGTAGCACCGCCACCCAAGCATTTTGACATCAATCAATATCAGTACATTTAGCTTTACTGATATACGCCTGGCACCTCACTTCCCTCGGCAAGGGGCGGGAAAGTCGG
>JADZBU010000185.1 GCA_020851955.1 Chromatiaceae bacterium | reverse complement strand
GCCGTGGTCGGCCGCAACCTGCATCGCTTGGGCGCCCTCCTGCTCGCGACGGAGGCCGAACGCTGGCGAATGGAAGCGCGCAAACGCGCGGCCTGAACCGCGGTCTGGGGCCCGGTGAATACCGGTTCAGGGGGTGGTATGCGCCGAATTTGGCATGATTGCGAATGCCACTCAATTAACTCGGGGCGCAGCACTTAATTCATCGCGGAATGAGCCGATATCACTTCCAGCCTTTGGCGGACCATGGCGGTTTTGGCGAATTTAATGGGTTTTCGTTCAGGCACTAGTTACAAGTAAGTTTGACCTTTGGCCTGCGCCTGCTGCGCCGGGCGTGTTCAAGGATAAGAATGCGGCCCTCCGCAGGCCCTGATATCACAGGATACTGATACCAGGCTGCCGCCGGATCATCGGGGTGGAGGGTGTGTCGTCAGTTGTCCCTTGAGGTCGGGCCTGCGGAATTCGATCCTTTCCGCTGCGATTTGCCGACTAACAGCAACGCCGGCCATCTGTAGCGCGATGCGACCATGTCCACCACCATCGGACCCAGCAAACCCAAGAGTAAGCCGGCGACAAGCTGCACCGAGAACATCGTTAGCCCGAGATTTATCAATACAATGCGTGACGCAGCGGTGAAGAAGACGTGAAAAAGATAGATCGCGTAGGAGTAAGTGCCGATTCGGGCCAACCACGGCCATTCGATCGGCAGACTCAGACACAGCCCGCACAGGGACATCCCCGCCACTAGGATCGATAGTGCCCGGCGGTCCTGATCGGGCTGCGGCAGGCCCATCCATACCACCGATAGCACCGCCAGTAGGAGCAGTATTCCCCGTAGCCAAGGACGGCTCAATGCCGTCCACAAATCGAATCGAGTTACTGCGAGTCCAGCCAGAAAATAGGGTAGTAGGTAGATGGCGCCGGTAATGCCGAACTCTCTTGGCCCCCGCACAGCCAAATAAAGAATCATAGAAGCGAGCCAGATCAGCGCATAGCCACTGGGTCGACTCAGAATCGCACTGAGTTCCAGCAGCCAGATCAGCACGAAAATCCAGAGTAAGGACTCCAGAAACCAATAGTGAGCTACTGGTATAATGTGAATAAGGTACCAGTGCTGTATCCCCTCGTGGGTACCCGGTGTTTTGGATTGTATCAGTGCGAAGAGGGTGCCGACCACTAGCATTGGCACCAGTAGCCGTCGTGCCTTACCAACGAGGAACGCCCTGCTGTTTCCACCACGCTTGAAGGGCCTCAAGCCATATACTAGGCCTGATAGCACTGTGAACAGCGGCATGCGGAGATAGGCTAGGCCGTCGTTGAACCAGCGCACCAGTCCATCCGTGACAAGCAAGCCGTGATACTCATTTGACCCGATCACGTGATATAGGACTAGCAAGACGCAGGCTAATCCGCGCAAGGTCTGGATGTGCAGGTTTTTGTTCATTTCAAGATACGCTCAATAAGACCATGGTATGGAGAATAGTTTGACAAAAAAAAGAGGTTAGTATGGGTGTTCTCAGATATCTCCCGCCGTAACCGAGACGGACTGGCGGCATGGCGTGCAAAAGAGTTTGAGTCAAGTAGGGTAAAGCAATAGACGGATGAAGTATTGCTCAATATTAAAGTTGTGCCGGATGCAGTGCCGATATAAATTAATAGTTTATTTTTTGGTTAAAAATTATAATGGGGCCAATAGGGGGAAGAAATTTCAGCTTGATCCGGGCGTGGTATGTGTGGCAGCGCAGTTCGGCAACCTGATCAGGTCTGAGATGATAGTCAAGCATACGTGAAAGACTACTCCCATCGCCGGCCGCTTACAGCAACTTTTTTAGCCGGTGTTGACCAGTTCTTCGGTGAAGTCGTGGACGACGACGTGGGCAAGGTCCGCCGCCTGCGCCACCCGCCAAAAAAACGCGACCGCGTCCTGGAGGATGCGTTGGTTGCCTTTGAGCCTAAGCGCATAGTTTGCGCCTTGGGCGACTGTCGACGAGTTGGTGGATTTGTTGCGGTCAATCCGGGGATCTTCTAGGGACAAAAAAGGCTCGATAAGGCTCGCTGACATGAGAAGCTCATGAGGTCGTTTCTCGCTATCATCAACCAACCAACTACCAAATCGGAAATTTAAGCGCGATCGCCCTGCTGGTTGGACTACCACACTGCGGGACAAGGTGTCATATACTGCGCTTTCCCAGCCGACCATCGAGACCCACGAACGCAGGCACAGACGCGGCGCACCCATGGATACGTCCCCAGCGGCGGGGTTGAGCGAGACCAACCCGCCCCGACAACCCTTCGACAACACCCGCGACACCCGCTATTTTTTTCATTCGAGCGGGCATGCGGAGGCTCTCTCGCGCCTGCTGTTCCTGGCCGAGGACCGCAATATGGGCATGGGCCTGCTCACGGGCGAGATCGGCTCCGGCAAGACCCTGCTGCGCACCGTGCTGCACTCGCGGCTCGGCGGTGAACAGCACCTGCGGGTAAGCGTGGAAAATGGCCTGCTGGGTTTTGACGATCTGCTGCTGGAGATCATCAGCCAGATGCGCGGCGAGCGGGTCGAGGCCCGCGACCTGGCCGATCGCTACAGCCGGCTCTCCACCTTCAAGCGCCTGCTCACTGAGTTGGTGGCCAATCGCGACCGCCATCTGGTGGTCCTCCTCGACGAGGCGCAGCAACTGGACCCCGCCAGCCTCGATGCCCTCAAGGGGCTCACCAATATTGCCTCCGAACGCCAGAATTTTCTCACCGTCATCCTCATTGGCCAGCCGGAACTGCGCCAGCGCGTCCGGAGGTTACCCCAGGTGGACCAGCGCATCAGCCTGCGCTACCACCTTGGCGCCCTGACCCAGGACGAAATCGAGCCCTATCTGCGGCATCGCCTCGAAGTGGCCGGCTACCAGGGCCGCTTCCCCTTCTCCGCGGAGGCGATGGAACTGCTGCACCGCTCCAGCCGGGGCATCCCCCGGGAGATCAACCGCATCGGCAAGCTCGCGCTTGAGCATGTGCGCAACCAGGGGCTCAGTGACTTCGACGAGGCCGTCATTGCCACGGTGGTGAAAGATCTGCGTCGGCATGGGGGTCTGTTCGAGGCCAGTGCCGACGCCCTATGAGCGACGAACTCAGCCTGCGCCATAGCCGGCAACGCCTCGCCGGCGGGGATTTCGATCCCCTGACGGCGGAGACCGCCCACCGGGACGCCGCCCTGGGCGAGGCGGCCTGGGATATCGGGGACGCCCTGCCCCCGGCCCCGCCGCCCCCCAGCGACACGCCGGCCGAGGCGGCGCCACCGCCGGCCTTCGCGGGCTTCCCGGGTCTCGGTGACGAGGAAGAGGCGCCCGTCAAGGCCAAGCGGGGTGGCCTCGACCTGATGCGCTTCCTGCGTGGCATCTGGAATCGCAAATGGCTGGTGGCCGGCATCGCCCTGGTGATCAGCG
>JADZBU010000184.1 GCA_020851955.1 Chromatiaceae bacterium | reverse complement strand
CCGCAAGCGGGGAACTTGCGGGGCCGGCACCCATTCCCTAGACCCCCCAGCATGGCCCCATGGAGCGCGATCCCCTCGCCGACGCCCTCGATTGCCTGGTCAAGCTGGGCCTGGACGAAACCCTGTGCCGCCGCGCCCTGGCCGAAACCCGTCGCCGCTGGGGCGGGGGACAGGTTTACATCCCCGCCCATGATCGCCCCGCCCGCGATGCCGTCATCGCCGCCGCCCTGGCCGATGGCTTGCCCGCCCGCGATGCCGCCGCCCGGGCTCAAGTATCCGTCTCCACCGTCAAGCGGAGACGGTCGGAGTGGTATCGGTAAGCGGACCACCCGCCGCGCTTGCCAATGCCCGCCGCACCCCACCGGGGCCGCCCTGGTCCTGACCCCAAGCCTGCCCCCCTGCGGGGGAGGCATCGCGCCAGCATGGGCGCAAAAAGCGGGGGCACCGGATACCTAATCCGATGACCCCATCCGATAAGTGATTGTGATTAATGGAAATCATCACTGCGCTATGAGACCGTGGCGCACTCATGGCGCAGTTGAGAAAAAAAGGGGCCATTTTGCCCTTAGTATCAGCCTGGAATTTACGGGACGGAACGTGCCCGGGAGGGGGCGAGATAGCCCGCCGAAGTCTGGCCCCGGCTGGCGGGGAAGCGCGGGCGGGGAGGGGCTTGAAACCGCACCAAGGGACTAGGGCCGCCACCTGCCAAAACCGCCCTATAACGCCCGATCAGTCCGCCAAAAGTTCCCCCAGGGTTCCCCAGCCTCCTGACTGCCCTTGGAAATAGTCCCATGGGGCACTGTAACCTGATGATCTAGTTTAGGAATTTGGTGGGCCGTCAGGGATTTGAACCCCGGACCAAGGGATTATGAGTCCCCTGCTCTAACCGCTGAGCTAACGGCCCTGAATGGGAAATTATCGTCCTTTGCCCTAACCCTCGTTGTCGAGGAAGCTCCGGAGTTTATCGGAACGGGTCGGATGGCGGAGTTTCCGCAGGGCCTTAGCCTCGATTTGTCGGATGCGTTCGCGGGTGACGTCGAATTGCTTGCCGACCTCTTCCAGAGTGTGGTCGGTGTTCATATCGATGCCAAAGCGCATGCGCAGGACTTTGGCCTCGCGGGAGGTGAGGCTGGCGAGCATGTTTTGGGTGGCCTCGCGCAGGCCCTCGATGGTGGCGGATTCGACGGGCGAGACGACGCCGGAATCCTCGATGAAGTCACCCAGATGCGAATCCTCGTCATCGCCAATGGGGGTCTCCATGGAGATGGGTTCCTTGGCGATCTTGAGGACCTTGCGCACCTTGTCCTCGGGCATCTCCATGCGCACGGCCAGTTCCTCGGGGGTGGCCTCGCGCCCCATTTCCTGAATCATCTGACGCGAGACGCGGTTGAGCTTGTTGATGGTCTCGATCATGTGCACCGGGATGCGGATGGTGCGCGCCTGGTCGGCGATGGAACGGGTGATGGCCTGGCGAATCCACCAGGTGGCGTAGGTCGAAAATTTGTAGCCGCGCCGGTACTCGAACTTGTCCACCGCCTTCATGAGGCCGATGTTGCCTTCCTGAATGAGATCAAGGAACTGCAAGCCGCGGTTGGTATATTTCTTGGCGATGGAGATGACCAGGCGCAGGTTGGCCTCGACCATTTCCTTTTTGGCCCGGCGGGCCTTGGCCTCGCCAATGGACATTTTGCGATTGACTTCCTTGATCTCGCTGACCGTGAGGAAGTTCTCGCGCTCCACCTCCTGGAGGCGGCGCTGGGCGCGGCGGATGTCCTGGGCATGGCCGGCGAGGGCGGTGGCGTAGGGCTGACCGCTGGTGAGTTGCCCTTCGAGCCAATCGGGGTTGGTCTCGTGCTCCGGGAAGGTTTCGATGAAGGCCTTGCGCGGCATGCCGGAGGTCTCCACGGCCAGGCCCATGATGAAGCGCTCCTGGGCACGAATCCGTTCGATGGTGGCGCGCAGGGTCTCGGCGAGTTCCTGGAAGATATTGGCGACCAGCTTGAATTGGAGAAAGACCTCGGAGACCTCTTCCATGGCCTGGCGGGTGCGGTCGTCCATGCGTCCGTGTTGTTCCAGGCACGACTTGAGGTAGAGGTAGCGATCGCGCATCAACTGGACGCGGCGGGCGACCTCCTCGGGGTCCGGACCCGTATCCGCGGCGGCAACTTCTTCCGCTTCCTCCTCGTGATGTTCGTCGACGGCCTCGTGGTGCTCCTCCTCGGCGTGGACTTCTTCAACGGGCGGCGGCGCGACGACCACCACGACCGGGGCGGGGATATGCTCCTCGGTGTCGGTGAAGCCGGAGATGGCGTCGGACAACCGCATGTCATCCCGGGCGACGCGGTCGAAAATTTCCAGCAGACGCTCGATGCTGCGCGGGTACATGGAGAGGGCGGCGAGGACCTGATTCAGGCCTTCCTCGATGCGCTTGGCGATCTTGAGTTCGCCTTCGCGGGTCAGCAGCTCGACGGTGCCCATCTCGCGCATGTACATGCGGACGGGGTCGGTGGTGCGGCCAAATTCGGAATCGACGCTGGCCAGGGCGGCGGCGGCGGCCTCGGCGGCGTCGTCATCGGAGACGGCCGAGTCGCTGAGGGTCGAGTCGAGTTCCGCAGGCGCGGTCTCGTGAACCTCGATCCCCATGTCGTTGATCATGCGGACGATGTCTTCGATCTGCTCCGGCTCGACGATGCCCTCGGGCAGATGGTCGTTGACCTCGGAGTAGGTCAGATAGCCCTGCTCCTTGCCTCTCGTTATCAGTTGCTTCAGCTGTGATTGTTGCTGCTGCTGTTGATCCATGCGGGGCACCCTGGGTTTTGGGGGGAGGCTAGGGGTTTTGGTGGCGGGGATGGGGCCAAAAAGTCAGCCGGAAAGCATAACAGAATCCAAGTCATCATCACCAGCCAAATATCAGGGTCGCGGGCCCCGAACAGGTGGTGAAGGCGTTGGTGGCCTTGGTCCTCCATCCGATGCACTTAAAATAGACGTTCGGAGCGATTTTCCAAGTCTCTCGGCGAACTTGTTTGACGGGGGGAGAGATGATTGAGGCCCTGGTGGGGGCGGGCCGAACCTGGGCGACGGCCGATCGCGACCCCACGGATCCGCGACTAGCCTTGGCTCGGCTGAACGGCTTGGCGCAGGGCGGCCTTTTCCTCCTCGGTCCAGTCGCCGGGGCTGGCGCGGTTGAAGAGGTTGCCGCTGCGGGTGGTGAGGGCCTCCTGGTTGAGGCGCTGGATGGCGCCGGTGAGTTCCGGCTCCAGGCCCTCGGTCGGGATGTGGGCCAGCAGGCGGGGATCGGACAGTTGAATCAGGATTTTGAAGTCCTCTTCCTCGCGCCAGCGTTCCAGCAGGGCGGCGCTACTCAGATCAGGTTGAGTCGCGAGGGTGGCGATGAGCCGCTCCAGCAGCCGGATGCCGGGGTTGTCCAGATGGTGCCAATCCTGGCCGAGACCGGTCAGGGCGCTGGCCAGTTCCGGGTGTTGGATCAGCAGGGCGATGGCGAGGCGGAGGGGGCTGGTGGCGGGACGGCGGCCGAGGTTGGCGCCTCCCCGGCGGCGGCTGGCGGCGCTAGCCCCGGACGGGCGGCGGCCAGTGCCGGCGTCGAGGCGGGGCAGGGTGACGCCGACGCCCACGAGACGGCTCAGGCGGTCGCGCAGCAGGTCGCGCAGCAGGCCCGGGGGCAGGTGAGCCAGCAGGGGGGTGACGCGGGAGCCCAGGCGGGCGCGACCGTCCAGGCTGGCGAGATCGATGCCCTTGGAGAGCTGCTCGAAGAGAAAGTCGGAGAGGGGCGTGGCCTGGCGGATGCGGTCTTCGAAAGCCTCCCGACCTTCCTGGCGCACCAGGGTATCCGGGTCCTCGCCTTCGGGCAGAAAGAGGAAGCGGATCTCCTGCTGGCCGCTGGCCTGGGGCAGGCAGGTCTCCAGGGCCTTCCAGGCGGCCTCGCGGCCGGCGCGGTCGCCATCGAAGCAGAAGACGAGCTCCGGTGCCTGGGGGAGCAGCAGACGCAGGTGCTCAGGGGTGGTGGCGGTACCTAGGGTCGCCACGGCATAGTCGATGCCAAACTGGGCCAGGGCGATGACGTCCAGGTAGCCCTCCACCACCAGCAGGCGCTCGGGCTGACGGTGAACCTTGAGGGCCTCGTGCAGACCATAGAGCTCCCGGCCCTTGTGGAAGATGGGGGTCTCGGGTGAATTCAGGTATTTGGGCTTGCCATCGCCCAGGATGCGGCCGCCCAGGCCGATGACCCGCCCCCGGCGGTCGCGGATGGGAAAGATGACGCGGTCGCGAAAGCGGTCGTAGATTTTGCCATCCTGATCGATGACCAGCCCCGCCAGGATCAGGTGTTGGCGCTCTGGTTCGGTGCGGCCCAGGCGGCCGAGGAGGAAATCCCAGTCGGGCGGGGCATAACCCAGTCCGAAGGCCAGGGCGATCTTTCCGCTCAGGCCGCGCCCCTTGAGGTAGTCCACCGCCCGTGCGGCCTGGGGGTGTTGGCGCAGTTGCTGCTGGTAAAGCTGGGCGGCCTGCTCCATGACGGCATAAAGAGGGCGGGTGTCGGGGCCCTTGAGCGGGGCGGCGCCTCCCTCGACGGGGACCTCCAGGCCGGCGGCGCGCGCTAATTCCTCCACGGCCTCGCGGAACTCCTGGTGCTCGAATTCCATGAGGAAGCCGATGGCGGTGCCGTGGGCTCCGCAGCCGAAACAGTGATAGAACTGCTTGTCGGCGCTGACGGTGAAGGAGGGGGTCTTCTCGTCGTGGAAGGGACAACAGGCCTGGTAATCCTTGCCGGCCTTGCGCAGCGGGACGCGCCGGTTGATCAGCTCGACGATATCGCTACGCGCGATGAGTTCATCAATAAATTCGTGAGGGATTCTGCCAGCCATGGGCATCAGCGGGCAGAAGGGGGAAGGCTGGTCCCCGGATGAGCGGGGTGTGGCTTCAGGAGCCCAGGCGTTGCTTGACCAGGGCGCTGACGGCGCCGACGTCGGCCCGGCCCTGGACCTGGGGCTTGAGGAGGGCCATAACCTTGCCCATGTCCTTGAGGGAGGCGGCACCCGAGGCGGCGACGGCGGCCTCGATCAGGGCGGCGATTTCATCGGCGGTCAGGGCCGTGGGCAGGTATTCCTGGCACACGCCAATCTCGTAACGCTCTTGCTCCGCCAGATCCTCGCGCTTGGCCGCCTCGTATTGGGTGATGGAGTCGCGGCGCTGCTTGAGCATCTTGTCCAGCACCGCGAGCACCTGAATGTCGTCCAGTTCGATCCGCTCGTCCACCTCGCGCTGCTTGATGGCGGCGTTGATGAGCCGAATGACGCCCAGCCGACGCTTTTCGCCCGCCTTCATGGCGGTCTTCATGTCCTCGACGAGGCGCTGCTTGAGCATGGCGGTGGGCTTCTGGATCGATACGGGAACTGGGCGAGGTTGGGGATCTAAGCGATTGACTTAGAAGGTGCGTTCCCAACGGCGAGTTTCGCGCTGCAGCTTCTTGTGGTGACGCTTGACCGCGGCGGCCTTGCGGCGCTTGCGCTCGGAGGTGGGCTTCTCGTAAAACTCGCGACGGCGGACCTCGGCCAGGACGCCGGCCTTCTCGCAGGAGCGCTTGAAGCGGCGCATGGCAACTTCAAAGGGTTCATTTTCCTTAACGCGGACGCTGGGCATAAAACATTTATCCTGTCGTTTTCTGGTTAGGGCTCGCTAGAGCTGAGGATTTGGAAAGACGCGAAATTCTAACTGATCGGAACGGAGACATGCAAAGCCCATTCGCGCCCTGGGGCCAAATAGCCTTACCATGAACCCATCACCTACTCTTGCCAGGGCCAGATTGATAGCCATGCGTGTACTGGGCATCGAAACCTCCTGCGACGAAACCGGGGTTGCCGTCTACCAGGGCGGCCGCGGCATGCTGGCCCATGCTGTCTATAGCCAGATCGAGATTCACGCCCGCTATGGCGGGGTGGTGCCGGAATTGGCCTCCCGTGATCATGTGCGCAAGACCCTGCCCATGATCCGGCAGGTGCTGGACGAGGCGGGGCTGGCCAAGCCGGATATCGACGGGGTGGCCTTCACCGCCGGCCCGGGCCTGATCGGGGCCCTGATGGTGGGGGCGGCCTTGGGGCGGAGCCTGGCCTGGGCCTGGGGCGTGCCGGCGATCGGGGTGCATCACATGGAGGGCCATCTGCTGGCCCCCTTGCTGGAGGAACCCGCGCCGGAGTTTCCCTTCGTGGCCCTGCTGGTCTCGGGCGGTCACACCCAGTTGGTGGCGGTGGCGGGCATTGGCCGCTACCAGCTCCTGGGCGAGTCCCTGGATGACGCCGCTGGCGAGGCCTTCGACAAAACCGCCAAGCTCTTGGGGCTGCCTTATCCCGGGGGCCCGGCGCTGGCGGCGCTGGCGGAGCAGGGCGATCCGGGGCGTTACCGCTTTCCCCGGCCCATGACCGACAGGCCCGGCCTGGATTTCAGCTTTAGCGGGCTCAAGACCTTCGCCCTCAATACCTGGCGCGAGGAAGAGGCGGCGCGCTCCGACCGGGAGCAGACCCGGGCCGACATCGCCCGCGCCTTCGAGGAGGCGGTCGTGGATACCCTGGCGATCAAGTGCCGGCGGGCGGTGCGTCAGACCGGCTTCCCGCGCCTGGTCCTGGCGGGTGGCGTCAGTGCCAACCGGCGGCTGCGCGCCACCATGGACGGGGCCTTGGCCAAGGAGGGCGCGCGGGCCTTTTATCCCCGTCCCGCCTTTTGTACGGACAACGGGGCCATGATCGCCTTCGCGGGTTGGCATCGGCTCCAGGCGGGGCAAACCGAACCCCTGTCCTTCGCCCCGCGGGCGCGCTGGGATATGGCGGGACTGGCCCCGCCGTGAGGTGGGTGGTCCTCCCGCCGAGCGGGCAGGGCTAGCCGGGAGTCGCGCGAGGGGAGGGCCTTAGTCCGAGCCCTTTTCTTCGGCGCCGATCCGGTCCTCGGCACCCGAAAGCATATTCTGGATGTTGCTTTTGTGGCGCCAGAAGAGGATCAGGCTGATCAGGATCTGCATGGCGATGAGCCAGGGGTCGTCCCAGAGCACCCAGAGGATGAAGGGGGCGAGCGCCATGGAGATGAGGGCGGAGAGGGAGGAGATCTTTAACACCTTGGCGACGAACAGCCAGATGGCCGCCACGGCGAGGCCCACCGGCCAGTAGAGGCCGAACTGGACGCCGAGGGCGGTGGCCACGCCCTTGCCACCGCGGAAACCGAAAAAGACGGGGAAGAGGTGGCCGAGGAAGGCCCCGAGCCCCACCGCCGCCAGCGCAGGGGTGCCTAGCCCTAGGGCGTGGCCCACCAGCAGGGGAATCAGGCCCTTGAGGCTGTCACCCAGCAGAGTGATGGCGGCCGCCTTCTTGCCGCCAATCCGCAGCACGTTGGTGGCGCCGGGGTTGTTCGAGCCCTGGGTGCGCGGGTCCGGCAAATCCATCACCCGGCAGACGATGATGGCGCTGGAGACCGAGCCCAGCAGGTAGGCGGCGAGGATCAGGAGGGCGGCGGTGATCATGGGCCACATTGGAAACCCAATCGGCGGGGCGGTCAAGCCAGTGCCCAGCCGCAGGTGGTACCCCGGGGCGGGGTTTGCTAACCTGCCGACGCCGGTTTCCTGCCGGATGCGCGGGTCCTGGAGCGCGAATTCGCCAATCCGTGCCGCTAAACTTTTGGACAAACCCACCATGCCACGCCCCCTGCCGCCCAGCGACTCCTTGCCCTATGCCCTCTACACCGCCGCCCAGGTCCGGGCCCTCGACCAGGCGGCCATTGCCAGCGGTATGCCCGGCGGGGCCTTGATGGCCCGGGCGGGGGAGGCGGCCTATCAACGGCTGCGGGCCAGTTGGCCCGAGGCACGACGGATCACCCTGCTCTGCGGGGCGGGCAATAATGGCGGCGATGGCTATGTGCTGGCGCGTCTCGCCCGCGCGGATGGCCTGGACGTGACCCTGCTGCAATTAGGCGATGTCAGCCAGTTGGGGGCGGATGCCCAGGGGATGCTGGAGGCTTGGCTGGGGATGGGCGGCAGGCTGGAGGCCTTCCGGGAGTTGCCCCGGCGCTCGGATGTCATCGTGGACGCCCTCCTCGGTATCGGTCTCGAGCGGCCGGTCGCGGGTGAGTGGGCGCGGGCGGTGGAGGCGGTTAACGCCCAGCGCGCCCCGGTCCTGGCCATCGATATCCCCACCGGGTTGCACGCCGATACCGGCCGGGTGCTGGGTACGGCCATCCGGGCCGCGGCTACCCTGTCTTTTATCGGCCTCAAGCAGGGGCTTTTCACCGGCGCCGGGCCCGCTTGTTGCGGAGACGTCTATTTCGACGGCCTGGGGGTGCCGGCGGTCATCTATGCCCGCGAGATCCTGGCCGCCAGGCGCCTGGATTGGGCCAAGGTGTCGGGCCAGGTAGAACCCCGGCGCCGCGATGCCCACAAGGGCGATTTCGGTCATGTGCTGGTGGTGGGGGGCGCCCCGGGTTTCAGTGGTGCGGCGCGGCTGGCGGGGGAGGGGGCTCTGCGTGCCGGGGCGGGGCTGGTTTCGGTGGCGACGCATCCGGCTCACGCCGCCCATCTCAACACCGGTCGTCCGGAGCTCATGGTCCGGGGTATTGCTGATCCCCGGGAGTTGTCGCCCCTGCTGGAGCGGGCCAGCGCGGTGGCCATGGGTCCTGGCCTGGGGCGGGAGCCCTGGGGTGTCGGCCTCATCGAGCGGGTGCTGGCGGCGGGCAAGCCCCTGGTGATGGATGCGGATGCCTTGAACTGGCTGGCCGGGGCGCGGCTGCGGCGCGACGATTGGGTGCTGACGCCACACCCCGGCGAGGCGGCGCGGCTGCTGGGCTGTACCGCCGCCGAGATCCAGGCGGATCGCTTCTCCGCCCTCCGCCGGCTGCAAGACCTGTATGGGGGGACCATCGTCCTCAAGGGCGCGGGGACCCTGGTGGTGGGTCCCGCTCGGCGTCCCCCGGGCGTCTGTTCGCAGGGCAATCCTGGCATGGCCTCCGGGGGGAGCGGCGATGTGCTGACGGGCATGATGGCCGCCTTGCTGGGGCGGGGTCTTGACCCGGAGCAGGCGGCGGAGGCGGCGGTCTGCCTGCACGCGGCGGCGGGCGACAGGGCGGCGGCGGCGGGCGAGCAAGGCCTGCTGGCGTCGGACCTGATCGCGGCCATCCGTCCCACCCTCAATGCGGCGGTGACCCGGCCATGAAGCTCGTCATCCAGGGCGAGGCGTCCCAGGAGGCCTTGGGCGGCAAGCTGGCCCACCTGCTGCGCCCCCCGCTGATTGTCTATCTGGAGGGGGACCTGGGCACGGGTAAGACCACTCTCACCCGCGGCATCTTGCGTGGGCTTGGCCATGGTGGCGCGGTGCGCAGCCCCACCTATACCCTGCTGGAGCCTTACGACCTGGGCCCCCTGCGCCTTTACCACCTGGACCTCTATCGGCTGGGCGACCCGGAGGAACTGGAGTACCTGGGTTTGCGCGATCTCCTGGATCGGGATAGCGTCCTCTTCGTCGAATGGCCCCAAAGAGGTGGCGGCGCCCTGCCGCCGCCCGACCTGGAGATCCGGCTCGACTATCGCGGCCCGGGCCGGGCCTTGGACCTGGTGCCCCGTAGCCCGGCGGGCGCGGAACTGGTCAGTGCCTTGGCGGCAGATCCTGGCCTGGCGGATGAGGCCACCACCCTAACAGCTGATTAAGGGATGGGTTTGGCTGGCAAGGGGCGCTGGTGCTATCTTTATGAAAACCTGCTTCCCTGGGTCAATGCTGAATTTTTGGTTTGCGATGTCGAGACTGATTGCCTTTTTTCTGCTCCTGGTGCCTTTATCCGCCTTAGCCGCTCCCGTGGAAATCCGGGGGGCGCGGCTCTGGATCGCGCCCGACCAGACGCAGTTGGTGATCGACGCGGACGCCGCCATCGAGCACAAGATCTTCCCGGTCTCGGCTCCGGACCGGCTCATCATTGATATCCCCGAGGGCCGGGTGACCGGCAAGCTGCCGCTGGCGGAGCCCGAGGATCGGCTGGTCAAGGGCGTACGCAGCGGTGTGCTCGCGAACGGCCAACTGCGCATCGTCATCGATCTCAAGCAGGGCGTGCGCGCCAAGAGCTTTGTTCTAGAGCCTAACGAACGTTACGGCCATCGACTGGTAGTGGACATGGCGCCCAAGGTCGGCGGCCTCCCGGCGGCGGGGTCATCCCCGGCAACCGCCAAGCCCGCCGCTAATGGCCCGCGCGATCTCATTGTCGCTATTGATGCTGGGCATGGTGGCGAGGACCCGGGGGCCATCGGCGTCAATGGCACCCCGGAAAAGGACATCACCCTGGCCATCGCTCGCAAGTTGGCGAACCTGATCAATCGGGAGACCGGGATGCGCGCCCACTTGGTGCGGGACGGTGATTACTACCTGGGCCTCTACAAGCGCATCGAACTGGGGCGCCAATACGACGCCGATCTCTTCGTTTCCATCCATGCCGATGCCAATCAACAGGATCAGGACGCGTCGGGCTCCTCGGTTTTTGTCCTTTCCAAGGACGGAGCCACCAGTACCCAGGCCAAGTGGCTCGCCGACAAGGAGAATAACGCGGACCGCATCGGGGGCGTCAATGCGGTGGACAAGGCCCCGGAATTGTCCAAGCTCCTCTGGGAGATGTCCAAGAGCGGGACCCTGGAATTCAGCAACCTGGCGGCCCAGGCGGTGCTTGCCAATCTCAGTCAGGTCGGGGTCGTGCATCACGGCAAGGTGCAAAAGGCGGGGTTTGCCGTCCTCAAGGCCCCGGACATCCCCTCCATGTTGGTGGAAACGGCCTTCATCACCAATCCAGAAGAGGAAAAACGGTTGAACAGCCCGGATTATCAGGCCAAGCTCGCGGGCGCCCTGATGGCGGGGATCAAGGAGTACTTCGCTAACCATCCACCGCCCGGCACCCGCTGGGCCAGCAAGGGCGGCGGGCGCCAGCATGTGATTGGCAAGGGTGACACCCTGGGGCGGATCGCCAAGCAATACGCAGTGAGCGTCTCCTCGCTGCGGAGCCTGAATCGGCTGGAGGACGGCAGTCTGCGGGTTGGTCAGGTGCTGATCATCCCGGAGGGCTGATCCCGCCTGCATGACCGGGCCGGATGTGTCCGGGGATCAGGCCGAGAGGGATGAGTTCAGATGGGGTTGCAGGGCCTCCCGTAGGGCCCGGTGCAATTTGAGATTTCCGCCGATGATGTTGCCGGTCTGGAAATAGCGGTCACCGCCGGCCAGATCGGTGACGGTGCCACCCGCCTCATTGATCAGCAAGGCACCCGCGGCCATGTCCCATTCCGCCAGACCCAGTTCCCAGAAGCCATCGGTGCGCCCGCAGGCGACGTAGGCCAGGTCCAGGGCCGCCGAGCCGGGGCGTCTCAGTCCGGCGGTGTTCAGGATCATGGTGCGGAACATGGCCAGATAGGTGTCCAGTTGCCGCTGATCACGGAAGGGGAAGCCGGTGCCGATGAGGGCGCCTTCCAGGCCCAGGCGGTTGGCGACCCGGATGCGGCGGTCGTTCATCTGGGCGCCACCCCCCCGCTCGGCCGTGAACATCTCCTCGCGCAGGGGATCGTAAACCAGTCCGCATTCCAGGCGTCCCCGATGGCGCAGGGCGATGGAGATGCTAAATTGCGGAAAACCATGCAGATAATTGGTGGTACCGTCCAGGGGGTCGATGACCCACTGGAAGTCGCTCTTGCCGTGGGCGCCACTTTCCTCGGCCAGGATGGCGTGGTCCGGGTATTTCGCCCGCAATTCGTGGATGATGGCGTCCTCGGCGGCCCGATCGACCTCGGTGACGAAGTCATTCTGGCTCTTGGCCTGGATATGAAGCTGGTCCACGCGGTCGAGGTAGCGCATCAGGATGCGCCCCGCGGCGCGGGCCGCGCGAATGGCAATAGTGAGTGTCGGTTGCATGGTTATGCACGATACCGGAAAGCCCGATTACATTAAAGCTTGACAATTTAGCGATCTTCTTCTGAAGTCACACGGTTATGAAGATGGACAGCCCCCCCCTCCTGGATCGCATTCGTTTCGTGCTGGTCGAGACCACCCATACCGGCAACCTGGGCGCCACCGCCCGCGCCATGAAGGCCATGGGCCTGAGTCAACTCCACCTGGTGCGCCCCAGGACCCCGCCCGACGCCGAGGCCATGGCCCGCGCCGCCGGCGCCGACGACCTCCTGGCCCAGGCCGGCATCCACGCCAGTCTGGCGGATGCCATCGCCGGCTGCCGACTGGTGATTGGCTCCAGTGCCCGGTTGCGCACGGTGAAATGGCCCCTGCTCGAACCCCCCGAGTGCGCCCGACGCTTGCTGGGGGAGGCCCGGGATGGCCCGGTGGCCCTGGTTTTGGGTCGGGAGCGTTCCGGCCTCACCAACGAGGAGCTGGCCCTCTGCCACTTCCTGGTGCACATCCCGACCAACCCGGATTTCAGTTCCCTCAATCTGGGGGCGGCGGCTCAGGTTTTTGCCTACGAAATCCGCCAGAGATATTGCGAGGGGCTAGGCGAGACCCTGCCGCGGGAGGACCGTGACCTGGCCACGGCGGAGGCCCTGGAGGGCTTCCACGTCCATCTGTCGCAAACCCTGGTGGAGATCGGCTTCGCCGATCCCGACCAGTCGGCTAAGCTGAGCCGCCGACTGCGGCGCCTCTTCCATCGCGCCCGTCCGGACTGGACCGAGATCAATATCCTGCGTGGTATCCTGAGCGCGGCTCAGGGTCGCAAGGATCCCGAGCGCTTTCGTCGCCAACCCCGGGATGGCGGCACCGCCGCTTGAGGCTGGCCCGGCCCGGCGTCTAACCTGAAAGATTCTGTATTGGGAGCTGACCAGTGTTTGCACGGCTCAGAGAGGACGTTGTTTGTATCCTCGACCGCGATCCCGCCGCCCGCAATGCCTTCGAGATCCTGACCACCTATCCCGGCCTCCATGCCGTGATGGCTCATCGCCTCACCCATCGGTTGTGGCACGCCAACTTCAAGTGGCTGGCGCGCGTCATTGCCAATATGGCGCGGCTCTTTACCGGGGTCGAGATTCACCCGGGCGCCTCTATCGGCCGGCGCCTCTTCATCGACCACGGCATGGGGGTGGTGATTGGCGAGACGGCGGTCATTGGCGATGACTGCACCCTCTATCATGGCGTCACCCTGGGCGGTACCAGTTGGGAAAAGGGCAAGCGTCATCCCACCCTGGGCAACGACGTGGTGGTTGGGGCGGGCGCCAAGGTGTTGGGTCCCATCGAGATTGGCGCGGGGGCCCGCATCGGTTCCAACGCCGTGGTGAACAAGTCGGTCAAGCCCGGCGGCACCGTGGTCGGCGTCCCCGGCCGCCTGGTGGAGCGCCCCACCGGCCCGGAGGCGGAACGCCGGGCCAACACGGCCAAGCGGATCGGCTTTGATGCCTATGGCGCCACCCGCGACACCCCGGACCCGGTCGCCCATGCCGTGAATTGCATGCTGGATCACATCCACCTCATGGACAAGCGGCTGGAGGCCATGGCCGACGCATTGGAACGCCAGGGCATTACGGACCATTTCAACCGCTTACCCGACCTGGATGTCCGCGAGATCGACTCCACCGCCGATGACGGCGATGCGGACAAGGACCCCGGGTCTCCCGCCTCAACCCCGGGTTCCTAGTAGTTCGTCTCTTTCGGGTTCCAAGGCCGGAAGAGGCCCCGGCGAGAGGCCCTGGCTACCCCGGGCTCATCCGGCTGGCGGCCTCGGATGTTCGGCGCTATTCTGCGGGCCCTTGTCAAAGCGCGAGCCGTCCCCACCTTTGCCTCAACAATACTTGACCGAAATACTTGGTTATTGTAGGCTGCTAACCAAGATGAACGACCAGGAGTGGCAAAGGCCGTGAGACTGACTACCAAGGGACGCTACGCCGTGACCGCCATGCTGGATCTGGCGATCCACGCGAGCGAAAAGCCGACTAATCTTGCGGACATCGCCCGCCGTCAGGGGATATCCCTCTCCTATCTGGAGCAACTCTTCGCCCCCTTGCGCAAGCAGGCGCTGGTGGTCAGTGCCCGGGGGCCCGGTGGGGGCTATAAGCTGGCGCGCGACGCGGCCACCATCTTTGTCGGCGAGGTCATCGAGGCAGTGGACGAGCAGTTGGACGCCACCCGGTGTAGTGGGGAACGCGACTGCCAGTCCAAGGGCGTCTGTTTGACCCACTCCCTCTGGCAGGATCTGAGCGACCACATCCGGGGTTACCTCCAGGGAGTCAGCCTCCAGGATCTGGTCGAGCGCAAGCAGGTGCAAAAAATGATCGAGCGTCGCCGTGGCACCGCCAAGATCCTGGAGCGGCGGGTGCTGCCCCCCGCGCGTGGCCTTGTCTCGCGGATGGCAGCGGGTATCTAAGGGTTCTACTGGAAACGGAGCAAAAGATGAAATTACCCATTTACATGGACTATTCGGCCACCAGCCCAGTGGATCCCCGCGTGGCCGAAAAGATGTGCGCTTGCCTGACCATGGAGGGCAACTTTGGTAACGCCGCATCGCGGTCCCACGCCTTTGGCTGGGCGGCCGAGGATGCCATCGACCAGGCGCGCCGCGAAGTCGCGGCCCTGGTCAGCGCCGATCCCAAGGAGATCGTCTGGACTTCCGGGGCGACCGAGTCCAATAACCTGGCCATCAAGGGCGCGGCCACCTTCTACCAAAAACGTGGCCGGCACATCGTGACCTGCAAGACCGAGCATAAGGCGGTCCTGGATACCTGCCGCCAGTTGGAGCGCGAGGGCTTCGAGGTCACCTATTTGGACCCCGAGCCCAACGGCCTCATCGATCTGGCCAAGCTGGAGGCCGCCCTGCGCGGCGACACCATCCTGGTGTCCCTGATGCACGTCAACAACGAGATTGGGGTCATTCAGGACATCCAGGCCATAGGCGAGATAACCCGGGAACGCAATATCCTCTTCCACGTGGATGCCGCCCAAAGCACGGGCCGGGTGCCGATCGATCTGGAAAACACCAAGGTCGATCTCATGTCCTTCTCCGCTCACAAGACCTATGGACCCAAGGGCATTGGCGCCCTCTATGTGCGGCGCAAGCCCCGGGTGCGCCTGGAGGCCCAGATGCACGGCGGTGGTCACGAGCGCGGCATGCGCTCCGGGACCCTGGCAACTCACCAGATCGTGGGCATGGGCGAGGCCTTCCGGCTGGCGCGTCTGGAGATGGCCACCGAGAACGAGCGGGTCCTGGGCCTGCGCCGCCGCCTCTGGGACGGTGTGCGCGATCTGGAGCAGGTTTACCTCAACGGTGACGAGGAGCGTCGGGTAGCCGGTAATCTGAACGTCAGTTTCGCCTACGTCGAGGGTGAATCCCTCATCATGGCCCTGAAGGATCTGGCGGTCTCCTCCGGTTCCGCCTGCACCTCCGCCAGCCTGGAGCCCAGCTATGTGCTGCGCGCCCTCGGCCGCGAGGATGAACTGGCCCACAGCTCCATTCGCTTTTCCCTGGGGCGGTTTTCCACCCAGGAAGAGGTGGACTACGCCATCACCAAGATCCGTGACCAGGTCACCCGCCTGCGGTCCCTCTCTCCCCTGTGGGACATGTACCGGGATGGCGTTGACCTGAGTTCGGTGCAGTGGGCCGCGCATTGAGGACTATCCCATTTGCGGCGTCCGGGGAGTCCCCCGGCCGCCACTCCCTAGAGAGGTGATTTGAAATGGCATACAGCGAGAAGGTTCTGGATCACTACGAAAACCCGCGCAACGTGGGCAATCTGGATACCACCGATCCGAGCGTTGGCACCGGCATGGTGGGCGCCCCGGCTTGCGGCGATGTAATGCGCCTGCAGATCAAGGTCAACGACGCCGGGGTTATCGAGGATGCCCGCTTCAAGACCTATGGCTGCGGTTCCGCCATTGCCTCCAGCAGCCTCCTGACCGAGTGGGTTAAGGGCAAGACCCTGGCCGAGGCCCTGGAGATCAAAAACCAGCAGATCGCCGATGAGTTGGCCCTGCCGCCGGTCAAGGTCCACTGTTCGGTGCTGGCGGAGGATGCCATCAAGGCCGCGATTCACGATTTCGAGCAGAAGCGGGTCTGATGGGTTTGACGGCGGGGCCAGGGGTTGGGTGGCTGATCCCCACGCCGCCCCTGGCTGATTCATGCAGTATCGCCCTGCCGGCATGGCGGGCGGGAGAATAACGGACATGGGGATTTCGATGACGACGGCCGCCGCCAATCACGTACGCGGCTATCTTGAAAATCGAGGGAAGGGCCTGGGTGTCCGCCTGGGGGTGCGTACCTCCGGTTGCTCCGGCATGGCCTATGTACTCGAATTCGCGGATGAACTGGAGCCCGAGGACCAGGTCTTTGAGTCCCTGGGCGTCAAGGTGATCGTGGATCCGAAAAGCCTGCTCTATCTGGATGGTACCGAACTCGATTACACCCGGGAAGGGTTGAACGAGGGCTTTAAATTTAACAACCCGAACGTCAAGGACGCCTGTGGTTGCGGCGAAAGCTTCAACATCTGAGTCAGGACGTCCGGATGCTCGACTTCCACCAAAATCACTTCCGGCTGTTTGGCTTGCCCGAGCAGTTCGCGCTGGACCTGGATGACTTGTCCGAGCGTTACCTGAGGTTGCGTCAGACCGTCCATCCGGATCTGTACGCCACGGCGGGGGAGCGGGAAAAGCGCTTTTCCCTCCAGGCCTCCACCCAGGTCAACGAAGCCTACCAGACCCTCAAGGACCCCCTGGCACGGGCTCGCTATCTCCTGACCCTGCTCACCGGCGGCCAGGGGGACGGCCAGGAAACGACCAAGGACATGGCCTTTCTCCTGGAGCAGATGGAACTGCGCGAGGCCCTGGCGGCGGCCCGCGAGGCGCCCGATCCCTTCGCGGGCGTCGCGAGGGTACGCAATCGGCTCTCGGATCAGTCCCGCCAACTGATCGGCCAACTGGCGGCCTCCCTGGAGCCTGCCTCGGACCTGGACCAGGCGGCAACGCGGGAACTGATCCGCAAGCTCCAGTTCGTGCGCAAATGCGAGGAGGAGGCCGATGCCCTCGAGGCCGAACTCGACGAGGTCTTCTGATTCAGCCTTAACCCCTTGTCCCTAGCCTCCTGACCGAGAGAATCCATGGCATTGCTTCAGATCGCGGAGCCGGGCCGCTCCGCCGCTCCCCACCAGCACCGGCTTGCCGCCGGGATCGACCTGGGGACGACCAACTCCCTGATCGCTACCGTGCGTAGCGGCCGGCCCGAGACCCTGCCCGATGGGGAGGGACGCCATCTGCTGCCCTCGGTGGTGCGCTATGCCGAGGAGGGCCTGGTCGTGGGCCATGCCGCCAAGGCGGCGGCGGCCGAGGACCCCCTCAACACCCTGGCCTCCGCCAAGCGGCTCATTGGTCGTGGCATCGAGGAGGTCCGTGGCCTGGGCACCCGCCTGCCTTATGAGTTTGTGCGTACCGATACGGCGGTGCCGCGCATCCGCACCCGCGCCGGGGACATCAGCCCGGTGGAGGTCTCCGCCGAGATCTTGCGGGCCCTGGCCCAGCGCGCCGAGGTCGCCCTGGGTGGCGACCTTACCGGGGTCGTCATTACGGTCCCCGCCTATTTCGACGAGCCCCAGCGCCAGGCCACCAAGGACGCCGCCCGCCTGGCGGGGCTCAAGGTGCTGCGCCTGCTCAACGAGCCCACCGCGGCGGCGGTGGCCTATGGCCTGGACCGGGAGGCGGACGGTATTCACGCCGTCTTTGATCTAGGTGGGGGCACCTTCGATATCTCCATCCTGCGTCTGCGCCGCGGCGTTTTCGAGGTCCTGGCGACCGGGGGCGACTCCGCCCTGGGGGGCGATGACATGGACCTGCTCCTGGCGGAGTGGATCATGTTCCAGGCCGGAATTGGCGACGAGGCCGATCACCACATCCTGCGCGGCCTCATGCGGGATGCCTGCGATGCCAAGGAACGCCTGACGGACCAGGACCGGGCCCCCCTGCGCATCGCCCTGCCTGATGGCCGGCATTGGGCCGGCGTGATCGATCGGAATACCTTCGATGACCTCATCGACCCCCTCATCTCCCGCGCCATCGCCGCCTGCCGCCGCGCCCTGCGCGACGCCGGACTCAAGGTCGAGGAGGTCAAGGACGTGGTCATGGTCGGGGGTGCCACCCGCGTGCCGCGGGTGCGGGCGCGGGTAGAGCACTTCTTTGGCATGACCCCCCTGGTGGATCTGGACCCGGATCGGGTCGTCGCCTTGGGCGCCGCCCTCCAGGCCGATGTCCTGGCGGGGAACAAGCCCGATAGCGACATGCTGCTGCTGGATGTCATCCCCCTGTCCCTGGGGCTGGAGACCATGGGCGGCCTGGTCGAGCGTATCGTGCCGCGCAATACCCCCATCCCGGTGGCGCGCGCCCAGGAATTCACGACCTTCAAGGATGGTCAGACGGCCATGGCCCTGCACATCCTGCAGGGTGAGCGGGACCTGGTGGCCCATTGCCGCTCCCTGGCCCGTTTCGAGCTGCGCGGTTTCCCCCCCATGGTGGCCGGCGCCGCCCGGATCCGGGTGACCTTCGAGGTCGATGCCGATGGCCTCTTGAACGTGTCGGCGGTGGAACAGACCAGCGGGGTGCAAGCCCGGGTGGAGGTCAAGCCCTCCCATGGCTTGACCGATGGCGAGATCGAGTCCATGTTGCGCGAATCCCTGACCCATTCCAGCGAGGACATGGAGGCCCGGCGCCTGCGGGAACAGCGCGTGGAGGCCCAGCGCACCGTCGAGGCCCTGCGGGCCGCCTTGAGCAAGGATGGCGATGCCTTGCTGTCGGCGGAGGAACGGCGACGCATCGACCAGGCCCTGGCGGAACTAGAGCTCAGGCTGGCCGGCGAGGATGAGGCAAGCCTCAAGGCGGCCATGGAGAATCTGGATCGCACCTGCGGTTTCTATGTGGAGCGACGTATGAATCGGAGCATCCAAAGCGCTATGGCTGGACACAAGGTCGAGGAGTTTCAATCATGACCAAGTTGATTTTTCTGCCCCATGAGGAGATTTGTCCCGAGGGGGCCATTATCGAGTCCGAGCCCGGCGTCAGCATCTGCGACGCCGCCCTGGCCGGTGGCATCGATATCGAGCATGCCTGCGAAAAGTCCTGCGCCTGCACCACCTGTCATGTCATCATTCGCGAGGGTTTTGATTCCCTGCCCGAGGCGGACGAGGTCGAGGAGGATCTGCTCGACAAGGCCTGGGGTCTGGAGCCTGAGTCGCGCCTAAGCTGCCAGGCCAAGGTCGGGAATGAAGATCTCGTCATCGAGATACCCAAGTACACCATCAACATGGTGTCGGAACATCATTAGCAGGACCTGGCGGCCTTGTTCCCCCCGCCTCGGTCAAGTTTAGTCAGCTTGATTGCTTAACCCTAGGAGACCCCATGGCCCTTAAGTGGACGGACACCCTGGACATCGCCATTGCCTTGGACGAGACCCACCCGGACGCCGACCCGCGCCGGGTTAATTTCGTCGATCTGCGCAACTGGGTGCAGGACCTGCCGGAATTCGAAGACGACCCCGCCCACACTGGCGAGAAGATCCTCGAGGCCATTCAGATGGCCTGGCTGGAAGAGCGGGAAGAATAACCCCGCGCCGGCCGGCGCGGGTCGTAAACCCCGAATCAGCATTGCTCCCAGGGGAGCCCCCGGTAACGCCAGCCGCCGACGGTGCCCCGGTGGTGATGCTCGTCCAGATCACCCTCGAAACCTTCATCGATGTGGAAGACGTTGCGGACCCCGGCGGTGATCAGGGCCTTGCCGGCCTCGTGTGAGCGCTTGCCGCTGCGGCAGATGAGAATGACCGGGGTGCAGGGATTGTCCTCGGAGCAGACGGCGCCGCCGAGCAGCAGTTTGCGGATCTCGGTATCGAAATGGGGGTTGACGGTCCATTCGGGTTCGTCGATCCAGGGGACATGCACGGCTCCCGTGGGGTGGCCGACGAAGAGAAACTCCATGGTGGAGCGGATATCCACCAGCAGGGCGGTCGGATTCTCCTGGAGCATCTCCCAGGCCTGCTGGGGGGTCAATTCCTTGGGATGCTGTGGTTCGGTCATGGCGTTGGTTCCTTTGGTGCTGGGTCTGTTTTCGGTTATCTTTCTGGTCTAGGGCGCGTGCCGGGGGCGATTGTAGCCCCGGATCGCGGAGTTTGCCGTCAGCCTTTCTGGCCCGATTAGATGATTGATGCTGAATTAAAGGACACCAACCCAGGGGACCCGGCCGCGGGGTCTGGTCTGTCCGCGCCTACCCGCTCGGGGAGGAAAACCTCGCCTGCCTGGCAGGAATGGCTTCTCGAGGCCGTGGCGCGCGGTATGGCTTTCTTGCCCTTCGGCGCGGCCCAGGTCCTGGGTTGGCTGACCGGCACCCTGCTGGTGCTGATCCCCAACAAGCAGCGCCGCAACGCCCTCGTCAATCTGCGCCTCTGCCGGCCGGACTGGAGTGAGGCCCAGGCCCGGCGCTTCCGCAATTGTGCCCTCCGCGAGGAGTCGAAGACCTTCATCGAGATCGCCTATCTCCTCCTCCGTCCCGTGCCCCGCGTCCTGGGCCTGATCCGGGAGACTCATGGCCTGGAACGGCTGGAGCGCGATCCGGGCCGGGGCTTGATCGTCCTCTCGCCTCATCTGGGGGCCTGGGAGATGGCGGGGCTCTACCTTTCCACCCGCGGTCCCACCACCACCCTCTACAAGCCCCAGCCCCTGGGAGACGTCCTGGTGCGTCAGGCGCGGGCGCGGGGCGGGGCCGAACTCGTGCCCACGGATAATGCCGGGATTCGGCGTCTGCTCCAGGCCCTCCGGCGCGGGGAATATCTGGGGATTTTGCCGGATCAGGAGCCGAAGGCGGAAAAAGGCTCCGTCTTCGCGCCCTTTTTTGGCGTACCGGCCCTTACCATGCTGTTGGTCAATCGGCTGGCGCGCAAGACGGGGGCACCCGTCGTCTTTCTTTTCGCGCGCCGTTTGCCCTGGGGGAGGGGCTTCGCCCTGCATTGCCTGCCGGCGCCGGAGGGGGTCGATGCGGAGGATGACGAAACGGCGGCCAGGGCCCTCAATCGCGGCGTGGAGGCCTGCGTGGGGATTTGCCCGGAACAGTATGTCTGGTCTTACAAACGCTTTCGGACCCGTCCGGATGGTGGGCCGCATCCCTATCATGGGCCCTGCTGACGGGCCGTAAGGCAGGCGGCGAGGGGTACGGCGGGACTCGGCCCAGCCCCTCGCCACTCAAGCAGCCCGCTATTCGATCTCGGCGGTCTCGCTCTCGGTCGCGCCCTTGCTGTCGGTCCAGGAGATCTCGACCTTCTCACCCTTGGCCGCGCCGGTGAATTTGAAGGACAGATAGGGATTCTTGGAAACGCCGCCACTCCAAAGGGCGGTGAGGAGGGTCCGATCGCCCACCTTGGCGACGACGTTCTGGATGAAATGGGCCGGGATGACCGCGCCCGACTCCTTATCCTTGCTCATGCCGTTTTCCATGGGGTGGGTCATGAGGGCCTTGACCTCGACCACATCGCCCTTGATCTTGGCTTTGATCTTCATCTGGGATGCCATGCTCTGCTACCTCGCAATCATATTCGTTGTGGGTGATCCGGCCAGGAGCCGGTATCAGCAACCGCCGACGGTGACCTTGACTTCCTTGGAAGCGCTATAGACCTTGTCGCCGGCCTTGACCAGGGCGATGAGATTGGCGGTCTTGCCCATCTTGACGCGGGTGGAGATGAAGGGCAGGGTGCCCTTGCCCAACTCGAAGGAGGCGACCAGAGGCATCATGTTGCCAGAGGCGACCAGGCTGATGGAAGTGGCGCCCTCCAGGGTCGTTTCGACCGTGACCGGGACCACGGCGCCATTCTCGGCGATGTCCGGGGCCTTGAGGTCTATCTTGTCGCTGGGCTCGTGAGCGGCACTGCCGAGCAGGCCCTTGAGGGCATCGTCCAGGTTCTGGGCGTTGAAGGCCGCCTCGGGCCAGGCGGCCAGCACCAGGCGCGGCGACAACAGACCGGCCCCGATTGCCGCGCCGATGGCGCTGGCGGCCAGGGAGCCCTTGAGCAGAATTCTGCGTTTTGCGTCGATCATGAAAGTCTCCTGTCGAGCATTGTCATGAGGTTGAGGTCCCGGATACCGACGAAGGATCCGGCTGACTTGAGTCCGGTGGCAAAGGGCCGCCGGGGCGGGGAGCGGGTCGTGGCGGTTGGCCGCGTCCGCGGACCCTGTTTGACCTGGATCGCGGGCTAGATTACCCCAGCCACTCTCGGCTGCAAAACGATTTTGGTCAAGGCTAGCAGCGCTCCGGCGCTCACGGATCAAGCAGCGCCCGGCCGCTAACGCTCTTCCTTCTTGGACTTGGACTTGGACTTGGATTTCGGCCCATCCTTTTCTGCCTCCTCCTGTTCCTCCTCCAGGATGTCAAGCCGGGCCTGGATCTCGGAGGCCTCGTGGAAGCCGATCCCGGGGGTGCGCAGGGCGTATTGCATCTGATGAATGGCGGGTTCCAGATCGCCCTGAAGGTAGAGGGACTCCCCCCGGTAGCGGTGCGTGGCGGCCTTCTTGCCGGATTTGAGGGCGGCATCCGACATCAATTGGTACATGGCGGCCGAGCCTGGCCTCTGTCTGGCCGCGCCCTCCAGGGTCGCTAGGGCGCGGTCGGCCTTGCCGCCACCCATCAGGGCCTCGGCATAGGCGATGCGCAGGGGCCGGTTGTCCGGATTCAGCCCCACGGCCGACTGGAGTTTGCGGATGGCCTCGTCATTGGCGCCGAGCTTGGTGTCGATGCGGGCATCCAGGACCACGAACTCCGCCAGATGCGGGTGTTCCTTGACCAAGTCGGTGGCGAGGCGACGGGCCTCCTGCGGCTGGTTGGCGCGTAACTGGGCCAGGGCCAGGCCGTAGGTCTCGGCGGTGCGATTGCGGACCCGCCCCGCGTTCAGGTTGGATTTGAAGTGAGCGACGGCCCGTTCCGGATCCTTGAAGCCGAGTTCCCGCAGGCGGGCGCGGCTCAGGTGGAAGCGCAGGTCATCGGCCTTTTGCTTGTAGCCATAATGTTCGGCGCGGGCCAGGGCGTCCGCGATGCGGTTAGGGTTGACCGGGTGGGTACGCAGAAATTCGGGGGCACTGGTGTCGCTGGTATGACTGGATTTGCTCATCCGCTCGAAGAAGCCCGGCATGGCAAAGGGGTCGTAACCCGCGTCCGCGAGGGTGGAGATGCCGATGCGATCCGCCTCCTCCTCATTGTGGCGGGTGAAGTTGATCTGGCGCTGGAGGGCCAGGCCCTGAATGCTGGCGATAGCCGCCATGCCCGCGTTGGCGTCTACCTGGGCCCCCAGGATGGCGGCGGCGATCATGAGCAGGGTGGCGGGGATGGCCACTTTTTGCTGGTCCTCGATGGATCGCAGCAGATGGCGCTGGCTGACATGGGCGATTTCATGGGCCATGACCGCCGCCAGTTCGGACTCGGTCTCGGAAGTGGTCACCAGACCGGCGAAGACCCCGATCTGACCGTCGGGGCCCGCAAAGGCGTTGACCATGGGTTGGTCGATGAAAAAGAAGGTGAAGCTGCCCCCGCTGGCCTCGGAGGAGGCCACCAGCCGTTCTCCCAGATCCTCCAGATAATCCGTCAGCAGGGGATCGTTCAGCACCGGCAGGGCCTTGCGCACGCTGCGCATGAAGGCCTTGCCCAGTTGCCGCTCCTGGGCACCGGTCATGACCGTGTCCGCGGAACTGCCGAAATCCGGCAGCTTATAGGGGTCATCCGCCCGCGCACTGGCCCCGGCTAGCAGCAGACCGGCGAGGAGGGCGGGCGCGAGGCGGCTTAGGCGAGGCAGACTCTTCATGGCTCAGGGGGACCGGCGCCGAGGGACAAGGTTTAGGGGATTATGCCCCCGGAGCCAGGTTGGGAGAATGAAAAAAGCAGGGAAGCCATCAATTGAGCTGAATGCGCTGCCCCCAGGGTACCTTGGCCTGGCCCTTGACCAGCCAGATCACCGCGTAATTCGGCTCCTGGGGCGGGAACTCGCCCTCGGCATCGGTGAAATAGACCAGGAGGTCGGGGCGGACGCCGGCCCGCTCCACCCATTCAAAGACCGGCGTGAAGCAGGTACCGCCCCCGCCCTTCATCTCCTCCGGGCGGCGAAACTCCTCCCAGGGCTCGAAGAACCAGGGCGAACCGGGGCAGAGGCTGGCATCGCAGGCCAGCAGGGTGACGCGGGCGCGGACCTGGCCCTTGAGGGCATCGATCTCGCCGATGAACTCCTGGATCTCCGCATCCTTGATGGAGCCCGAGATATCCACCGCCACCACCAGTTCCAATTGCTGGCTGCGCAGGGCCGGTCGGATGAAGTCACCCTCGCGCCGGGAGGGCCGGCTGTAGCTGAAATCGTCCCGGGCCGTGGCGCTCATGAAGCGGGCCAGAAGTTGGCGCCAGGGGACCTGGGGCTGGAGCAGCCGTTCGATGAGGCGGGCCATCTCCCCGCCGAGCTTGCCATGATGCATGGCCTGTTGCGCGGCGCCGGCGGTGCGTTGATGCCATTGCACGGCCAGGTCCGTCTGCTCGTCGGGGCTGAGGGGGTTGGGCTGGGGGGCGCCATCCGCCCTTTCCTGGGCCTGGCCCTCCCCGGGTTGGGGCTGGTTACCCGTGCCCTGTTTGCCCTTTTCAGGATGGGGCTCGTCCCCCTGGTTGGACTTGTCGAGATCCTTTTCGGACAGGCCGGACTGGTTGCCACCCCGCTGGTTGTCCGCGTCATAGACGTGCCGATCCAGGGTCTCGGCGTCGTCCTCTTCCTCCAGCAGGGGGTAAATTTCCTCCGCCGTCAGGCCCTTGAAACGGGGATTGTGCAGGGCCGCTGCGGGTGGCGTCAGGCCATCCTCGATCAGGAGGGGATTGATGGCGTGGTCGCAGGCCAGGTCCCATTTGCGTCGCAGCCGGTGCTGGCGGCGGGCAAAGTGCGACAGGGCGCAGTGCAGGGCATCGTGGGCGAGCACGAACTGGGTCTCGTCCAGGCTCAGGGCGGCGATGTAGTCGGGGTTGTAATAGAAGGCGCGGGCATCCGTGGCGGTGGTGGGACACCAATCCGGGTCCGCGGCCTTGATGGGCAGCCGCAGGGCCAGGGCCCCGAGAAAGGGCTTGTCCAGGATCAGCCGGGTGCGGGCCGCGGCCAGCTTGATTTCGATGGCCTGGCGTTGCGCGTCCATGATCAGGCGTAGAGCATGAGGTCGGAAATGGACTGGGCCCAGTTGCCAAAGGCCGGTGCCTCGAACAGCCGGTTGCCAATGGCGCGGTGCAGGTCGGAGACCAGCATGACGCCCATTTCCCGTTGGGGGAAGCGCCCGGCGTAGGCCAGGATATGGCCGATCTTCGCGGCGCCGTCGGGCTCGGCCTGGGCGCGAATGGCGCGGCCCACCAGGGCGGCGGCGACGGCGTACTGGAGGTCGATTTCGCGTGGCACCGGCACCTCCTCCCCGCGCAGGATGGCATCCAGGTCCGGCATCCGGTCCAGACTGTTGATGAAGGCGTTCAGCTCGATACCCGCCGCCGGGCCGACGCAGCCCTGAAGGGCGCCCTGCAGCAGATCGGGGTCGTCCTCGAATTTACGCAGCCCGCGGTGGGCGAATTCCCAGGAGCGGGGCGTGGGGAAGGCGATGGGGTTGTGGGTGGGGTCGAAGTCGAACAGCAATTCCGGGCGGAAGCGCAGGAAGGCGATGACGCGCTCGTCGATTTCGTGGGCATAGGCCCAGGCCACCCAATCATCCAGGTGAGTGTCCACCTCGAAATGGGAGAAGCGGTTGGCCAGGGGGGCCGGCATGGTATAGGTGACGCCCCGGTCGCCCTGGCGGTTGCCAGCGGCGAAGATAGCCCAGTGCTCCGGCACCTCGTATTCACCCAGGCGGCGGTCCAGGATCAATTGATAGGCGGCGGCGGACACCGCCGGGGGGGCCGAGGTGATCTCGTCCAGGAAGAGGATGCCACTGGCGCCATGATATTCGAGGTTGGGCAAGAGGGCCGGGATCGCCCACTCGACCTTGTTGCCGACGCGAAACGGGATGCCGCGCAGGTCGCTGGGCTCCATTTGCGACAGACGGATATCGATCATGGGCGTACCGTGACGGGCGGCGATCTGGGCCACCATTTGCGACTTACCGACCCCGGGCGGGCCCCAGAGCATGACGGGGGTGTGATGACCCTGGCGGGTACTGGTGAATTCCCGATCGAGGACGCGAATCAAGTGGGCAGGGCGCATGGCGTTGGTATCAGGCTAATTTGTGGTTGGGGGAAGGGTGCCGTTGGCGTGATGGGCAAAGTAAGGCCAGTTCCAGGCCATCGCAAGTTGTTTTGGCATTGGGGGTACCGCAAAGCCTTGGGAGGGTTCCACGAATGCCGTCTCATGGCATGGCTGGGGGACCTCCTACGCCATCCGCCCGGGCTGAAGCATTGGCAACTATTGGAAGATGCAGCCTGGTGGTATCCTTTGCGCCGGTCCGATGTTTGGTCCTTGAAAGCAAAAGACGCCAAAGCCAGGCGTCAACCAGGTTGGCCCAGGGCCTGGGTGACCTGACATGGGTCTTTTCCCCGTAAACTATCCCTTAAAAGCATGGAGATATTTCGATGGCCCGATTATTCGCGACGGTTTTCGATAAAATTGATCGGCTGAACGCTATTCATGATGCCTATGGCAAGCACGATTTCTACAATCAGCTTGAGCTGGCGACTGACCGTTCTTCACTCAATGCTCTTGCTCAGCAAGTTGATGGCATCCAATTACGCGTTTCCATTATTGGAGAATTCTCCTCGGGCAAATCCACCTTTATCAACGCGATCCTACGCAAGGATATTCTCCCCGCCGCCTATAGGCCCACGACGAACCAGGTCATGCAGATCGAGCATGACAACGAGACCGAGAGTGTGGTCATCGAGAATCAGCCAAACTCGGCGCGGCCCTTGACCAAAGAGGCGATTTCCACGCTTGCCAAGGAATCCGATACAAGATTGCTTATCCGGACTCGCATCCCTACGCCGATGGACCGCTTCACTCTGTTCGACACCCCTGGGGTCAACGACCCGGCGATGCTGAGCGAGGAGGTCATTTTTGACCTACTTGGAGAATCCGACATTATTGTGTTTCTCATGCGGGCGGATAACGCGCTGAAACAGACCGAGACAGAATTTATCAAAAAGCTTGTCCTGAAAAAAGATCTGGATAAATTCTTTTTTGTCATCAATTTCAGCGACAATCTCACTAATCCGAACGAGGCCAAGGAATTGAAAGCCTATGTCGTACGGGGGATTGCCAACCTCGTTGAGTGGCCCCGTGCCTAGATTGAGGGACGCGTCTTTATGTATTCCGCTAAAGAGTCCCTCGTGTGTGGGATTCAAGGCGCGGAACAGGAAGATGCCTGGAAACGCCACACTCACTTGGTCAATATGATCACCGATTTTGCGACGAAACGGCGCGAGGACTTGGAATCGGCGGCTGTGCTCAGCGAGATGACGCGTTGTCTGCAGCCCACTTTTGACAAACTGACCATGGCGCTTGATTTGGCCACGGACATGCAACAGAACAACCAGCAGCAATTGATTTGCATTGATTCCGATATCCACGCATTTCGCGGAGAGGTCCAGGTTCGCATGGATGAGCTTCGCGGTGATCTACGAAAGCAACTTCGCATCTTGGTCGATGGATTGAATTCCAGTTTCGAGGAAATCAAGCGCGAGACCCTCGAGGCCGTCGCTAACATGTCCGACAATGATCTTGAACAATCAGATTTGATACAAAAACTGATCAGGAAACAGGTGGAGGATGCTGTCGAACAGAATACGAAAAAACTCTGGACAGCTCTTGATAATATATCAAGTCAGGTTGATAAGGATATCAGCCCTGCTCTTGATAAGACCTTGAAGAAAATCTCTGGATATCATAAGGGTTTCGACTCCTCGTCACTGATAGCAGCATCCGGAGCAACAGCCTTGGGATACGTTGCTGCGACCACCATACTGCCTTGGGTATTCGGCAGCATCGGCTTGCTCGGAACTGCGGGCATCGCCCTAGCCATATACAACCCTCCTATTGGCGGAGCTTTTTTAGGTGCCGCCAAGGCCGGTTTTAGCGGACTCACCGGGTTGCTATCAGTTGGTGTCAAAGGCGCGATGCTCTCCTATCAGGGGATTAAGGATCCATTGGCCAAGACCATGGGCTCGAGGGATAAAGCAAAGTATGGCCGGGAGCTTGCGGGACATATTGATGAGATTAAGCGCACCATCATCACGGACATAGAGTCATCACTCAATGTTGACACCATGGTTCAAGGCTATATTGAAAGCAAGTTTCCGCAGAAGGCGGAAATCGAGCAGCGCCAACTTACGGATCGGAATCGCACGGTGAATGATCGCAAGGTCCTGGATGCGGAGCGGGAGTATATCGTTGCCATGCGAGACGACATGCTGAAACTGTTTAAAAAACAGAATCTTATTGGAGTCAAGTCATGAGTAACATAGGACCTTCTCTGTCCGTTTTCAGAGAGCGTCGCGATAGCCTTTCGAATGCCATCGCGCAACTCAAGACCCTCGTCGAGCGACATTTCGATGGGTTGCATGTCAACCAACTAGACTCCTTGGCGCAACAGGTTCTAAACGATCTCAAATTTCATGTGCTGTGCGTAGGAGACTTCAGCTCTGGAAAAACGACATTTATCAATAAGTTTTTACTTCAAGGCGATATCCTTCCCGCCCGCGCGCGGCCAACTACTACCCGCCTGACGACCATACGCTTTGGGAGTACATTACGCGCTACCCTACTCAAAAGAGATGGCACGGCTGAGATCATCGACGAGGATGTCAAACAACGTATTGATAACGCCGTAGCCGCCGATGGTTCGGAGATTGAGGGAGTTGACCGGGTCCTCATCGAGGTCCCGTCACCGGTCCTATCGGAAGGCCTGGAAGTGGTCGATTCCCCGGGTCTTAACGATCCGGATATCCTGCGGATGAAGGTGACTCTCGATTACCTCCATCAGGCCGACGCCATCCTCTACTTCCTGAATGCCCAACAGGCATGGACTCGCTATCAAAAGGAATTTATAGAAGAAACCATCCTTGCTCGGGAAGACCTCGACAAGCTCTTTTTGCTCCTCAACTACTGGGATCTGATCGAGCAATCCGAGCGCGATGACCTGTTGGAATATGTTGGAGAGGAACTCGACCGATCCCTTGCCATTCTGCGAGATAAGCTTGATCCTGAAGTTAAATTAGCCAGGCCTGATTTAATCCCGGTCTCGGCTAAGACGGGTGAGAATCAAGCTCTAGTACAGGAGCGCATCTGGGACTATCTGGCTTCCAAGAAGGGGCAGGATGTTCTGTCCTACAAGATTCAGCGTTTCAACACCTACGTCGATCAATATCTGGACGTCATCGAGGAACGTGCGGAGATCCTCAACGAGGATCTCAAGTCGCGCCAGGAACGTCGGCAACAACTGGCCGCCGAGGTCGAGGAATATCGGCTGGCGAGGGAGGATTTCGTTGCGAGGCTAAAACGACATCTACGGCCTGAGATCGAAACTCTTCGCGATCAGATTTCGATAATTTTTGATCAAAATATCGGCCTGTTGCAAACGGAATTAGAAAATCTGCGGTTCGAACGGAATGATGATGCCTTGGTGAAAAGACGTTTGAGTGCGAAGTTGAGCTATTTTCAGCGTCGTCTAGTGCAGGAGTTGACTCAAATCGAGGCAAGTTTTCTGAACAGTATCCGCGCCCGTATCGAAGAGCAGAAGGGGCTCTTGCGGATACCTTCCAGAAAAACGCTGGACTGGCAGGACTACTTTACGGATTTGGGTAGGAACGATGTCGGAAATGATCTCACCATGATCCAAACAGGGCAGGTTGCTTCTGCGGGCTTGGGCTTGGCGGGCTTAGCTACTTTTATTGGCGCCAGTGCCCATACTGCTGCTATATCTGGTGCATCTTGGTCTTTTGGTTTAGGAACTTTGATAACTGGTGGTGCTCCAACAGCAATCTTGACTGTCGGAGTTCCCGCACTTGCCATTGCGGCTGTTGGAGCCGGGATATATCTCGCCCTCCGCCAATACTCGTCAAGCAAGACCAGCGGTGCAATCGGTGAGGTTGAGGAAGATGTGATCGCGAAAATTCAGTTAAGCAAGATGGATGTTTTGTCGAAACTAGAGTCGAACCAAGAAATTCGTCTCGACGAGATTTGCCAAAATGTCGATTGTGAGGTTCAATCATTCTACGAACAAAAGCGCCAGGAACTTGAGAAGCTTATGTCTCTGACCGGCCAGGAATCTGATGTTGTAGCGGTCAAACGGGCTCTTGTTGGCCTCAAACTCGCGGTAAACCCATGAGTAATCTTGACAAGAAAGCTATATTTGATGATCGCGGGCAAGTCAAAACCGCCCGTAAAATCGAGACTTTGATTGGTAACCATCATCCCGCGGTCGCATGGCACCTTAATCGCATTCGAGAAATTGCCTCCATACCCATCACCCTCGCCGTGATGGGAGAATTTAGCGCGGGTAAATCGACCTTTATCAATCGATTGTTGGGTATTGATGCTCTTCCGGTAGCGGTTTCGCCAAAAACCGCTACTATAACTCGCGTCCTATATGGAGAGACTCCCCGCATCGAGATTGAGTATGTCCACGAGAACCAGCGAGTTATCCGGGAGGAAAATGGGTATGATGGATTGAAGAAGATTCAGAATGCCAAGAAGATCAATGATGGAGGCTATCAGAAGGAGGTTGGTGACATTCGTGAGGTCCGCGTTTTTGTCGACAATCCGCTTTTGAAAAAGTTTACCTTGCTGGACACGCCGGGCTTCAACCATGATGCCGTAATGGACGAAAAAACGATGAATGCGTTGTGCGACGCACATCTCATCGTCTGGCTATCCGACTACACCCAATTGGCGAAACAGACTGAATTTGATAGAGTCAAACAGATTCGTCCTCATAACCCACGCATCTATCTGATCATCAACAAGACCGATGTCCATGTCTCCGGCACGGAAGCCTACCAACAAACCGAGGTCGAAGTCAGGCAGCACCTGTCTGATAATGGTTTCATTGATCTGTTCTATTCCGATGAGATCTATTTGATCTCATGTAAAACCGAACTACCCTTTTGGGATGGTATGTTTCAGCGTTTTCTTTCGCGCTTCGACCGAACCGTGCTTGACGAAGATATCGCGATATCCATTGATCTCATCTCAAACCAGTGGGAGAAACTGCGGGATTCGGTTCACCAGGAGCAAGCGCAGCATGACATCATGCAGCGGAAACTTGGGGTCGTCAGGGATCTCAGTATTGTGGATACCGTCCTGGCGGCCCATGTCCCTATCGCGCTCGACGCTCTTGACGCCGATATACGGGAGATATCGGTAGAGTTGGTTAAGCATTGTGAACGCGCATCTCAATTATGCAATTCAAAGGTCCCTTCCGCGAATCGTTTCGTCCGTGAATTGCTGATGATGGACCTGTATCAGCGGACTAGTTCCTTTGAAGTGGCCTATGCTAAATTGATCGGCGGGGTTTATATTGACTTTTCTGAAAAACTTCAACTTTCCTTGACTCACTTGGCTTCGTCGATTACAGACCAACACAACGAAAAGCGCAGAAAGCTTTCAATGCTTATCGAATACCTTGAGCTTAAAAGATCAAGTCTTGATGATGTCATGATCCTTCCAAGGGCTACCGTGGAAGCAACGGAACTTATGAACCTTTTTTGCTGTGCCGTTCGCGGCCAATTGGGTGATTTTTCAAGTGCGATATCCACGCGTTTAGCTTCCGCCCTTAAGCGAGATCTGGAATGCGATTTGCGCGATCTGGTCTTTGATGAGTCATTGGGATTGGTTTTGAAAAAACTAGATCGCGACTTGGCTGAAGCCGCTACGAGACTATCTCGGTCGCTCGAACTCATGGAGGTTGTATGATGAGAATTCCTGTAGCACTGACAATGCGAGAAAGGGTCTGTTTTCTAAAGGTTCTTTATTTCCATATGAAAGGTTAAAACCCCCGCCTTTCAGGCGGGCAGATTTCATCTGAAGCCCTCACGCTGGTATTTTGAACGACCCCAAGTGCAGCGGTGAGGGTCCGTCAGGATGGATTATCGTT
>JADZBU010000183.1 GCA_020851955.1 Chromatiaceae bacterium | reverse complement strand
TTCATCTTTATCACCCTTCTTATCGTGTTGGTTGTCGCATGATCCCCTGGTAAGGAGATCCTTCTGGTCGGCCACGTGGGCCAATAGGGATCATGTTCCTGGGTGAGAAAGGTCCTTCGCTTGGCGCCCTCATCTCCTTGAGTCATGGCGACACTGCACCGATCTCACCCCTTGCCTTTTCCTTTGGCATACTTGAACTATAGAGGGGACAAACGCGTCCCTCCGTGCTCTAGAGTACATAGGGCAAGATAAATTTTGGTTTCGGATAAAAGGTAGTGCTTGGCCGGAATTGCGCCCATTTTTCGTGGGATAACCCCGACTATTAATGAGGACGCGGTAATGCCCCACCCCCCTGGAGGGAACGCATCAAGCAGTCAAGCGGGGCGGATCGGTGTTAAGAACCCTAAGGATTGGGTTACCGGAAGCGGCAACCCATGTGGGAGAGACAAAATCGTGCCAGGACCCTTATCGGGTTTAATCAGAGATACTTGGATCAGATCTGGGGCAAGAGGCGATCCGTTTCGTGCTTGACAACCTTGTAACACTCACAGGTCAGCTCTTCGAGTTTAGGTCGATTCAGCACCTTGATGTGACCACGGTGGTATTCAATCACGCCCTGCTTTTGCAAACGGCCAGCGGCTTCCGTGACCCCTTCGCGGCGCACGCCCAACATGTTGGCGATCAGTTCCTGCGTCATGATCAGATGATCCCCAGAAAGTCGATCCAGTGATAGCAAGAGCCACCGACACAACTGCTGATCAATGGAGTGGTGGCGGTTGCAGACCGCAGTCTGGGCCATTTGGGTGATCAGGGACTGGGTGTAGCGCAACATGAGCATGAGTAATTCGCTGTGGCGGTTCACCTCGTCCGTGAAGCGTTTCCCGAGGAGCCGGTAGGCGAAGCCGGCGCTCTGCACTATGGTACGACTGGTCGTGCTTTCGCCGCCCATGAAGAGGGCCAGGCCCACCATGCCCTCGTTCCCGACCACGGCGATCTCGGCGGAGGCGCCATTTTCCATGACATAAAGCAGGGAGATGATGGCGTCGGTCGGAAAATAGACGTGGCGCATGAGCACTCCGGACTCGAACAAAACCCGGCCCAAGGGCATCTCCGCCAGTTCGAGGAAGGGGTAGAGGCGCTCTTGCACCACCTCCGGCAAGGCCGCCAGGAGGTGATTTTGCTGGGGTGAGTGCTGGGGCGTTGCTGACATGTTCGCGACCGGGGATTATCAGGGGGTGATAATTACACTATAGAGTAGTTTGCCGGTTTTATTTGTACGATAGCGTACTAATTAGGTCTATTTCACTCAAGGGCTTGGCTACGGCAAGGGCGGCTTAAGGCCCCGGAAGGCCATGGTTATCCGGATCGTGAGCGGCCCCGGTCGCGGAAGCTGTTCGGGTTAGCGCGGATCGGGTCCATCACCGAGGTCACCGTCGGGCTCCCCAGCAGATCGTCAGGCCCGTGTTCGCAGCCCCCCTTTCCGCGGCTGTTGCCGCGCGGCCTCGGGCGGGACGCAGAAGACGACCGTGACGGTGATGGCGACGGCGATGCCGGAGGCGATGGCCAGCAGGGTATTAGGGGTGGTAAGTCGCATGGGTCTTGACATCTGATTTCATCGGTAAGCCATACCAGGCTTGGCGGTCCGCGGCGGTCTGTTCGCTAACTGACATGAAATCGTAGCCGGAGCAGTGAGACGCATTGAAGTGCGGGGCATAGAAGGCAGTGACGATGTGGGCCGCCGCACAGTCTGTTATCTGGATGGGAGGTAAAGTTACATTACAGCGATCAGGACAGTCCTCCTACGCTGGCTTCATGGCTAAGGTAGCCATGACTTTATGTCCTCATCAGGAGATGGAAATGAACAAAGACCAAGTCAAAGGCCTCGTCGAAGAGTCGAAAGGGAAAGTCAAGGAAATTGCTGGCAGTCTGGTTGGCAATAAGGATCTGGAACTCGAAGGCAAGGTGCAAAATACCAGCGGTAAGATCCAGGCCGGCTATGGTGACCTCAAGGAAGATATCAAGAAAGCCGTCTAGAAGGGCTCTCTTTTGTACCGCGCAGCCGCGTCCGGATATTCTGGCTGGTTGCGCGGGAATAACTGATTTTTATATAAAACTAAATACCATAATTCGGATTACGAGCCGCTTGACAACCCTATTAACAAGGACTTCCCTGTCCGGCAAGTTAGGGATTACTGAGCTTTACACTTGACATCCTTCTCGGTTTCGATTTCCTCGATAGCAGTGCCTTCGAAATCAACGGCCACGCAAGCCCCGACCTTAGCGGGGCCATCGTCTTCATCCAGGTTAGTTGTTGCCGTAACTTCGAAACTGCGCCCACCAATCTTCCAGGTTCCCGCGGTCCCAACGGGGCGGCTCTCAATGATCCCATTAAAATCCGTGCTGGAATCAGCGCTCACGGGCGTACCAAGAACGACTGCCGCCAAGATTAGGCCAGCGATTTGAGTCTTCATTCTATACTCCGATTTCAATTATTGAAGAGGCCAACTTGTGTCATGTCAGGGGGCGACAAGGGCCTGGGCAGTCAGCCACAGGTGCGGCCTGTGAGTGTTACGAGGTTTTAGCATTCGCCAGGGGGTGAAGATCATTCCGTACGAAAACTCACATAGGCTCAGTATCTGAAATGGGGAAACCCTGCCGGCCGGGTCTTGCAGGCAGGGCTCCAAAGGCCCAAGGGTTAATCGTTCGTTCGGTTAGGTCATGCGGATCTTTTGAGGTACCGGGTTGAAACGAGTCCCGTGAGCGCCATAAGGACGAGCAGTCCCCAGGTTGAGAGGGTCGGAATAGCCGTGGGCGTGGCGCCTGCGATTGTCATCCTATAATCCTGCGTTCCGGGGCAGCCGTTCACGTCGATCGCCGTAATCGTGAAGCTGAAGACGCCAGATGCCGTCGGCGTACCCGAAATGTTCGCCGTGGGATTCGCGGTGAGCGGGCTCAACGTGAGGCCGGGAGGAAGAGAGCCGGCCGAAACGCTGTAGACGTGCGTATTCCACGCCAAGGTGGACACCGATTCCACGCCAAGCTGGACAGTGATTCCACGGCAAGCTGGCCACCTGTTCCAGGGCAAGCTGGACACCTGAAATAGCGAGACGAGGCGCGGGATAACC
>JADZBU010000182.1 GCA_020851955.1 Chromatiaceae bacterium | reverse complement strand
TTGGCGCGCAGCATCAAATGGGGGAAGTCCAGGTTCCAGTCGTGCGGCGGCACATAGGGACATTTGGTCATGAAACAGAGGTCGCAGAGATAGCAGTGATCCACCACCTTCCAGTAGTCGGCCTTGGCGACGCCGTCGACTTCCATGGTGGAGGATTCATCGACCAGATCAAAGAGTTCCGGGAAGGATTGGCAGAGGCTGACGCAACGACGACAGCCGTGGCAGATGTCGAATACCCGCTCTAGTTCCTTGAACAGGTCTTCCTCGTCGTAAAACCTGGGACTGGTCCAGTCGAGACTGTGCCGGGTGGGCGCCTCGAGGCTGCCTTCGCGAGCGGGCATGGGGTCACTCCTTATCTGATGCTAGGAACCAATCGGAACGGTGCGTTGGTGCCAGAAGACCCCAGAGGAACGGGATCATGTCTCCTCGGCCTGTGATGGCTTCTGGAACAAATATCAGCTTAGACGCTTCGGCACGGAAAAACCATTGGTCAAATACGACCCCCATGATTGATTTGCTTGCTGGTTGTAGCCGTTTGATAAACTTGCCTGGCACCCGGATCTTTCCTGGCGGAGCCCTCCCCGCTAGAGATAGGATTTCCACTTTGGCCAAGCATAAGCTGGGAGAAAAACATGGGAAATGCCCTGGCACGGGCCCCACTGGATCGGAATCTATACCTGAAATGGGAGGCCGAACAACCAGGTCGGAATGAATACCTGGCTGGAGAAATATTTGCCATGGTCGGCGTTCGTCGCGAGCACGCCCTGGTGTCGCTGACCCTTGGCAGCCGCTTGCGCTCCCACCTCAAGGGCAAGGGCTGTCAGACCTTCGTAGCCGACATGAAACTCTTCGTCGAGGCGGCGGATGCCTACTTCTACCCTGATGTCATGGTCACCTGCGATCCTCGGGACGCTACCGCCGATCTGGCCATCGCTCATCCAATCCTGCTCATCGAGATCCTATCCGAGGGCACGGCGGCCTTCGATCGTGGTAACAAGTTTGCCGCCTACCGCCAATTGCCCAGTCTGGTTGAGTACCTCCTGGTGGATATCGAGGCCCACCGCCTGGAACTGTATCGGCGAGAGGCTGACCGCTGGTTGCTAACGGTGGCCGAAGGCCTTACTCAGCCGCTGTGGCTCGAGAGCGTCGGGCTGAACTTGCTGGTCGCCGAGGCCTTCGAGGACCTGATAGCCTGATGCTAACCCTGGTCAGATACCTCGTCAGGGCAAAGTCACAAAGAGGGAGGGCACCCGCGGCCTTCTTTCCGTCCCCTGACCAATGGACCCCGTGGGGGGTTGGTTGATGCCGAAATCGAGGACGCGCATCCAGGACGCGCATCCAGGACGCGCTTGGTTCCCGGGTCACGGGAATCTGATGGCATTCAGTCTTGGCGGTCATCTGCTTATCTCCACACATCTGGCTTAGGGCATAAGGCCGATTGGGAGGGGAAATCTCCTCACCGGCAACCTGTGTCTAATCTAAGCCAGGGTGAAGCTTGCTTGAAATGGATTGTTACGATGAGCCTTATCGTCCAGGCCGATGATGGCACTGCCTCAAGGCAATGTAGGGCCATGCGGGGCCAGACAGGGCATCAGGTTTCTAGTATCGCGGACGAGGCCAATCAGACGAAGGCCGCTTGGCAGTAGGCCAGCAGGATCGCCGGGAAGAGGCCTAGAAAGAGGATGGCCAGGCCATTGATGGAAGAGGCTAGGCGGGCACCGGTACCCAGGACCAGGGGCTCGATGATTTCAGGCTTGTCGAAATACATGATCTTGATGACGCGAAGATAGTAGAAGGCGCCGATGATGGAGAAAAAGACGGCGACCAAGGCAAGCCACCAGAGGCCCACGCTGATGACGGCCTCCAGAACCAGCAACTTGGCCATGAAACCAACCGTCGGAGGCACCCCGGCCATGGAGAACATGATCAGCGCCATCATGGCGGCCTGCCAGGAGTCCCGCTCGTTCAGGCCCTTGAGATCCTCCAGGCGTTCGACCTCGAATCCCTCGCGGCTCATCATCACCAGTAGGCCGAAGCCACCAGCAGCCATGAGGGCATAGACGATGGCGTAAAACATAGCGGCGGAATAGGCCTCGGCATTGCCGCCGATCAGGCCCAGGAAGATGAAGCCGACATGGGAGATGGTCGAATAGGCCAACATCCGCTTGATGTTGGTCTGGGCGATGGCCACGATGTTGCCGACCGCCATGGAGATGACGGCCAGGATGATGAGCATCCCCTGCCATTCCGCGTGCAAGGCGCCCAGTCCATCCACCAGGAGGCGGAAGGCCAGGGCAAAGGCGGCAATCTTGGGGGCGCTGCCAAGAAAGAGGACCACGGGGTTCGGCGCGCCCTGATAGGTGTCGGGCACCCACATGTGGAAGGGCACGGCGCCAAACTTGAAGCCAATACCGATGACGACGAAGACCAGGCCAAAGACCAGGACCTGGTTAGTGGCACCCTGCAAGGCCACCGCCCCGGCGACGGCACCCAGTTCCAGGGAACCGGTGGCGCCATACAGCATGGACAGGCCGTAAAGCAGGAGTCCCGAGCCCAGGGCGCCCAGGACAAAGTACTTCATGGCCGCCTCGGCCCCCGTCGGGCTATCCCGGTCGAAGGCGACCAGGGTATAGAGGGAGAGGGCCAGCAATTCCAGCCCCAGGTAGAGGGTCAGGAAGCTGTTGGCGGAGACCATGACCATCATGCCCAACACCGCGAACAGGGTCAGGACATAGAACTCACCCACCATCATCTGACGGTCGCGCAGATAGTCCCGGGAATAGACGAAGGTCAGCAGGCTGATCAGCAGGATAGCGATCTTCAACAGGTCGCTCATGGGGTCGCGGACATAGGTCCCGCCGAGAACGATCTCCCGCTCCCCGCCACCGACCAGACCCGTCAGGCCAATGACGATCAGGAGCCCCAGGACGGCGATCACATGGTTGATCCCCTTTTCCCGGTCCTTAAGCCAGAGATCCACCAGCAGCAGGGTGCTGGCCAGAACCAGAACCGCGATCTCCGGAACGACGGGAATCAAGTGGGCGTAATCGAAGGTCATGCTGATCTTCCGCAATCAAGGGACCCGGCCGTGGCGCGGGGCACCGGGCTAAACAGGGTTCAGGGCAGTACGGCGACGGCCGCGGGGGCCACGGCCAGCTTGGAAACCGCGAGATGCTGGACCAGGTTCTGGATGCTGGCGTCCATCACCTCCACTAGGGGCGCGGGCCAGAGGCCCAAGGCCAGTACGGCCACCGCCAGGATTCCCAGCACCAGCAACTCCCGGCCATTGGCGTCCTGCAAACCCGCCACCTTCTCACTGGTCACGGGGCCATAAACGACCCGCTTGACCATCCAGAGGGTGTAGGCCGCGCCCAGAATCAGGGTGGTGGCCGCCAGGAAGGCATACCAGAAATCCGCCTGGAAGCTGGCCAGAATGACCATGAACTCGCCCACGAATCCCGAGGTGCCCGGCAGCCCGGCATTGGCCATGGCGAAGAAGACCATCAGGGCGCCAAACACGGGCATGGTATGAATCACGCCCCCATAAGTCGAGATCTCGCGGGAGTGGAGACGATCGTAAAGGACGCCGACGCAGAGGAACATGGCCGCCGAGACGAAGCCATGGGAGACCATTTGCACCATGCCGCCCTCCATACCCATCACCACGCCACCCGTGGCACCCGCCCGCGCGAAGATGCTGAAGGCGATGAAAAAGCCCAGGGTGACAAAGCCCATGTGTGCGATGGAGGAATAGGCGATCAGCTTCTTCATGTCCTGCTGGACCAGGGCGACAAAGCCGATATAGACCACGGCGATCAAGGACATGGCGATGACCAGCCAGTCCAGGGTCGCGCTGGCGTCCGGGGTGATGGGCAGGCTGAAGCGCAGGAAGCCATAGCCGCCAATCTTCAGCATAATGGCCGCCAGGATCACCGAGCCGCCCGTCGGAGCCTCCACATGGGCATCCGGTAGCCAGGTATGGACCGGCCACATGGGCACCTTGACGGCAAAGGCGGCCAGGAAGGCCAGGAAGATCCAGATCTGCTCGGTGAGGCTCAAGGGCAAGGCCTGGAAGTCCAGAATGCTGTAGGAGCCCGACTTGAAGTACATATAGATCAGGGCGACCAACATGAAGACCGAGCCGAAAAAGGTGTAGAGGAAAAACTTGATGGTGGCGTAAACCCGTTTGGGTCCACCCCAGACCCCAATGATGATGAACATCGGGATCAGCATGGCCTCCCAGAAAACATAGAAGAGGATGGCGTCCAGGGCGGAAAAGACCCCGACCATGACACCTTCCATGATGAGGAAGGCGGCCATGTATTGGGACGGTTTATAGCTGATGACTTCCCAGCCGGAGATAAGGACCAGGATAGTGATAAAGGTGGTCAGGATGATGAGCGGCATGGAGATGCCGTCAACCCCCAGGTGGTACCAGGCGTTGAAGCTGGGAATCCAGGGAGCGCGTTCGACGAACTGCATCTGAGCCGTGCTGGCATCGAAACCCGTCCAGAGTAATAGGCTGACCAGGAAGGCGAGCACGGAAAAGCTCAAGGCCACCCAGCGCGAGATATTGGGGGCCTTATCGCCGCTGGCGAGTACCGCCAGGCCGCCGATGATTGGCAGCCAGATGGTCAGCGAAAGAACTGGAATTGCGAAGTGCATGCTCGTCCGTCTCCCTCGGAATCAGAAGGTCACGAAGATGGTCAACAAGGCCACCAGACCCAGAATCATGGCGATGGCGTAATGGTACAGATAGCCGGTCTGGATACCGCGCAGGCGCTGCGCGATCCGGCCCACGCCTTGGGCCGAGCCATTGATCAGAATGCCATCGATGAGCCCCTGATCACCGGTTACCCAGAAGAGCTTGCCCAGGGCCCGGCTCCCGCCCGCGAAGACGGCCATGTTGAACTGATCGAAGCCATACTTGCCCTCCAGAATGCGATAGGTGCGGCTGAAGCGCACCATGGCGTAGTCGGCGATGACCGGCTTCATCATATAGATGTACCAGGCCAGGGCCAGGCCACCCATGGCCAGCCAGAAGGGTGGCGCCATCATTCCGTGCAGAACAAAGTTCGTCTGGCCATGGAAATGGGCGCCTATCTGGCCCAGAACGTCGTGCTCGGGGGCGACGTGGATGACGCCCTTGAACCAGTCGCCGAACAGTACCGATTCCATGGTCATCCAGCCAATGAAGACGGACGGGATCGCCAGGAGGACCAGGGGCACCCAGACCACGGCGGGGGTCTCATGCAGATGATGCCGGGTGTGGTCATCCATGCGTTCCTTGCCGTGGAAGACGATGAAATAGAGCCGGAAACTATAGAGGGCCGTGACGAAGACACCCAGGGTCAGCAGTACGCTGGCGTACCCCGCGCCGCCCACCTGGGACAAATGCACGGCCTCGATGATGGCGTCCTTGGAGAAAAAGCCCGAGAAGCCAGGAAAGCCGATGAGCGCCAGGGAGCCGAGGAGGAAGGTGATCCAGGTGATGGGCATGTACTTGCGCAGACCGCCCATGTTGCGGATGTCCTGGTCATGGTGCATGGCGATGATGACCGAGCCGGCCGCCAGGAAGAGCAGGGCCTTGAAGAAGGCATGGGTCATGAGATGGAAGATGCCGGCGGCATAGGCGGAGGCGCCCAAAGCCGCGACCATGTAGCCCAGTTGGGACAGGGTCGAATAGGCCACCACCCGCTTGATATCATTCTGCACCAGGCCGACGAGCCCCATGAAGAAGGCCGTGGTGGCGCCGATCACCATGACGAAGCTCAGGGCGGTCTCCGAGAGTTCGTAGAGCGGCGACATGCGCGCCACCATGAAGATACCGGCGGTGACCATGGTGGCGGCGTGGATCAGAGCCGAGATCGGCGTGGGGCCTTCCATGGAGTCCGGCAGCCAGATATGGAGCGGGACCTGGGCCGACTTGCCCATGGCGCCGATGAAGAGCAAGACACAGATGACCGTCATCAGGGACCAGGAGGAATCCCCCCAGATCTGGACCTGAGTGTGGGCCAGGGCGGGTGCCGCGGCAAAAACCTCCTGGTAATCCATGGAGTTGAAATACATGGCGATGGCGCCAATGCCCAGGATGAAGCCGAAATCACCCACCCGATTGACCAGAAAGGCCTTGAGATTGGCGAAAATGGCCGACTCGCGCACGGTCCAGAAGCCAATCAGGAGGTAGGAAACCAGGCCCACCGCCTCCCAGCCGAAGAACAACTGCAGGAAGTTGTTCGACATCACCAGCATCAGCATGGAGAAAGTGAACAGCGAGATATAGCTGAAGAAGCGCTGATAGGCGTTGCGGCCGGCCAGGGATTCCTGGGGCCAGTTGTGCTCGTCATCCGCCATATAGCCAATGGTGTAGATATGGACCATGAGGGAGACGAAGGTCACCACCGCCATCATGAGGGCCGTGAGCTTGTCCACCAGAAAACCAATCTCGAAGCTGATGCCGCCACTGATCATCCAGGTGTAGACGGGGCCATCAAATGCCGACAGGGTACCGTCCACGAAACCCTTGAGCACATAGAGGGACAAGCCCGTGGAGAGACCGACGCCCAAAATGGTCACCGAGTGGGCACCCACACGCCCGATCCGGCTCCCCAGGAAGCCAGCGATAATCGAGCCCACCAGAGGGGCGAGGACGATGGTCAGGTAGAGGTTTTCCATCTGCTTGTCTGCTCTTTCTGCTCTGTTCCGCTGACGCCGCGATTAAGTGACGGGATTACTAGGATGCAATCGCAACCCAATCCTGCCATACCCAGCCTAACACTGACCGAACAAGCCGCCTTGTTCCCACCATGACCCGCGGACTCATCCGCCCTGGGTCTTAACCCTTGAGGGCATCCAGGTCCTCGACATCGATGGTGCGCCGGTTTCGGAACAGCACCACGAGAATGGCGAGGCCGATAGCCGCCTCGGCGGCGGCGACGGTCAGGATAAAGAAGACAAAGACCTGACCCGACATATCGCCCAGGAAATGGGAGAAGGCGACGAAGTTCATATTGACCGCCAAGAGCATCAATTCGATGCACATCAGCAGAACGATGAGGTTCTTCCGATTGATGAAGATACCCGCGACGCTGATGGAAAAGAGGATGCCTCCCAGCATCAGATAATCGGACAGCTCGATCACGATGCATCCTCCTCGCCCTGGGCGGAGACAGTCTGAGAGGTGGTGGGCGGCACGCGCCGGGGTTCGGGCGGCATCCGCACGATTTGCACCCGATCCGGGCCCTTGCGGACACTGACCTGCCGGGAGGGATCGATATACTTTGTGTCCGGGCGGTGGCGCAGGGTCAGACGGATGGCGGCGACGATGGCGACCAGCAAGATGACGGCGGCAATCTCGAAGGGATAGAGATAGACGCTGTAGAGCAGGAGGCCGAGTTCCCGGGTATTGCTGTAATCGGCGCCATGGTGGGCCGGGGTCGGGAAGGACTCGCCGCCGAAGTTGCCCGGGCCAACCACCATGAAGATCTCGATCAGCATGATCACCCCGACCACCAGGGCCAGCGGCAGGTGGCGGATGAACTGGGCTTTCAGGGTGGCGATATCCACGTCCAGCATCATGATGACAAACAGGAAGAGGACCAGGACGGCACCGACGTAAACCAGAACCAGGCTGATGGCGAGAAACTCCGCGTCCATCAGCATCCACAGCATGGCGCTCGCTACGAAGGCCACCACGAGAAAGAGTACCGCGTGCACCGGATTGCGACGCGTAACCACCATGCCGGCCGCGGCGATCACCGTCGCCGCCAGGACATAGAAGAGAAACTTTTCGAAGCCCATGTCTTGGTCCAGTCCGGTTTAGGTAGGTCTGTCAGCCAATGGATCAGGTGTAAGGTGCCTTGCGGCGCCTAACGGTAGGGTGAATCCGCCGCTCGCGCCGCGGCAATCTCGGCCTCGTACTGGTCGCCGATGGCCAGCAACCGTTCCTTGGTCATGATGCTCTCGTCACGCTGCTCGAAGCAGTATTCGTAATGGGCGGTCTCGACGATGGAATCCACGGGGCAGGACTCCTCGCAAAAGCCGCAATAGATGCACTTGAATAGGTCGATGTCGTAGCGCGTGGTGCGGCGACTGCCGTCCGCGCGAGGCTCCGCCTCAATGGTAATCGCCAGGGCCGGGCAGGTCGCCTCGCACAGCTTGCAGGCAATGCAGCGCTCCTCGCCGTTCTCATAACGGCGCAGGGCATGGAGACCCCGGAAACGTGGTGAGAGTGGCGCCTTTTCCTCCGGATACTGGACGGTGATTTTCTTCCTGAAGAAATATCGGCCCGTGACGCCTAGCCCCTGGAACAGCTCGATGAGCAGCAGGCTCCGCAGATAATCACGCATGGTTTGCAGCATTCTCTATCCCCTCTCCGTCAGGCCGACCACCAGGGGGGCAGCTTGTACAAGACCGCGAGCCCGACGACCAGGATCCAGACGATGGTAATCGGGATGAAGACCTTCCAACCCAGGCGCATGATCTGGTCGTAGCGGTATCTGGGGAAGGTGGCACGGAACCACAGGAAGAGAAACATGAAGAAGAAGGTCTTGATCAGCAGCCAATGGAAGCCACTATCGAGCGGGAAAACGCCCTCGACCCAGGCAGCGGGCAGGGGCGACAGCCAGCCGCCCAGGAACATGAGGGCGGACAGAGCCGAGATGAGAATCATATTGGCGTATTCGCCGAGGAAGAAGACGGCGAAGGTCATGCCGGAATATTCGACATGGAAACCGGCGACGATCTCGGACTCACCCTCAGCCACATCGAAGGGCGCGCGGTTCGTCTCGGCCAGGCCAGAGATGAAATAGACGCCAAAAAGAGGCAGTAGCGGGAGCCAGAACCAGGTCAGGATGTTGCCCTCCTGGGCGCGGACGATGTCACCCAGATTAAGACTGCCGGCAGCCACCAGGACGCCCACCAGGGCGAAGCCCATGGCGATCTCGTACGCCACGATCTGGGCCCCGGAGCGCAAGGCACCCAAGAGGGCATATTTGGAATTGGAGGCCCAGCCCGCGATGATGACGCCGTACACTCCCAGGGAGGTCAAGGCCAGGATATAGAGCAGGCCGGCATCGACATCCGCCAGAACCAGTCCCTCGTCGAAGGGGAAGACGGCCCAGGCCGCCAGGGCCGGGCCCAGGGTCAGCAGCGGGGCGATGATGAAAAGAGTCTTATCCGCCTTGGTCGGCAGGATGATCTCTTTAAACATCAGCTTGAGGGCGTCGGCAATGGGCTGCAGCAGGCCGCGGGGACCGACCCGATTGGGGCCGATGCGGATCTGCATATAGCCGATGATCTTGCGTTCCGCCAGGGTGTAGTAGGCCACCAGACCCATGAGGGGCCCGAGGATCACCACGATCTTCAGCAGGATCCGGATGACTTCCGGCAGGGAATTCCAGAGATCAATCATGGTTCAATCCGCTCTCATGCCTTGGTGACCACGACGGGGCCGATCTGAACGCCCAGGGTCTCGCTGCCAGCCACCGCCGCCGGAATTCGTGCGCAGCCCAGGGGGACGGCCTCGCTCAGGGCGACCTTGCTCCGGGCACTGGCCTCACCCTGGCTGATGGTAACGGCATCACCCGCCACCAGGCCCAGGGCGGTGGCCTGATCGGGATGGAGATGGACGGAGAAACACCCCGCGCCCGGGACGCGTTGCAGGGCCGGGGCCCGCCGCACCAGGGCGTCGAGCCGGTAAAGGGGGACGTTGCCGAGGCGCCAGAGGTCCGCCTGCGGCGCGGGCTTGGCCTTGACATGGCCGCGCAAGGCATTGCTGGGGCTGACGCCCTCGCAGAGGGCGCGCACTTCGTCAGCCACCTGGAGCGAACTGTCCTGATCGAAACCCTCGAGATTCAGAAGATTACCCAAGACCCTCAGGATTTTCCAACCCGGCCGCGCCTCGCCTGGAGGGGGGACGACGCCCCGGAATGCCTGCCAGGTCAGTTCGGCATTGACCAGGGTGCCCGAGGTCTCGGCAAAGGCGGCAATAGGCAGCATCAAGTCCGCGACCGCTTCGACGGAGTCGCCACGATGGGACACGCAGGCCAGGACGAAATCCGCCTGAGCCAAGGCCTTGCCGGCCAGAGTCGGATCGATCAGGTCATGACCCGGTTCGACATTCCACAGCAGATAAGCCTTGCGGGCCTCGGCCAGCATGGCGTCAAGCGCGGCGCCGGGAGTGGCTGCCGCCCGTGCGCCGGGCTCGACTAGAGGCAGGGCCCCCGCCAGAGCGGCACCCGTGGCATTGGCCGCCGCCGGCAAAAAGCCCAGCTCCAGCTTGGCCGCCTTGGCAACGACACTCGCCAAGGCCTTTAGGAGGGCATAGTCGGGATGGGCCGCCGCCAAGGCGCCCAGCAGGACCACACCGGATTCGGCCCGCAGCAAGGCTTGGGCACTTGCCTGATGCCGATCACTCGGCGTGGCGTGGGCGATGAGGTCCTTGACACTGCCAGGCCCGCCCTTGGCACCCAGGGCCTTGGCGATCGCCGCCAGATCCCCGAGATTGGCCGTCGGCGTACCGGTAAACTGCTCCGCCGGGAAGGTCAGGGCCAGGCCGTAGGGGTTGATGATCGTGACACTGGCCTGGCTGTCCATGGCCGCCTTACGGATGCGATGGGCCAGCAAGGGGATTTCGGCGCGGATATCGGAACCGACCAGCAGGATGGCCCCCTGTTTCTCGACATCGGCGATGGCCAGCCCCAGCCAGGGCAGCAAGGGATCCGTGGCGTCGCCCCGAAAGTCCTGCTGGCGCAACCGGGTCTCAATGTCGGCGGAGCCCAGGCCGCGCACCAGCTTCTGGGCCAGGAACATCTCTTCCAGGGTTGCGGCGGGCGAAATCAGGGCCCCGAGCTGGCTACCCGCGGCCTTGAGTTGGGTCGCGGCCAGTTGCAGGGCATCGGACCAGCCAATGGCCTGCCAGGCACCCTCCTTCTTGACCAGGGGCGACAGCAGCCGGTCCTCGCTGTAGAGGCCCTCGTAGCTAAAGCGGTCCCGATCCGAAATCCAGGTCTCGTTGATGGCCTCGTTGTCGCGCGGGTGGACCCGCATCACCTGGTTGCGCCGCACATGCAGATGGAGGTTCGAACCCAGACCATCATGAGGTGCCAAGCCCTCGAACTGGCTCAGCTCCCAGGCGCGGGCCTGGAACCGGTAGGGCTTGGAGGTCAGGGCGCCAACCGGGCAGAGGTCGATGATGTTGCCGGACAGCTCATGGGCCATGGCATGTTCGACGAAGGTACCGATGCGCACATGCTCGCCTCGCCCGGTGGCACCGAGTTCACGCACACCGGCGATCTCGGCGCCGAACCGCACACAGCGAGTGCAATGAATGCAGCGCGTCATGTCGGTGGCGATGAGAGCGCCCAGATTCTCGTCCTGTACGACCCGCTTGCCCTCTATGTAGCGCGAGACGTCACGGCCATAGCCCATGGCGACATCCTGCAACTCGCACTCCCCGCCCTGATCGCAAATGGGGCAATCCAGGGGGTGATTGATGAGCAGGAACTCCATGGTCCCCTTCTGGGCCTCCAGCGCCTTGGGGGAACGGGTCAGAACCTTGAGACCGGCGCAGACGGGGGTGGAGCAGGCGGGAACGGGCTTGGGGAAGGGACGCCCGTTCTGCTCCACCTCCACCAGGCACATGCGGCAATTAGCGGCAATGGACAGCTTTTTGTGGTAACAGAAACGCGGGATAGGGATCCCCTCGCGATCGGCGACCGCGATGACCATCTCTCCCGGGTGCGCCGCGCAGGCGCGACCGTCGATATCGATTGTGACCTTGTCCGTCATTGCGCTATCTCAGTGGGAGGCCGCCCTTTCATGCGACCTCGACCAGGCCCCTGCCATGTTCGATGTAATGGGCGAATTCGTGCCGGTAGTGCTTGAGGAAGCTCTGCACCGGCATGGCCGCCGCATCCCCCAGGGCACAAATGGTGCGTCCGCCAATATGGCCCGCCACGGTATCGAGGAGTTCGAGATCCTCTGGCCGGCCCTGGCCATGCAGGATGCGGTGCAGCACCCGCGCCAGCCAGCCCGTACCCTCGCGGCAAGGCGTGCATTGGCCGCAAGACTCTGCGGCGTAGAAATGCGACAGATTCGACAGGACCTTGACCATGTCGGTACCCTCGGCGAGCACGATGACCGCCCCCGAACCCAGCATGGACCCGATCTTTGCGATGGCGTCATAGTCCATGGTGACGCCCATCATGACATCCCCCGGCACCACCGGGGTCGATGAACCGCCGGGAATCACCGCCTTGAGTTTGCGCCCGCCCTTGACGCCACCGGCCATGGCCAGCAGGTCTTTGAAGGGGGTGCCCAGTGGCACCTCGAAATTGTCTGGCTTCTCGACATGCCCCGTCACGGAAAAGAGCTTGAGTCCACCATTGTTGGGAAGACCCTGCTCCAGGAACCACTGACCACCCCGCTCCAGAATCACGGGCACCGAGGCCAGGGATTCGGTGTTATTGATGGTGGTGGGCTGACCATAGAGCCCCACCTGGGCCGGGAAGGGCGGCTTGTAACGGGGCTGCCCCTTCTTCCCCTCCAGGGACTCCAGTAAGGCCGTCTCCTCGCCGCAGATATAGGCACCGGCACCCAGGTGGACATAGAGGTCGAAATCGACGCCCCTTCCGGCGATGTCGCGGCCCAGCAGACCCGCCTGGTAGGCCTCGCTCAGGGCGCCCTCGAAGCGGGCGATGGGTTCGTAAAACTCACCCCGGATGTAGTTGTAGCCCACCGTGGCGCCAATGCAGTAACCCGCGATGGCCATGCCTTCGATCAGCTGATGCGGGTTGTAGCGCAGAATGTCACGGTCCTTGCAGGTGCCCGGCTCGCCCTCGTCCGAATTGCATACCAGGTACTTTTGGCCCGGCTCCTTGCGCGGCATAAAACTCCATTTGAGCCCCGTCGGAAAGCCCGCCCCGCCCCGCCCACGCAGATTGGAGAGCTTCAACTCATTAATGATGTCATTGGGATCCGTCCGCTCCCGCAGGATTTTCTCCCACTGGCTATAGCCGCCGACGCTGCGATAGGCCGCCAGGGTCCAAGGCTGATCCAGATGCAGGGTGCGGAAGCAGACCGTATTCTGACGCTCGTCCATTAACCCAACCCCTTGATCAGCTTGTCCAGGGCCTCGGGGGTCAGCCCCTCGTGATAGGTCCGCCCCACCAGTACCGCCGGCGCATGACGGCAGGCGCCCAAGCACTCCACCTCCTTGAAGGTAAAGCGGCCATCGGCGCTGGTCTGGCCGGGTTTGAGGCCGTATTTGTGTTCGACGTGGGCGATGAGTTCTTCCGAACCGTTCAACATGCAGGAAATGCTATTGCACACACAGACCTTATTCTTGGCCGTGGGCTCAAGGTCGTACATGTTGTAAAAGGTCGCCACCTCATAGACGGCGATCGCCGGCATATCCAGATAGCGGGCGACGTCATCCATCAGTTCCCGCGACAACCAGCCGCCGTTCCAGTCCTGCACCAGGGTCAGGGCCGGCATGACCGCCGACTGCTTCCACTCCGCCGGATAGCGGGCGACATGAGCGTCAATGGCGGCGCGAATCGTGGCGTCAAAGAGACCTGCCTTGACCTCGCTCGGGACCGGGACGGTCAGGGGTGCGCTTCTGAAGCTCATCAGCGGTCAATCTCCCCAAATACGATGTCCATGGTGCCAATGATGGCCACCACGTCGGCCAACATGTGGCCACGCGCCATCTCGTCCATGGCCGAAAGGTGGGCAAAGCCCGGGGCGCGAATCTTGACCCGGTAGGGCTTGTTGGCCCCGTCCGAGATCAAATAGACGCCAAACTCCCCCTTGGGTGCCTCCACCGCGGCATAGACCTCGCCCGCGGGCGGGCAGTAGCCTTCGGTGAAGAGCTTGAAGTGATGAATGAGGGCTTCCATGTCGCCCTTCATCTCGGCGCGGGGCGGTGGGGCTATCTTGTGGTCGTCGATCATGACCGGACCCGGGTTGGCCCGCAGCCATTCGACGCACTGTTTCATGATGCGGTTGGACTGGCGCATCTCCTCGACCCGCACCAGGTAACGATCGTAGCTGTCACCGTTCTGCCCTACCGGGATATCGAAATCCACCAGGTCGTAGGCGGCGTAGGGCTGTTTCTTACGCAAGTCCCAGGCAAAGCCGGAGCCCCGGATCATGGGGCCCGTAAATCCGAGTTGGAGGGCACGCTCCGGCGAGACGACGCCAATACCCACGGTACGCTGCTTCCAAATGCGATTATCAGTGAGCAGGGTCTCGTACTCGTCCACGTAGCCCGGAAACCGCAGGGTAAAGTCTTCGATGAAGTCCAGCAGCGACCCCTGGCGCGACTCGTTGCGGCGGGCGAAATCCGCGGCACTATGCCACTTGCTGGGCTCTTCGCGATAACGGGGCATCCGTTCCGGGAGATCCCGATAGACGCCACCGGGCCGATAATAGCCCGCGTGCATCCGCGCGCCGGAGACCGCCTCGTAGCAATCCATGAGGTCTTCGCGCTCACGGAAGCAATAGATGAACATGGTCATGGCGCCCACGTCCAGACCATGGGTCCCCAGCCACAGCAGGTGGTTGAGGAGACGGGTGATTTCGTCGAACAGGGTACGAATATACTGAGCGCGAAGCGGCGCCTCGATCCCTAGCAAACGCTCGATGGCCATGACATAGCCATGCTCGTTGCACAGCATGGACATATAGTCCAGGCGGTCCATGTAGCCAATGCTTTGGTTATAAGGCTTGGTCTCCGCCAGCTTCTCGGTACCCCGGTGGAGCAGACCGACATGGGGATCTGCCCGGACGATCACCTCGCCATCCATCTCCAGCACCAGGCGCAAGACGCCATGGGCGGCGGGATGTTGGGGCCCAAAGTTCAGGGTGTAATTGCGAATCTCAGGCATGGGGGCGGTCCAGCGAGGCGTCGCCAAAGCGGCTATCGGAGCGAATTACACGCGCCACCAGGACGCGGGGCTCAATACTGACCGGCTCATACACCACGCGGGCAAGATCCGGGTCATAGCGCATCTCCACATGGCCCGAGATCGGGAAGTCCTTGCGGAAGGGGTGACCGACAAAACCGTAGTCGGTAAGGATGCGGCGGAGATCCGGATGACCCCGATAGAGGATGCCGAAAAGGTCGAAAGCCTCGCGCTCGAACCAATTGGCCACGCTCCAGATATCCACCACCGAATCCACCATGGGCTGCGGGCCCTCAAGCTGGACCCGAATCCGCAGCCGGCGGTTGTGTCTCATCGACAGCAGATGATAGACCGAGGCAAACCTTTTGGAGTCATCGGCCGCAACCGGCTCGCTCCTCTCGGCGCCACGGCCAAAACCGGTACTGGAGGCCGCCTCCGTTTCCCACTCGGACTGGCCGTAGGCGGCGAAATCCACGCCACAGACATCCGTGAGTTGCTGGAACAGGAAATCCGGGTGATCACGGAGGATCAGGGCCTGCTCGTGCCAGGCCTCGGCCTGGGTAACCAGCGTCATCTCCCCGCGACTGAACTCAAGATGATAATCGCTCCCCGCGAAGTGCCGGTCGATCGCATCCACGAGCGCGTCTTGTCGCGCATCGCCGGTTCTCGATTCCTGGTGTGACATGGCGACTGTCTGCTCAGCGGGCTATGGTGTTGGTACGGCGGATCTTGTTGTGCAACTGCAGGATGCCGTAAAGCAGGGCCTCGGCCGTGGGCGGGCAGCCCGGGACATAGATATCGACCGGGACGATGCGGTCGCATCCGCGCACCACCGAGTAGGAATAATGATAATAGCCGCCCCCATTGGCACAGGAGCCCATGGAGATGACCCAGCGCGGCTCCGACATCTGGTCATAGACCCGCCGCAAGGCCGGGGCCATCTTATTGCAGAGGGTGCCCGCGACAATCATGACGTCGGATTGACGGGGGCTGGGTCGGAAAATCATGCCGAAGCGGTCGAGGTCGTAGCGAGCCGCACCGGCCTGCATCATCTCCACGGCGCAACAGGCAAGGCCGAAGGTCATGGGCCACATGGACCCGGTGCGCGCCCAGTTGATGAGTTTGTCGGCCGTGGTGGTGATCACGCCCTGCTCGAGGATACCGGCTATTCCCATTCCAGGGCCCCCTTCTTCCACTCATAGATAAAACCGACTACGAGGATAGCGAGGAAAATCACCATGGCCGAGAAACCCACCAGTCCCAGACCCTCCAAGGCGACGGCCCAAGGGAAAAGGAAAGCGATTTCCAAGTCAAAAATGATAAAGAGGATGGCGACCAGATAGTAGCGAACATCAAACTTGAGACGCGCGCTTTCGAAGGCCTCAAAGCCGCATTCGTAAGGACCGTCTTTGTGGGGATCGGGGCGGCGCTCCGCCAGGACGAAGCCAGCGGCCATGGCGCCCCCGCCTACCAGCAAGCCGATGATCATGAAAATCAGAATTGGAAGATAGTTTTCTAGCACCCACTTCCCCTTGCTGTTGAATTCTTATGGAGTCAGGACATCGCGGATGGTGAAGTCTAGTGCAGCCTCTTGATATATGTCAAGCCGAAACACCCGCGATTTCGAAATGCAAATCAGTGAGTTACCGATTAGGAGGCAGAGGGCCCGCAACTTGGACAAAAAAAAAGGGCAGGTCATTTTCACAACCTGCCTCATCTAAATTGGTGCCGACGGCCGGACTCGAACCGGCACGGCTTGCGCCACTACCCCCTCAAGATAGCGTGTCTACCAATTCCACCACGTCGGCTAAAACTTCATTACTCCTTGGGGGCCGGGGGCTCCGCAACCGGAGGAACCACAACCTCGACTTCCTCGATGACCTCGACCGGAGCCGCCACGGGCGGTATCTCGGTATATCCCTTGACGGGAGAGGGCACTGGATCAACCGCCGGAATTTCGGCCGGCTTCGTCAATGGCGCTACCGGTACTTGATCAAGCGTATCCATGAGCCCTGCCGGCTCTCCAACCTGGGCCGCATAATAGGCCAGAACCATGCTGGTGACAAAAAACAATGCCGCCAGGATACCGGTGGTGCGGGACAGGAAATTACCCGAACCGCGGGCTCCAAAAACGGTGGCCGAGGCGCCACTGCCAAAGGCCGCGCCCATATCCGCGCCCTTACCGTGCTGAATCAGCACCAGGCCGATAAGCCCCAGGGCCAGAAAAAGATGTACAACCGTCAGTATGGTCTGCATTGCAAAGTCACAGGCTGGCGTGCGCGGCCTGGCAGATACCCAGGAAGTCTTTGGCCACCAGGGCGGCGCCACCAATGAGACCCCCATCGATATCCGGCTTGGCCATCAATTGCACCGCGTTATCGGGCTTCATGCTGCCACCATAAAGGATGCGCAATCCTTCCGCAACGCCGACATCCAGGGCGGCGATTCGACCGCGTATGAAGGCATGCACCTCCTGAGCCTGCTCCGGCGTGGCCGTCTTGCCGGTGCCAATGGCCCAGACGGGCTCGTAGGCAATAACCCCAGCAGCGAGGGCCGCGACGCCCTCGACCGCGATGACCGCGTCCAGTTGGCGGGCAATCACCGCCTCGGTCACGCCCTGCTCACGCTCCGAGAGGGTCTCCCCCACGCAGAGGATAGGCTTGAGGCCCGCTGCGCGCGCCACGGCGAACTTGGCCGCCACCAGGGCGTCGTCTTCACCATACAGGGTGCGGCGCTCCGAATGGCCGACGATGACGTAGGTGCAACCAAAATCCAGCAGCATGGATGCCGCGATCTCGCCCGTGAAAGCGCCGGAAAGTTGGTTAGACAGATTTTGCCCGCCCCAAGCCGCGGCCGTGCCGGACAACTCCGCCTGGACCTGGGGTATGTAAAGGTAGGGTGGGCAGACCGCCACCTCGCACTTGGCAACCCCCGCCAGGCCAGCATTGACCCCCGCCAGCAGCTCACGCACGCTCGCGGTGGAACCATTCATTTTCCAGTTGCCGGCAACCAAGGGCTGACGCATGAGAATCTCCTGCCTTTCAAGAGCGCGAGAAGATAGCGGGTTGGCCGCCTAAAAGCAATCGCAAAATCTTGACCGCCTCCTCTTCCGGTCATTCTCCGGGGGCGCTCCATGCATTACACTCACCAACATGGCCACGAAATCCAAAACCAAGACCCCTCAGTCCAACATCGCCCTCAACAAGAAGGCGGGGCACGACTACTTCATCGAGCAGCGCTACGAGGCCGGCCTCAGCCTGGAAGGCTGGGAAGTGAAGAGTGCCCGGGCCGGGCGTGTCCAACTGCGCGAGGGCTATGTGCGCATCATCCAGGGCGAGGCCTTCCTCCTGGGCTGTCACATGTCCGCCCTCACCAGCGCGTCCACCCACGTCCACCCGGACCCAGTGCGCAACCGCAAACTGCTGCTGAAACGGAGCGAGATCCACCGCCTCATTGGCCTGGTCGAGCGCTCCGGTTACACCCTGGTCCCTACCGCCATGTACTGGAAGCGGGGCCGCGCCAAGCTTGAGATCGGCCTCGCCAAGGGCAAAAAGCTCCACGATAAGCGCGACAGCGAGAAGGATCGGGACTGGATGAGGGAAAAGGATCGCCTCTTCAAGCAGAAGTAGGCCGCGTTCGGGCTAATTTTCATTGCCCAGGAACTTACCCCCCTCTATACTCTCCAACGAAACTCTGGGGGCGACATGGCTTTCGACGTGGGTTGCGAACCCTGGGGTGCATGCCGAGGTGCGGGGTACCTCGTAAATCCATCCGCAAATCAACAGTTGCCAACGACGACAACTACGCTCTCGCCGCCTAAACCGGCGAGCCTCTGACCGTTCTCTGCCCATGGGGGGCGGGTTTCAGGGGTAACAACACACGGGATCGCGGTGACGGGAGTCCGGACCTGATCCGCTAAAACCCAATTCGGAATCGCTGACCGAGTGCCCTGCCCTTCGGGCGCTGGAAGGCTAAAAAAAATAGACAGGGCTAAGCATGTAGATCTCTAGGCAGAGGACTTGCGGACGCGGGTTCGATTCCCGCCGCCTCCACCAAAAATCAGATTTTACAGTCCCGCACGGGACCATAAGAGACTCAGACCCGCCCTACAAAGGCGGGTTTTTTTATGCCCTTACGCTGGGTTTAGTGTCTATACTGGGGTATTATGGACCGAGGGAATCCCCCTCTTAGTCCGTTACCATCCGGGGTAGCTTGGGGGTAGATTTTCCGGTATACCCCGTACCCCCAAAAATGGATACCCCAAAATGCCTCTCACCGACGCCGGAATCCGTAGCGCCAAGCCCGCCGAGAAGCCCTACAAGCTCTATGACGACAGAGGCTTATTCATGCTCCTCGCCCCCGAGGGCGGCAAGCTGTGGCGCTTCCGGTATCGCTTCGACGGCAAGGAAAAACTGCTGTCACTGGGCATCTACCCCGACGTGGGCTTGAAGGCCGCCAGGGACCGCCGCGACGAGGCCCGCAAGCAGATTGCGGCAGGTATCGACCCCAGCGCCCTGCGCCGAGCCCAGAAGACGACGCGCATTGCCCAGGCCGCCAACAGCTTTGAAGTCATCGCCCGCGAGTGGCACCTGCGCAATCAGCCCACCTGGGCAGCGAGTCACGAAGTCCGGGTACTGCGCCTGCTGGAACGCGATCTCTTCCCCTGGCTGGGCACCTTCCCGATTGCTGACCTGACGCCTCCCGTCATCCTGGAGACGGTGCAGCGCATCGCGGATCGGGGCGCCACCGAGACCAGTCACCGGGCCTTGACCATCATTGGCCAGATCAACCGCTACGCCATCGCCACCGGGCGCCTGGAGTCGGACCCCGCCCGCGACCTGCGAGACGCCCTGCCCCCCACAGTGGACCGCCATTTCCCGGCCGTCACCGATCCCGTCAAGCTGGGCCGCTTGCTGGCAAGCCTCTGGGCCTACGAGGGCTCGCTGACCGTCAAGGGTGCCTTGAAGCTGGCCCCCTTGCTGGCGGTGCGCCCTGGGGAACTGCGGTCGGCCCAGTGGGCGCATATCGACCTGGACCAAGCCGAGTGGCGCTTCACCATCACCAAGACCCAGACCGAGCACATCGTGCCCCTATCCCGGCAAGCCGTGGCGGTGCTGCGGGAACTGCGCCCGGCGACAGCCCCCGTCTCGGCCTACGTCTTTCCCAGCGCCCGCAGTCCGCGCCGCTGTATGTCTAACAACGCCGTGCTGGCCGCCTTGCGCCGCATGGAAATCCCCAAGGACGTGATGACGGGTCACGGCTTCCGCGCCACCTTCCGCACCCTGGGCGACGAGGTACTGAAATTCCGCGTGGACCTCATCGAGCACCAGTTAGGCCACAACGTCAAGGACGCCCTGGGCCGGGCCTACAACCGCACCCGCTTCCTCGAGGACCGCAAGGCCATGATGCAAGACTGGGCCGACTACTTGGATGGACTACGGGAGGGGGCGTTATGACCACCTATATAGATGGACACCTGCTGGGCCTGGCCGATGGCGATGATCGGGAAGCGGTGCGCGTGGTCGCGGCCATTGCCCGTGACCGCCTGGGGCCCCTGGTGGGCGATGACGACGCCCTCGGCTATGCACTGCGGGTGATGGAGCGCCTGGCCGGTGGCGAGACGGTGCCCAAACCGGCCCGCCAACGCCCCTTGGGCCACCTGGCGTGGATGCAGTGGATGTGGGCGGAATACGTGGCCGGACTGATAAGGGACGATGGCATGAATGAGTCACGGGCGATCACGGCGGTGGCCTATGCCGCGAAGAAATCCAGGGACGTGATTTATGATGCCTGGGCCAAATATCGGGATGTGGAGGCGCCCACGGACCTCTTCCCCCTGCCATCCGAGGTGCGCGACGCCTTGCCCCCCACGCAACCAAACCTTGACCCCCTAACCCGAGAGCGCCTAACGGCAGCCGCCCAAGAGCGCCAGGACGAAATCGAAAAGGAGTGGAAAGACTTCGAGGATCGCCTAGCCGTTGCGCGTAAAACCCACAATTTTCGCCCCTAGAATTAAGTCGGCTATTTATTCCATAAGCTTTTCAGTCTGTTAGCGTTTATCGTGCTCGCCATCGGGTCAATACCGACCCCTTAGCAGCACGGTGAAACCGCTATGTCCAGTACCAATCCCCTGCCCGAAACCGGATTCCTCCGGGTACAGCAGATCATTGGCGACCCCACCGCCAACCCGCCCATTCCGCCCATCGTCCCCGTGGCGCGCTCGACTTGGTTCAAGTGGTGCAAGAACGGCACCGCCCCCGCCCAGGTCAAAATCGGCCCCAGGGCCTCTGCTTGGCGTGTGTCGGATATTCGGAGCTTCATTGCCTCTGGCGTCCTGGAGGCGAGATGAAAAAGGAAGACAACAAAAAAGGCGCTAAGCCCTGCCAGGCCGCGCCTTCCAAAGATTCACATTGTGCTAAGATTGAACCGTCGCGAAGGGGTTTACTAGACCCCTCCGCGTAAAGCTCCGACTGCGTTAGAGTCTGAGCACCGGCGTGATGATTATAGGGTATCCCTGCCCAGCGTGTCGCGCCTCTGCTGTCTCTGCCCAGTCGGTTTCCAAGCCCTCAAATTTGGATACCGACATCATGCAAACCATCTCTCTCGTCCCCACCGGCGCCATCGCTGACCTGAATCAGCGGATTGATCGCGCCCTGACCTACCGTGACCGCAACGCCCTGGCGTCCGTCCGCGCCGTCGTCGGCTGGCTGGCCACCATCGCCAACGCCAGCGACATTTTCCAGCTTCGCCAGCTAGAGGCCAGGACCGAGGCCGCTGTCCGCTTCGTGGGAGGGCAGGCCAATGTCTAAGCCCACCACCCGGCAAAACCGATCCTCTGCCATCGCGGATAATGATTGGCGCCTAAAGTCGTCTCACCAGTACCTAGACGACCTCTGGGATAACAGTTTGCTTTCCGACCCCACCCCAGACGCCCGCGACGAACTCGGTCGCAGCATCCGCTATGCGGCCCGCCTCGCCAGCCTGCTGGCGGTCACGCCGCACCACCCCACCCTGCTCGAATTGCTGAGGGACGTCACCCTCGACATCGAGCACTTGTGGCTTGTTGCCGACGAGAGCGACGATCAGGAGGTGCAGCTATGAACACCACCCCCATCATCACCCCGCGTTTCGCCCTTGGTCATCTCTCTGACGAGCTTGACCGCACCGCCGAAGAACTCAGCTTCGTCATCCACGGCATCCGCACCGCCATGGCCGAGGGTGATGGCGATGGCGCCCTTTTCATCCTCATGCACCTGCGCGACAAGCTGGAAAGCCTGTCCGAATATGCCATGTCCGTCGTCAAGGCGCAGCACGGGGAGGGCCAGCTATGAGCAACATCCTCGCCAGCCTCGACACCGCCAACAGCCTCGACAAGCTGTTTCATGGCCGCAACCAAGACCTCGCCGCCGCGATTATCGAGATCGTGACCGAGTGGCGGGAGTTCTGGCCCCTGACCGTCCGCCAGGTCTTCTATCAATGCGTGGTGCGGTCCCATGTCCCCAACAAGCACAGCGAATATGCCCGCGTCTCTCGCGTTCTGACGACCTTACGCCGGGACGACCATGTGCCCTGGATTGCCATTGAGGACCGCACCCGCCGCACCACCGGCAAGCGGGGATTGCGAGCGGTGGATGAGTACATCCAAGTCCAGCTTGAAACCTTCCTGAACCCTCGCTACTACGGTCGCTGCTACATCCAAAACCAAGCGGTCTATGTCGAGGTTTCCAGCGAAAAGGACGCCCTGGCCAGCATTCTCGAGGAAGCGGTATGGCCTTACTGCACCCGGCTGAATACCGTTCGTGGCCAGGTCGGGTCAAGCATGGTCGAAAATATGGCCGGGCGCTTCGACCGGGCCATCATGCGGGGGAAGGAGCCCATCTTGGTGCATTTTGGCGACCTCGACCCCAGCGGAGTTGCCATCCCTAAGGCTCTGGTCCGCAACATGGAAAGTTATCACGGTGTCCGTGTGCGGTTGGTTCGCGCCGCCCTTAATCCCGACCAGATTACCCGCTATCACTTGCCCGCCAGCCTGGATGCTGCCAAGCAATCGGACCCGAATTACAAGGCGTGGCTCGAAGCCTATGGCCAAGACCAGATGCCAGTGGAATTGGACGCCATCCCGCCCGATACCCTGAAAGCCATCGTCCGAGAGACCCTGGACGGCCTTTACGACATGAGCGAAGTCAGCGAGCAAAAGGCAATTGAGGCTCAAGAGCGGGAAGTCCTTGGCGCCATGCGCTTGGAAGTTACCGACTTCCTTTATGGCCGCTGGCCGGAGGTGTTCCGTGAAGCTGCCTGAAACTTGCACTAGTACAAACTCGCGTTCCAGGCATGGAAGCCATGGGCAAGCAATGACCCCTCAAGACTTCATCTCGCGCCTCGAGGGTGTCCGCGAGCTGCGCCCTGGTCGCTGGGTTGGTCAGTGTCCGGCGCATGCAGACAAGAGCCCCAGCCTGTCCGTAACCGTCAAGGAATCCGATGGTTCGCTGCGTATTCCACGCCAAGGTGGACACCGATTCCACGCCAAGCTGGACAGTGATTCCACGGCAAGCTGGCCACCTGTTCCAGGGCAAGCTGGACACCTGAAATAGCGAGACGAGGCGCGGGATAACC
>JADZBU010000181.1 GCA_020851955.1 Chromatiaceae bacterium | reverse complement strand
GGGCTCTTGCCGCACGGCGCCCATGATGCGCTCGCGCAGGGGGGTGTCAAACCATTGGCCGCAGACTCTCATGGGTGAGGAGTCTAGGAGGCGGGGGGTACGGAGTCAAGTGTGTGTAGGGATCAGCCAGGGTTCCTATTACGGGTAATTCGAGGATCGTGGCCCTTATTATTGCTTATCATGATTTATTGGGTGATGTGGTTGACTCGAGGACTAATGCTAAGTGGATGTCTTTTGTATCCTGCGGCAGAAAGTTGCGTTGATGTTTCTTGGGGTGTTCCGATAGAGGCAGTAAGGGACATGTCTGCCGTGATTATGGGTTGGGCAAGAGCCCCAGGTCCAGGGTATGAAGCCTACATGGAAATATTTAATTTCGGTTGGGTTCCGGCTTGGATGCGCTCTTTCCTGGGAAGTTGGGTTTTCTTTCTTTGCGCATTTTCGTCGGCCATTCTCCTGTTTACTGTCGTTTTTGTAGAGCCCCGAGATGATCTATCGTCTGTAGAAACAGTCAATCGTCGCTACTGGGTGTTCACGTCCTTAGCTGTTTCGGTTTCTGGAATTATTTTTTGGTTTATCAAAGGCCCTGATCCGCGATTCTCATGGGTGTTCTTTGTTATAGCTTCTGTAACTATCTTTGTGAGTGCTATCTCCCGGGGGCAGTACGTCTTGCCTGATGTTCGTCTTCGTCTGCGGGTAATATCTGTGAGCAGACTTTACCTGGTTTCATTATTATTCGTCTTGATGGGATGGGCTTTGATGGTGGTCTCGCGGCAGTTTCCTGAACCTCCTGAGAACGCGGTTGTTATTATGAAAGCCGCCAATGGATGGGAGGCAATGAAACCTGCCAAGAATGACAGCGATGATCAGTGTTGGACACATTTCCCATGTTCTCCACATAGCATCCTAGATATTGTGGTAGAGAAGGCGGGAGCCCGGACAGTCTTCACGCCAAGACATGTAACCATTCGGACCCCCGACACCATCCCTTAAATATCACCTAAAGAATCTCTCTAAAAATTCTTTATAAATATACCCCCAATCCCCTCAGAACCCGCTTCGGCGGGTTTTTTTTGCCCGGAGAAAAACCCATGCTGCAATTCAAACACCCCCATGACCTGAAGCAACTCCCCGAAGCCCATCCCCCCTATCCCATCATCAAGGACCTGGTGGCCAGGTTGATCGTGGATTTCCCTCCCAGACGCGATTATGACCCGAGGATGATGGCTGGATTGCCTTGATCGGGGAAAAAGGACATTGATCGGGTGATCACGGAAATCTGGTCGGATTGGAAACTGGCCGATGTGGAATGGGAAGGGATTACCTATCGGGATGGCTTCTGGCAAGCGGTAGGAGATCGCGACCCTCATCACTGCCGGGACAGCGATCCCGGTTGCGGCCCACTGAATTTCATTCCCGCCTTCCCTTGGCTACAAGTCGAGGAATAACCCCAGCATTGGTTTTACCGCTCTCTGACTCCATCCAACACTAGGTCCGGTGTCAGGATCTGCGGCAGAACCCTGGGCTCTCCCCCCGGGGGATAGAAGACATAGAGTGGCACCCCATTACGGCCGTGCGCTGCGAGATAGGCGGTGATCGTGGGGTCCCGGTTGGTCCAGTCCCCCTTGAGATAGAGGATGCCGGCCTCCGAGAAGGCTTGCGCCACCTCGGTGGTGCTCAGGGCCAGGCGCTCGTTGACCAGGCAGGTGATACACCAGGCGGCGGTCATATTGACGAAGACGGGACGCCCCTCCGCGCGGGCCTGGGCGAGTCGATCGGGGGCATAGGGCTCGCTGGGGAGCGACCCGGAACGGACCGCGCCCGAGCCGCTGGTCGGTGCGACAAGGCGGTCGGTCGCCATTCCGAGAGCGAGTGTACCCGCCAGTGCCGCCAGGCTCAGGATGACACCCCAGCGCCGCCAGCCTGGACTCAATAACCGGGTCCTTTCCCGCAGCCAGAGCCCAAAGGTCAGCAGCAGCAGGCCACCCAGGACCAGGGCGACCCCATCCGCCCCGGTCTGAACACTCAGGACCCAGACCAACCAGGCCGCCGCCGCGAACATGGGAAAGGCCAGGACTTCCTTCAGGATCTCCATCCAGGGGCCCGGTTTCGGCAATCGCCGCGCCAGGCCGGGGAGCAGCGACAGCAAGAGGAAGGGTAGAGCCAGGCCCAACCCCAGGGTGAGCATGATCGCCAGGGCCAGGGGCCAGCTCAGGGTGACGGCATAGCCCAGGGCCGCGCCCATGAAGGGGGCGGTGCAGGGTGCCGCGACCAGGGCCGCCAGGGCGCCGGTCCCGAAGGCGCCCAGGTGGCCGCGCCGGCTATCCCCACTCCCCAGCGCCATGAGCCCGGCACCCAGGTTCACCGCTCCGGCGAGGCTGAGGCCGATGACGAAAAAGACCGAGGCCATGAGGGCGACGAAGGGCGGGTACTGGAGTTGGAAACCCCAGCCGATGGCCGCGCCGCCCGCGCGCAGGGCCAGCAGGAGTCCCGCCAGAGCGGCAAAGAAGAGCAGCACCCCGGCGGTGTAGGCGAGCCCCTGCCGGACCCGCTGCCGCGCCGCGGCTGGCCCTGACTCGGCTAACCCCTTGACCAGGCTCAGGGCCTTCATCGCCAGGATGGGGAAGACGCAGGGCATCAGATTCAGGATCAGGCCGCCGAGCAGGGCGAAGGCCAGGGCGAGGGGCAGCCCGATCGTCCCCTCTGGGCTGATCGCCTGGGTGGGTGGGTCTCTGACCGCGGTGATCTCGTAGGCACGCACCTGCCCTCCCGCATCCGTAAGGACCAGCAGGCCCTCGGCGGGGGTATCTTCCGACAAGGTGCCCGGGGTCAGGTCCAATCGGAGCAAGCCCTCGTCCAGCCGCCAGGGCTGCGGAGCGGCATGTTCGATCAGGCCCCAGGCGCCGGCGAAAAACTCGACCGCGGCGGGAGCAAAGGGCAAGTTGGCGGTGGGGATGGCGAGGCCAAGTCGCGTCCCCTCCAGGCGCATCCGGGCCCCCTCGAGGCGGCTCTCCGGCAAACCGGCGCGGGCGGCGGCGAAGGCCTCGGCCTCGACGGGATTGATGGGGCCGGTCGCGGCCGCCGTCGGGAGGGTCAGTTCAAAAAGGCCGGACTCCGGGACGCAGTGCTCCTCGCAGACCAGCCAGTCGGCCTGGGCCTGGAGGCGCAGGGGCGCGCCAACGGGCCAGTCCGCGGGCAGGGACAGGGCGAAGAGCAGCAGGGCGCGGCCTGAATAGCCATAGTTGGCCAAGGGGCCGACCGGGATGACTTCCGGGCGCGGCCAGCGCGGCGGCCCAACGGTGACGCCCGCAGGGAGGGTCCAGGCGAGGCGCGGCGGATCACCCGAGTCGCCGGGATTGCGCCAGTAGGTGTGCCAGCCGGGCTGGATCTCAAAAATCAGGGCCAGATCGACCGTCGCGCCGGGGGCGATCGGGATCCGCTCCGCCACCAGGCGCGCGGTAACGTGGTCCGTCGTGACCGGGTTGGCCAGGGTCGGCCAAGGCCAGGCGAGCAGGGCGAAAAAGAGCAGCAGCCACTTCGCGGCAGGTGTACCGGAACGGGGGCGGTCCCAGGCAGTCAGCATTGACTCGTCAAGTAACATGGGCTTCAGCCCTCCCGCTGGTCCGATTTCACAAGGAGCGCCTCGGCTTGTTGGCCGAAAGAGATGCCCGTTGGCATCTTAGCGAGCCGGGGGGATAAAATGCACTTCATGGTGAGTCATATTTTTGGAATCCAGGATGTCAATGCGTTTTGAAACACGTGTCGGGGCTGCGGTGATCAAAAAGGATCCGAAACTCCTACGCCAGGAAGTCACGCGCGTACTTGGACCACTGGTTGCCCCGGTTGCCGGCAGGCGCCCCAAGATGGGGTTTCGCGAGTTACTCTACTTTCGTCTGATTGCCTCGCTCCAGAATGAGGGAGTGCAGATACGGACTCAGGATCGTAGCGAATTGTATGAGGTGTTGGGGGCACGCAAGCGCCACGTAGGTCAGTGGTCGCGAGCGGGCCAGAAGTTACAACGCGCTGGAGAAGTGCCCTTGACATTGGACTTAGGCGGAATTACCGCTGGCTTGCGGGACGCGCTCCGACATTACTATCAGGGTGCGGCCCAAGTCGAGTGTCGACAGGATATCTGCTCTGGACAGCCCGTGTTCAAGGGAACGCGCATTCCAGTGGCGCAGGTGGTTGGACTCTTCAGGAAAGGCGTGCCGATGATCGAAATCGCCGAGGACTACCCTGGCATTGGGATTAAGGGACTACAGTATGCCGAGATCCGTGCCCGCATGGGCAATGCACCCGGCCGGCCGGTCAAGGATCTGGAACTGAGATATCGCTGAGTGGACCTCCTGATCGATGAGAACCTCTCGCCTGTTTTGGCTCTGTGGGCAAACGAGCATGGGGTCCCGGCTCAAGCCGTGGGATACGTCGGTCTGCAGGGGGCTTCCGATGAGGAGGTTTGGCGGTACGCCTACCAAAACAACCAGGTCGTCGTAACGATCAATGTTGGCGATTTCATAAGGTTGGCGAAGTCCGTGGACCTACATCCCGGCGTTATCGCAATCCGTGAGGCTGGGCTGACCCGGCAAGAGCAATGGGTAAGACTGCAACAGGCGCTTGCCTACATCGAACATGAAATCTGTGGGGATCTGATAAACCAAGTACTGGAAGTGCAAGGCCTTTCTGAATTCAAGCTGCATCGGATTCCCTCGCCCTAGCGCCTACATCGGTAGCATCCACCCTGTTCAGTCTTGGGGCGGCAATGTCTTGCCGGGATTGAGAATGCCGTTGGGGTCGAACTGTTGCTTGATACCGTGCATGAGGCGCAGGACGACGGGGTCCAGCTCCCGGTGAATATGATCTCGCTTGGCCAGGCCGACCCCATGCTCGCCCGATAGGGTGCCTTCCAAGGCGATGACCAGGCTGAAGACGGCGTCGAGGCAGGCGTCGGCGCGGGCCATCTCCTCGGGGTCGTCGGGGTTCACCAGCAGGTTGACATGGATGTTGCCGTTGCCGGCGTGGCCGAAGTTGACGATGCGGATGGTGTGCTCCCGCCCCAGCCGGTCCACGCCCTCGATGAAGGTACCCAGGCGCGAGACGGGCACCACCACGTCCTCGTTGATTTTTTTGGGGGCGATCTGGCGCAGGGCCGGGGACAGGGCGGCGCGGGTCCGCCAGAGGGCGGCGACCTCCTCGGCACGGGCGGCGGTGCTCAGGTCCAGGAGTCCGGGCACCCCCGCGGCTTGGGCGACGGCCGCGGCGGCCTGGTCGATACCGTGGGCCGGGCCGTCCACCTCGATCATCAGCAGGGCGCCGGTTCCCGGGGGCAGGCCCAGATCGCCGACATGCCGGGCCATGGCAATCGCGGAGCCGTCCATGAATTCCAGGGCGCAGGGGGTGACGGGCTGGGCCATGATGGCGGAGACGGCGGCGGCGGCGGCATGGATGTCGGCGTAGCTGGCGCGCAGGGTGCGCCGGGCCTCCGCCAGGGGGGTGAGCTTGAGGGTGGCCTGGGTGATGAGGGCCAGGGTACCCTCGGAGCCGATGATGAGCCGGGTCAGGTCGTAGCCGACCACGCCCTTGGTGGTCCGCACCCCGGCGCGCATCAGCTCGCCAGCGCCGGTGACCGCCGTCAGTCCCAGGGTATTCTCGCGCGGGGTGCCGTACTTGACCGCGCGGGGGCCGGCGGCGTTGCAGGCCAGGTTGCCGCCCAGGGTACAGGTAGCGGCGCTGGTGGGGTCCGGTGGCCAGAAAAAGCCATGGGGCGCCAGCGCCGTCTGCAGGGCCTGGTTGGTGACACCCGGCTCCACGATCGCCAGGCGGTTGTCCGGGTCGATGCGCAGGATGCGCTCCATCCGCTCGAAGGAGAGGACCAGGCCGCCCCGATCCGGCACCGTGGCGCCGGTGGTGCCGGTGCCGCGCCCGCGCGCGACCAGTGGCAGCCGTTCCCGGTTGCAGAGCTGGACCAGGGGCACGACCTGGTCGGCGGCCTCGACCAGGACCACGGCCTGGGGCATGGCCTGGCGGCGGCTGTTGTCATAGCCGTAGGACCAGCATTCCGCCGGGTCCATCAGGAGGGCGCCAGGCCTGGCGATGGCCCCAAGTTCCCGGACCAGCCCGGCCTCCAGGGGTTTAGAAGGCGTCATCGGGACCCGGGTCGCTGGGGGTGTCGTCGAGGGCGTTGCGGGTGGGGAATGAGGCCTGGCCCCCACCCTGGTCCGCCTGGTCGAAACCGCCCGTCTCTGCTTGAGGCTGGGCGGAGTGGGCGGCGGAGGTGGCCTTGGCGTCCGCGCTCGTGGGCTTGTTGGTGATCTCGAAGACCTTCACCACCTTGACGACCCCGGGGACGTAGCGCACCTTGTCAACCGCGGCCTGGGCTTCCTCGGGGGTCACCAGGCCCATGAGATAGACGATGCCGGATTCGGTAATCACCGTGACCCGGGTGGGGTCGAATCCCGGGATATCGACATCCACCAGCGCCAGCTTGGCCTTGGAGGTGATGAGGGTATCCTCGCCCTGGCGGTTGATGCTGGCAAAGGGGCCGATGGTGATCTCGTCCACCACCCGGCTGACCTTAGGCACCTGGCTGACGCGCTCGGCATAAGCCCTCGCCCCGGTCTCGTCCTTGCATTGACCCGTGAGCAGCACGACGCGGTTGTAGCTGTTGACCGCGACCTGGCAACGGGTCTGGGCGCCGGGCCAATCCCGGCTCTTGAACTCGATTTCCTTGTCATCCATGACAGCGTCCGCGCCGCGCCGGTCCCGGACCATGACGGTGGCCCCCACCGCCGCCCCCACCCCGGCCCCGATCAGGGCGGCGGCGCAGCCCTGCAGGAGGGGCAGGGCCAGGCTCAGGGCCAGGCAGGCGAGGAGGGGCCGCTGGCCCCGGTGGGCGGTTCTGGGTCGCGCAAGTGGGTCGTTAGGCATGGAAGGCATCCCGAATCCAGTCGATACGGTCCCCGGCGCCGATGGCGATGACATCGAAGCGGCAGGGGAGGTCCAGGGTTTGGCGTTGCAGAAAATGGCTGGCGGCGGCGATCAGTCGCCTTTGCTTGGCCACCCCGATCGAGGCGGCGGCGCCGCCAAAGCGCTCCGAGGCGCGAAAGCGGACCTCGACAAAGACCAGGGTGGCGGCATCACGCATCACCAGGTCGATTTCGCCGCGCCGGCAGCGGTAGTTGCTGGCCATGAGCCGCAGGCCTTGCCCCTGCAAATAGTCCCGGGCCAGGCGCTCCTTGTCGGCGCCCAGGTCCCGGCGGGTCTCAGGGGGCGAGGGCGGCAAGGCGCGGCTCTCCGCCTCCGGGGTGACCAGGATGAACGGCGGCGAGGCTGGCCGCCGCTCCCGTCGCGGTCATTCGTCGGGGCCCCAGGCTGTCCAGGCGGGCCAGGATGAGTTCCCGCTGGACCCGCCCTTGGCTGTCCAGGCTCAGGCGTCCGGTGCGCCCCTCCAGGAAGGCGCCGGGACGCCCCGCCAGGCCGTCAAGATGCTGAATCAAGGCATAGGCGTCGATGCCCATGGCATAGAGGCGGGCGTAACGCGGGTCGATGCCCCCGGTGGCGCGCTCCAGGCTGGAGCGGGACAGGGGGTCCGACGGATTGATGTCGATCATCCAGGGGATATCGACGAATTGCAGCCCCAGCAGGGCCTGGTTGCCCTCCTGATCCGGGGCGCCCTCGAAGACATGGGAGGTGGCAAAGACCGGGGGCGGGCCCTGGGTGCTGGCGACAATCTCGGGCCAGAGCCGGCGGGCCTGGGGCGCCGTGGCGACCAGGAAGACGCAGTCGGCGGGGGCGGTCTGGATCGAGCCGGCAAAGGAATCCCCCAGCAGCCCCTGGGGCAAGTCCGCCGAGTTCGGATCAAAGGCCTGGATGGTGGCGAAACTCCCACCACTGCCGAGCCATTCGCGCCGGAAGCCGTTGGCCAGGCGTTCACCCCAGGGGCTGGCGGGATACAGGAGGATGGCCGTGTGATAGCCCTGGCCCCAGGCCTTGCGCGCCGCGTCCGCCGCCTCGTCCTCCGGGTCCAGGGAGAATTGGTAGAGGTTCGGGGGCGAGGCCTCGCGGGTGGCCCGATTCAGGGCCAGGGTGGGGATGGGCAGGGCCGGCTGGGCGGCGAGGGCATCGACCGCCTCCTTTTCCAGGGGGCCGATGGCCAGGGTCGCGCCCTCGGCGGCGGCCTGGCGCAATATGGCCGGCACCGCTTTCGGGTTGTGACTATCGTAGAAGCGGAGTTCCGGACCTTGTCCGCTGGCGCCCTGGGCGGAGAGAATGCCCTGACGCACCGCCGCGCCCGCCTCGGCGTAACGTCCGGATTGGGGCAGCAGGACGGCGACCTGGGCCCGGGCCTGGGGTGGCGCGGCCGCCCCTGAACCGGCGCCCGGATCGGCGTAACGTGGGGGGCCAGCGCAACTCGCCAGCAGCAAGGCCAGGGTCGTCAGAAAGAGGGCGAACAGGAGCCTCGGGGCCAGCGCCCGAGGCAGGGACCGGCCAGCGCTCGCGGCCAACGGCGCCGATGCCTGAACAGCGGGCCTGGCCCGGGGGCGCTGAGCATGATCAGGCGACCCGGTGGCAAGTCGCGGGCGTCCCGTCGGGGGACAGGGGGCACGGGAGCTGGGAAAACTCCCGTCGCCAATAGCAGTGTCTGGCTTCGTCATCGATGGCGGGCCTGTTGAAAATCGGAAGGAAAGACCTTGTCACAAGTCTCGGGGATACTATACGTGGTGGCCACGCCCATGGGCAATCTGGCCGATATCAGCCAGCGCGCCCTCGAGGTCCTGGCCCGGGTGGCCCTCATCGCCGCCGAGGATACCCGCCACACCGCGGGTCTGCTGAGTCATTATGGTCTGCGCACGCCGCTGACGGCCTGTCACGAGCACAACGAGGAAAAGCTGGTCCCGCGCCTGCTGGAACGTCTGGCCGCCGGGGAGGATCTGGCCCTGGTGTCGGATGCGGGCACGCCCCTGATCAGCGATCCCGGCTATCCCCTGGTGGCCGCCGCCCGGGCCGCCGGTCTGCGGGTCGTGCCGATCCCCGGCCCCAACGCCGCCATTTGCGCCCTCTCCGCCGCCGGCCTGCCCAGTGATCGCTTCGTTTTTCTGGGTTTCCCACCCCGGACCCACGCCAAGCGTCGGGAGTGGTTCGTCACCCTGGCCCAGGAACCGGGCACCCTCATCTTCTACGAGGCGGGCAATCGGGTCCTGGCGACCCTGGCCGACTTAGCCGCAAGCCTGGGTCCCGACCGCCGCGCCGTGGTGGCGCGGGAACTCACCAAGCACTTCGAGACTTTCCTGGACGGTACCCTGGCGGGCCTGGTCCCGCGCATACAGGAAGACCCGGATCAGCAGAAGGGCGAATTCGTTCTGCTGGTGGAGGGCTGCCGCGACCGGGATGCAACCGGGTTGGAAGGCGAACGGGTGCTGCGCATCCTGGCCAGGGAACTGCCCCTCAAACAAGCCGCTGCCCTCGCCGCCGAGATCAGCGGCGACAAGAAGAACCGGCTGTATACCCTGGGGCTGGCCTCGCGGACCTGATTCACCCCAGAAGGGCATCCTCCCATTCCCCATGTTCGGGGCCCTGGAGGTGGGGTTCGACCTCCTGGCCGGCGAAGGTTTCGTCGAGCACCTCGATGAAGCGCTTGGCCTGGGGTGAGAGGAACTTGCCACGGCGCAGGACGATACCGTAGCTGCGTTTGGGGAAGTATTGCTCCATGGGGATGGTGGCGAGGCGTTCCTGGCCGGTGAGACAGACATCGGTGACGATGGAGATGCCCAGCCCCAGTTCGACATACTTTTTGATGACCTCCCAGCCCCCGGCCTCCAGGGCAACCTTGTAATTCAGGTTGTGCTGACGGAAGACCAGATCCACCGTCCGCCAGGTACTGAGGTGACTGGGCGGCAGGATGAGCCCGAAGGGGGTGATGTCCTCCAGAGTCACGCTGGCCTTGGCCGCCAGCGGGTGGTCCAGGGGGGTGATGAGCTTGGGCCGGTAGGTGACGAAGGGCCGGTAGGTGATGTCGTCCGGGACCTCGATCATGGAGCCGACGGCCATGTCCGCCTCGTCGGCACGCACCATGGCCAGGCCATCGCGGCCCGTGACATTGTGCAGCTTGATCTCGATGCCCGGATGGATGGCGGTGAAGCGCCGTACCGGCTCCGGCAGGATATAGAGGATGGTCGATTCACCGGCCGCCACCTCCAGGGAGCCCTGATCCACCCGGCCGCATTGACTGAAGAAGGTTTCATGGAGCTTGTCCATGCCTTCGACCAGGGGCTGGGCCAGACCGTAGAGCAGATCACCCGCCGGGGTGAGCTTGATCTTGGGGCCGCGGCGCTCGAAGAGGAGGGTGTCGAACTCCCGCTCCAGGGCCTGAATTTGCAGGGAGACGGTGGGCTGACTGAGAAAGATCTGGTCGGCGGCGGTACTGACGCTGCCCGAGCGGGCGGCGTGACAGAAGGCGCGCAGTTGCTTGAGCCGGTTTTGTTTGTAATGGAGTTGGGTGGCGGAGGCCATGGGTCCGGGTCGCTCTCTGGTGGTGATGCCATGGCCCGGCGCTAGGCCATGGATTAGGCGGAATTAGTGGGCCATCGCGACATTTCAATCCCCGGGCCGCCAGCCTCAGGGCCTGTCCATCTCCGTCAGGATATTCATGGCCACCCCGCGCTGGGTTTCGTCGCCGTCGGCGAGGACGCGATAGAGGAGTTGGCGGGCGCCGGCCTCGTTTTCCAGGTCGCGCAGTTCCGAGACCCGCTCCAGCAAGGCCTCGATGGGGTCCATATCCTCGTCCAGTTCCGATTCGGCGGCCTCGATGGCGTCGAGCTCCGCCTCCATTTCCGCCGGCGTGAGGGGGACGAAGCGCTGGCGATCGAAGGGATCGCCACCGTCGATCTCACGGCCGACCAGGATCTCCCCGGCCTGGAGTTCTGGCCCCGGGCTGGCGCCGCTCGCATCCCCAGGGGTGCCGACCCCCGGAGCCGTCGTCGGTCTGGCGCCGGCCGTCGCCCCCACTCCCGCCGCGCCCGGCCCCGCTGGCGATCCCTCGGTCTGTTCTGGCTCTTCTTCCGTGTCCCGCTTCTTGAAGAAGCGCGAGAAGAAGATGCCCGCCTCGTACAGCATCCACATGGGCACCGCGAGCAGGGTCTGGGAGATGACGTCCGGTGGGGTCAGGAGCATGCCGATGACAAAGCAGCCGACGATGACATAGGGCCGTTTGTCGGCCAGGCTCTCCGCCGTGGTCATGCCCATGGCCACCAGCAGGATGGTCGCGATGGGGATCTGGAAGGAGACCCCGAAGGCAAAAAAGAGCTTGAGGACAAAATCCAGGTAGTAGGTGATGTCCGGCATCTGGGCCACGCCTTCGGGGGTCGTGGCCGTGAAGAAGGCGAAGACCAGCGGGAAGACGAGGTAATAGGCGAAGGCCATGCCCAGGTAAAACAGGCAGATGCTGGAGGCCAGCAAGGGCACGGCGAAGCGCTTTTCATGCTGATAGAGGCCAGGCGCCACGAAGCCCCAGATCTGGAACAGCAGGTAGGGCATGGCGACGAAGACCGCCGACACCAGCGCCAGCTTGAAGGGCGTCATGAAGGGCGAGGCCACCTGGGTGGCGATCATGGTCGAGCCCTCGGGCAACTGGGCGCGGATGGGCTCGGCGATGAAGGTGTAGATATCGTTGGCGAAGGGAAAGAGGACCACCAGGGCGATCCCGATCGCCATCACCATGCGCAACAGCCGGTCGCGCAGCTCCACGAGGTGAGACATGAAGGGCTGTTCCGGGCCCGGGTCTTCATGGTAGGCCGGCGCTGTCATCGCGGTCGTTACATCCGAATGAGTGGTGGTCAGAAAGTCATGGCCGGCCGGGGCGCCTCGGCAAGAAGCGTGGCCCCGAGGCTAGGCCAGCGGGCAGAAGGCAACGACCGGGGTAAGACTCATCCTGGGATGAGATTGGTGCCTGTCCCTAGGTGGTGGAATCCGGCTTGCTAGGGGCCGCTGGGTTCTGGGGCGAGGAGGGCGGAGGGGCCGACGGCTTGCCGATGGGCATCTCGATGAGGGTCTCCAGCGGATTCTCCCGCGCCTGCTTGGCCAGGATCTCCTTGAGCTCCTCCGCCTTGAGTTCGCTGTCGATCTCCGCCTTCACCGTCGCCAGGGTCCGCCGGGCGCGTCCCATCCAGAGCCCGGCGGTGCGCGCCAGCTTGGGCAGACGCTCCGGTCCCACCACCAGGAGGGCGACCACGCCCACCAGGACCAATTCCAAAAAGCCGATGTCAAACATGATCCCGCCCCGACCCCCGTGCTAAATCGGGCTTCAGACCTTGTCCCTAGGTTCGGCCTTGGCCGCCGGGTCGGGCGTCGCCGTCCGCGCGGCCGGGTCCGGCGTGGCCGCCCGGTTAGCCGCGGGGGGCTCTTCCAGTCGCTTGGCCTCCTCCTCCGCTTCCTTGTCCGGGTCGCTCATGGCGGACCGGAAGCCCTTGACGGCGTTACCCAAATCCGAACCTATGCTCTTGAGACGCTTGGTCCCGAAGAGCAGCAGCACGATCACCAGAATGATGAGAAGCTGCCAGATGCTGATGCCACCCAAGCCCATGATGTCCTCCACTGCCGTCCCGCGAGACGGGCGTTACTTGCTATCCGGAACCGGCCCGCCTGGGGCAAGGGCGCCCCAATCCTTGACCGGCCGCGCCCGCCGAGGGGCGAACACGAAAAGTGGGCGTGATCTTACCGCAAGAGCGGGGCGGGATGTAGGGATTAGACGCGATAGCCGCTGAATCAACCAAAGGCGGCGGCGATGATGGCCTGGATCTCCCGCTCCTGGCGCTCGATGTCCGCCACCAGGGCGAATTGAATGCGCGCCTTGGCGAGATTCTGACCGGGTGCGGAGACGCGAAACCAGCGGTCGCCTTGCAGATGGTCCGTCAGAAACCGCAGGCCCAGCTCCAGGGGAATCAGCCGGATGGCGGCAAAGAGGCGTGTCACCTCCGCCGGGACCAGCAGCCCTTGGGTCCGGTCCGCGTAGGCCTGCAGCAGGGGGCGGCAAACCGCGAGGTCAAAGGCCACGCTTGACTCGCGGGCGGACTCACCCTGCCGGTTGCAGCAGGAGCGCAGGCAATCGCCGATATCGTGCAGTGTCAGGCCCGGCTGCACCGTATCCAGATCGATCAAGGCCAGGGCCCGCCGGCCCTCGGCGTCGAACAGCAGGTTGTCCAGCTTGGGGTCGCCGTGGACCAGCCGCTCCGGGATCTGGCCCGCTGCCCGCGCCTGCTCCAGCAGGTCCAGGCCCTCTCGCCGCGCCGCCACGAAGGCCAGCGCCTCCTCCAGCCCGGGCTGGGGCGCCGCGACCGCCTCCCGCGCCGCCCGGTCGAAGGGCTCCAGGTAGCCCGGCGTCACATGAAAGCCGGGCAAGGTTACGGTCAGGCTTGCGGGATCGAGGTCCGCCACGGCCCGATGAAAGGCCCCCAGCAGGCGCCCCACCGCCGCCGCCTGGTGAGCGTCCGCGATCCGTTCCAGGGGCTGGCCCGGGATGAAGCTCATCAGGCGCCAGACCGCGCCGGTCTCGTCCTGGGTCCAGGTTGCGCCCTCCGGGGTCCGCGCCAGCTCCGGCCAGGTCAGATCCACCACCCCCTGGCGGGCCAGATGCGCCCCGAGGCGAGACAGGTTGGCCATGATGCCCGCGGGGTCGGGAAAGACCTGGCCATTGATGCGTTGCAATACCCAGCGGTTGGTCTCGGCGGTCACCCGAAAGGTGTCGTTGATCAGGCCCCGGCCCAGGGGCTCGATCGCCAGGGGTCCACTGGCCACGGCAAAGCGTTGGGCCATCCTGGCGGCCGTCCTCGCGAGCTCGGTATTGTTCATGCCGGGGCTGGGTCCGCCAAGGGGCCCAGGGCCGCGCCCGCGCTGGCGTCTTGGTGGTCTGGCCGTGGCTGGGGTGGGACCAAGGTCGCGATCAGGCTGTCGCCGTCCGGGTGGATGGCGGTCAGTTCGACCCGCAGCAACTGGTTGGTAAGGTCTTGCCCTGGGCTGGGTTCCAGGCGCACGGGCAGGTAATGAGGGGTGTAGCCGTACCGGTCGCCGTCCGGGTCACGGCCCTGGCGGCCTTCCAGCAGGATGCTGGTCTGGTGGCCCAGGTAGCGGGCGAAGGTCTCGGCCTTCAGGCGCCGCGCCAGGGCGTGCAGCTCCCGGCTGCGGGCCTTTTTGACCTCGGCGGGGACCTGATCGGGCAGGCTGGCTGCCTTGGTGCCGGGGCGGGGGGAGTAGGCGAAGATGTGGACCTGGCCGAAGCCGATGGCGGCGACGAAGTCCAGGGTCTGGCGCCACTCGGCGTCGGTCTCGCCGGGGAAGCCGGCGATGATGTCGGTGGTGAGGTGGATGTCGGGGACGCGGGCGCGGGCTTCGCGGGCGAGGTCGGCGAACTCCTGGGTCCGGCAGCGGCGCGCCATGCGCCGCAGAACGCTGTCGGCGCCGCTTTGCAGGGGCAGGTGCAGGTGGGGCATGAGGCGGGGATTGGCGAAGAGGTCCCAGAGGCCATCGGGCAGTTCCCAGGGTTCCAGGGAGCCGAGGCGCAGGCGCGGCATGTCCGTCTCGGCGAGGACGGCGCCGATCAGGTCGTCCAGGCCCAGTCCCAGGTCGCTGCCCCAGCCACCCAGGTGGACGCCCGCGAGCACGGCCTCGCGGATGCCCGCCGCCGCGGCGCGGTTGATTTCGTCAACCACCTCCGGGATGGTGCGGCTGCGTTCCTCGCCCCGCGCCAGGGTGACGATGCAGAAGGCGCAGCGGTAGCGGCAGCCGTCCTGGACCTTGATGAAGGCGCGCTGGCGGCCGCGGGCGAAGAGGGGATTGGCCTCGGCCGCCATGGCGGTGAGGGGCATGGCGGGCAGATCGAGTTCGGCGGCGGCGATGGCCACCAGACGATCCTTGTCGGCGTTGGGGATCAGGAGGTCAATGCCGGCCTCCAGGGCCAGGGCCTGGTTCTCCAGGGTGGCCAGGCAGCCGCTGACGACCAGCTTGGCGCGGGGGTTGTCGCGCTGGGCGCGGCGCAGGAGCTTGCGGGATTTGCGGACCGCCTCCTGGGTGACGGCGCAGGTGTTGACCACGACCAGGTCGGCCCCCGTCTCGTCGGGGGTGACCTGGTGGCCGAGTTGTTGGAACTGGCGTGCCCAGGTCTCCAGTTCCGCTTCGTTGAGCCGGCAGCCCAGGGTCTGGAGGTTGACGCGCATCATCCCGGGGCCGGGCATGGGGCTCGAGGGGCCCGGCCTAGTGCTGGCGACGGGGGATGATGATACGCACCTGCTCGGCGCCGTCCTCGCGTCGCAGGGCCCCACCGTCGGCATCCGGCGGCAGGGGCAGGCGCTGGCTGGCGTGGCCGCTGGAGAAGCTGTAGCTGCGCCTATAGCCCTGGCCATCGCCGAGGGTCTCCTCGCGGGTCTTCTGGGTGTTGGTGTCGCGGGAGAGGCGCAGCGAGCGGCCCTCGATCTGGACTTGGATGTCCTCGGCCCGCAGGCCATCGAGGGGGATTTCGAGGACATAGCCCTCGGCGGTGACGGTCTGGTTGAAGCGCAAGGGACCCCCGGCGCGGGGGAAGCCGGGCCGGTCGGGACCCGCCAGGTTCGGCGGGGCCGGGAAGTCAGGAAAAGCCCCACCCTGAACCGGGGGCGGGGGGCCGTAGCCACCAGGGTAGGGGGGTGCCCAGGCCAGGACCAGGGCCGGAGCCAGCAAGGACAGCCCAGCCAGGAGGCGTCGTGGGTTGAGGATCTGGGTCATGGTAAAACTCCTCTCGAAAGAACGTATCGCCGAATTATAGGGCAGGCCGGGGAAAACAAGAGGCGGCACTGTCAGAATCGCGGTGCCCAGGTGGGGCGATTGGCGGTGTCGATCAGGCCCTGGTGGAGCAGCCATTGGCGGGCATCCTCCGCGTCTTCCTGGAACCAGCGGCGGGCGCCTCCGAGGCGGAAGCTGTAGCCCCAGTCGTCCATGTCGCGGCAGAGGCGCTCGCGGCCAACGCCGGGCAGTTCATCGGCGAGCAGGAGCTGGAGATAGCAGACGCCGTTTTCCTCGGCCACCTCGCCGCCAGCGTCCGTGTGCAGGGCTTGCCGGCGGGCCGGGTCCATGCAGATCCAATGACAGGCCTCATGCAGGGCCGAGTGCAGCGGGGTGTCGGCCCGGACATACAAGCGGTCCCGGACCAGACCGGCCTCCGACTCTCCCCAATAGCTGCCCGGGATGGGCTCCCCCGGTGCGATCCAGTCCAGGGTGAGCCCGAAGCGGGCGAGCAGGGCGGGCAGCAGGGTGGGGGGCAGGTCGGCGCAGGTCAGCATCTGGGTGGCTTCCGGGTGGGGCTCAGGCGCGGGTCGGGTCTCGCTCGCGAGGGGCGCTTGTGGTCTAATTTCCCGGTGACGAGGGCATGGCCGTGGGGCGCTGGCCTGTCCTCGGCCTCACACCCATTACTCCCCTGTTCACCACCCCGGGCGCTGGTTTGATGAGCGAAGGTATCCTTTTTATCGTATCGGCGCCCTCGGGCGCGGGCAAGACCAGTCTGGTCAAGGCCCTGTTGGAGCGTGAATCCGCCCTGGGGCTGGCCATTTCCTACACGACCCGTCCGCCGCGGCCGGGTGAAGTGGACGGCGTCCATTACCACTTTATCGATGAGGGGCGCTTTCTGGCCATGATCGCGGACGGCGCCTTCCTGGAGCACGCCCAGGTCTTCGGCAATCGTTACGGCACCGCGGAGGCCAGGGTGCGCGAGGCCCTGGCCAGGGGCCAGGATTTGCTGCTGGAGATCGACTGGCAGGGGGCGCGCCAGGTACGGGCGCGTTTCCCCGCCGCCGTTTCCATCTTTATCCTGCCGCCCTCCGCTCCCGTTCTGGCGGAGCGGTTGCGGGGGCGTGGCCAGGATAGCGAGGCGGTCATCGCCGGGCGCATGCGCCAGGCGCGGGACGAGATGTCCCATTTTGATGAATACGACTATCTGGTCGTGAATGATGATTTCGATCAGGCGCTGGCCGATCTGGCCTGCCTGGCGCGGGCGGAGCGCCTGCGCCTGGCCCATGGTGCCGGGCTGGCTCCCGGCATGATCGAGGCCCTGCTGGCCGACTGATGGCGGGGCCGTCCGGGTGGGCCGCCAGCGGTAAATGGGTAAAGCCCTCATGCGGCCCTTCGCCTTCCGGGCGGGGTTTTGGTAATCTGACCGACCTACGATGTAAATGGAGCAACAAGACTCATGGCGCGAATTACTGTCGAGGACTGCCTCGATCATGTGGACAACCGGTTTGATCTGGTCATTTTTGCCACCAAGCGGGCCCGGCAACTGGCCAATGGCGTCGAACCCCTGATCCCCTGGTCGAACGATAAACCCACGGTGGTGGCCCTGCGGGAGATCGCCGAGGGCGTCCTGACCCAGGAGACCGTCGCCGCCGTGGAGGTGGAGCGCGAGCAACGCCGGGCCGAGCGGACCCTGGAGATGCAGATCGCCGAGGAGCTGGCGGCCGAGCTGGGGACCGAGGAGTCCTCCTGAGACGCTGGCGAGTCAGGTATCGGATTCCGGGTCCGGCGCCAGCCGTCCCCGCCCGCCGTTCGGGTCCATGCCCATGACTCAGGTAGTTGAATCGCCTGCCGTTACCCCCCCCGCCGAGCCGCCGCTGGACCGGCCGCGCTTCCAGATCGGCGACCTCTGTGTCTATCTGGAGTCCTACCTGAGCGCGGACCAAATCCGCGAGGTCTATCGCGCCTACCAGTTCGGGGCCGAGGCCCATGCCGGCCAGACGCGCAAGTCGGGCGAGCCCTATATCCAGCACCCCATCGCCGTGGCGCGCATCCTGGCCGAGATGCGCATGGATCACAAATGCCTGATGGCGGCCATTCTCCACGATGTCATCGAGGACACGGGCCACTCCAAGGAGACGGTGGCGGCCCTCTTCGACGAGGAGATCGCCGAGCTGGTGGATGGCGTCAGCAAGCTGACGCGCCTGGACTTTCGTTCCAAGGCCGAGGCCCAGGCGGCGAATCTGCAGAAGATGCTGCTGGCGATGACCAAGGACATCCGGGTCATCCTCATCAAGCTCGCCGACCGGCTCCATAACATGCGGACCCTGGGCATCATGGCTCCGGAGAAGCGCCGCCGCATCTCCCGCGAGACGCTGGAGATCTATGCGCCCATTGCCAACCGTCTGGGGATTCGCAAGATCTTCCTGGAACTGGAGGATCTGGGCTTCGCCCATTGCTGGCCCTGGCGCCGCCTGCTGCTGCAGCGGGCGGTCGTCCGCGCCCGGGGGGCGCGCAAGGAACTGGTGGCGGATGTCGAACGGGCCCTGCGGGAAGGCCTGGAGCAGGAGGGTATCCAGGGCGAGGTGGTGGGCCGCCAGAAACATCTTTACGGTATTTACGGCAAGATGCGCGACAAACAGCGCCCCTTTGACGAGGTGGTGGATGTCTTTGGCTTTCGTGTCGTCGTCGATCGGATCGATACCTGCTATCGCGTCCTGGGGGTGGTGCATAACCTCTACAAGCCCATGCCCGGTCGCTTCAAGGACTATATCGCCATCCCCAAGAACAACGGCTACCAGTCCCTGCATACCCAGTTGTTCGGTCCCCAAGGCATCCCCATCGAGATCCAGATTCGTACCCTGGACATGCAGCGCCATGCCGAGAGCGGCATCGCCGCGCACTGGATGTATAAAACCGGCGCCAAGCGCCCTAGCCCCCAAAATCTCGCGGCGGATTGGCTGGGGAATCTGCTGGAGATGCAGCGCGGCTCCGGCGACTCGATGGAGTTTCTGGAGCACGTCAAGGTCGATCTCTTCCCGGACGAGGTCTATGTCTTTACCCCGCGCGGCGACATCCAGGTGCTGCCCGCCGGGGCCACGGTGGTGGATTTTGCCTACGCCATCCATTCCGGTCTGGGTAACCGCTGCGTGGCGGCGCGGATCGACCGGCGCATGGCCCCCCTGCGCACCGCCTTGCGCAGCGGTCAGACGGTGGAGATCATCACGGCGCCCCGGGCCATGCCCAACGCCGGCTGGCTGAATTTCGTGGTGACGGGCAAGGCCCGCGCCAATATCCGCGGCTATCTCAAGAATTTGCAACGCCAGGAGGCCGAGGCCCTGGGCCGGCGCCTGCTGAACGCCGAGCTGGCGGGGCAGGGGCTGGACCTGGACCGGCTGCCGGAGGGTCACCGGGCGGCCTATCTGGCGCGGGCCAAGCTGCCGGATCTGGCTACCCTGCTGGTGGAGGTGGGGCTGGGCAATCGGTTGCCGATCCTGGTGGCGCGACGCCTCATGGGCGAGGAAGTGGCCGAGGCGCCCCTCGACGCCGAGCCCAGACAGGCGCGCCGGCTGGCCATCAAGGGCACCGAGGGCATGGTGGTCACTTATGGGCGCTGCTGCCGGCCAATTCCGGGGGACCCCATCTCCGGACTCTTCAGCCCCGGCAAGGGCATCGTGGTCCACCGGCAGGGATGTCGAAACCTCGGCGATTTTCAACAACATAAAGACCAGTGGCTTGATCTGGAGTGGTCCAGTCAACCGGCGGGGGATTTCTACACGGAGATCCGGGTGGATGTTGGCAACCAGCGCGGGGTGCTGGCCAGCCTGGCCGCCGCCATCGCCGAATTGGGTTCCAACATCGAGAATGTCCAGTCGCGTGAAAAGGATGGCCACAACATCCGGCTGGATTTTCTCCTCTCGGTCCGTGACCGCCAACATCTGGCCCGCATCATGCGGCGCCTGCGGCAGATCCCGAAGGTGATGCGCATTCAGCGCGTATCGCGCTGAGCCTGGCGCGCCGGCTTGAAATGGCCGGCCTTGCCCGCAAACTTGGCGAATTCGCGGCCAGCTTCGCCCCTCTACCCATCCGGAATTCACCATGACCCAAGTCCCGTCCTTTACCCCAGCCCTGACCCCCGAGGAACGCCTGTCCATCACCCGCCACGTCATGGCCCTCTGTGGCGACTGGGGTCTGGGGGCAAGCGATATCATGGCCCTGCTCGCCCTGCCCGCCACGGTCAAGGCCCGTCATGTGGCGCGTTTCGTTGACCAGGAGGCCTTCCCGGACGATGCCCTGGTCAATCGCCGCCTGGGTTATCTGACGCGGATCGAGCAGGCCCTGGGCACCTATTTCCCGCGCAATCCGGAGATGCGCTCTCTCTGGGTCAAGCGCGGCAATCGGCGCTTTGGCAGCCGTCCCCCCCTGGCCGTCATGATCGAGGATGGCGAGGGGGGGCTGGTTGCCGTGCTTGCCCATCTGGACTGTACCTTCGCCTGGGACGAAACCGGCTCCAAAACCGAATATGCCGAGCGCAAGGCCCCCGCCCCGGATGCCCCCGCCGCGTGAAGCGGGAACCCCGCGCGCCCTTGGGCTCAGCCAGGCGCATGGTCGCACCCTTCCTGGTACCATAGCCCCGTTTTAAACCCCAGGGCCGCGCCGAACATGCCCCATTACCGCCTTCTTGCCCAGCCCTTGCCGGCTTTGGGCCTCCTCCTGACCCCGCTGGTCCTTGCCAGTCAAATCGATGGGCTTGATCTGAGTGTCCACGAGTCCGATCTGGCTCCCGACGTGACCCTGCATGAGCACCAGAACCGGACCGTGCAGGAGTACCGCATCAATGGTCGCCTCTACAAGGTCAGGATCACCCCGAGCGTGGGCGCGCCCTATTATCTGACGGACCAGGACGGATCGGGCGACCTGTCCTGGAACAGCGGCTCCGGGCCCGCCGTCACCCAGGTGCCCCAGTGGGTCCTGATGCGCTGGTAACCCCCTTTCGGACAGGAGAATCTCGATGAGACAAGCAGCCAAGTGGGTGACCGGCCTTCTGCTCGCCGGCGCCCTGAGCCAGGCCCTGGCGGCGGGCACTCTGGAGAACGTCAAGGCCCGTGGCAAGGTCAAGTGTGGCGTCAATGGCGAGGCCCCGGGCCTGTCCCTCAAGGACGCCGCCGGGCATTGGAGTGGCATCGACGTGGATTTCTGCCGCGCCGTCGCGGCGGCGACCCTGGGCGCCAAGGACAAGGTGGAGTTCGTGCCCTTGACCGTGGCCGAGGCCCTGGGCGCCCTGGCCAAGGGGCAGGTCGATCTCCTCTCGCGCAACCTGAGCTGGAATCTGGAGCGAGACGTCGCCGAGGGCGTGACCTTTGTGGGGGTGCTCCTCTTCGATGGCCAGGGCTTCATGACCCGGCGCGACACGGGCACCCTCAGCGCCCTGGAACTGGATGGCAAGTCGGTGTGCGCCCTGACCGGGTCCACCAGCGCCGATCATGCCCGCCGCTATTTCGACCGGCATCGCATGGACCTCGATCTGCATCTCTTCCCCGACATGAAGGCCGCGACCAAAGCCTATCTGGCGGGCGACTGTCAGGTTCTGACCAGCGATCACACCCAACTCCACGGCCTGCGCGTGGCCATGGCGGCGGGGCGCGATCACCGGGTCCTGCCCGAGGTGATCTCCAAGGAGCCCCTGAGCCCCGTGGTGCGCGAGGGCGATAGCCGCTGGTTCGATATCGTGCGCTGGACCCTCTTTGTCCTGATCGATGCCGAGGAACTGGGCATCGACTCCCGGAATGTGAAACGGGCCCAGGAGGACGCCAAGGCCGGCGATACGCGTATGCTGCTGGATGTGGAGGGCAAGGTCGCCAAGGCCCTGGGCCTGGACAAGGACTGGGTCATCCGCGTCATCGGCCAGGTCGGTAATTATGGCGAGATCTATGAGCGCAACCTGGGCGCCCAGTCGCCCCTCATGATCAAGCGGGGCTATAACGCCCTCTGGAACGATGGCGGCCTCCTCTACGCCCCGCCACCCCGTTAAGGCCTTCCGCCGCCTGGCTTTCTCTCTAACCTGGAAACTTGCCCACCATGCCCTTGATCAAGCCCTTCACCGGACTGCGCCCGGCCCCTGGCCGCGCGGCGGAGGTGGCCGCGCCTCCCTATGATGTGATGAGTGCCGACGAGGCCCGCGCCATGGTGGCGGGGCGGCCCTGGAGCTTTCTCCATATCTCCCGGCCCGAGGTGGATCTGCCGCCGGATACGGACCCCTATGCTCCGGAGGTCTATGCCAAGGCGCGGGAGAACCTGGAGGGCATGCTGGCGGAGGGCGTACTGGAGCGGGACCCGACGCCCTGTTACTACGTCTATCGCCTGACCATGGGCGAGCACGTCCAGACGGGCCTGGTCGCCGCCGCCTCGGTGGCGGCCTACGACGCGGATCGCATCAAGAAGCACGAATTTACCCGGCCCGTGAAGGAAGACGACCGGGTGCGGCAGATCGATGCCCTGGATGCCCAGACGGGCCCCGTCTTTCTGGTCTATCGCGCCACCCCGAGCATCGACGACCTCCTGAACGCCGTCAGCCGGCAGCCCCCGGTGGTGGACATCCGCGCCGCGGGCCAGGTCCGTCATGAGATCTGGGTGGTGGCCGACGAGGGCCTCATCCGGCTGCTGTCGGCGGCCTTCGAGGCCTTGCCCGCCCTCTACGTGGCCGACGGTCATCATCGTTCCGCCGCCGCCTCCCGGGTGGCGGCGGCGCGCAAGGCGGCCCAAGCGGGGTATGGCGACAAGGAGGCCTATAACTATTTTCTGGCCGTCGTCTTCCCCCACAACCAGATGCAAATCATGGACTACAACCGGCTGGTCAAGGACTTGCACGGCCTGGACAAGGATGAATTCCTGAGTCGGGTGGCGGTGCCCTTTCGCGTCGAGCCGAGCGCCACGCCGGTCAAGCCCGCCAGGACGGCGGAGTTTGGCATGTACCTGGATGGCGCCTGGTATCGGCTGACCCTGGACCCCGGGCGCATCCCCTGGGACGACCCCGTGGGCCGCCTCGACGTCAGCCTGCTCCAGGACAATCTGATCGAGCCCATCCTCGGCATCATCGATCCCCGGCGGGATGAGCGCATCAACTTCGTCGGGGGTATACGCGGCCTGGAGGGCCTGGCCCAGCCCGTGGACGAGGGGCGCTATCGCGTGGCCTTCTCCCTCTTCCCCACGCGCATGACGGAACTCATGGCCGTCGCCGATGCCGGCGAGGTGATGCCCCCCAAATCCACCTGGTTCGAGCCCAAGCTGGCGGACGGGCTGGTGAGCCATGTGCTCGATTGAGCGGCGGCGGATCCTGGGTTTCCCCGGGACGCGGCCCCAGGCCCTGGGCCGCGTCAGGCCCTAGCCGCGCGCGTCCGCCCTGGGGGCCGCTAAGGCCCACCCTTCCTCCATGGCCTAGGCTGCTCCCATGGTAACACCGGTTTACAACCTTCCCGAGGACCCCGCGGACGATGCGGCGGCCATCGAACACTGGCTCGCGGCGCTGCCGGAACAATACGTCGCGGGGGATCGGGCCCGCCTGCGCGAGGCCTGCGCCCTCCTGCTGGGCTGCCGGGGCCGCCAGACCCTGGAGACGGGGGAGACCCAGGTCCGCTATCGCCTGGCCACCGCCGACATCCTGGCGGGGATGCGCCAGGACGCCGACACTCTGATCGCCGCCCTGCTCAACGGCTGCCTGGAAGCCGGCGACATGACCGAGGAGGGCCTGTCCCAGCGCTTCGGACCTGGCATCGGCCGCATGGTGGGTGATTTGCGCCGCATCGGCCAACTCGCCAACGTCGAGGCGGTCATCGCCGCCAAGGAGCAGGATCGGCATGAGGAAAACCTGCGCCGCCTGCTGCTCGGTATCGCCGAGGACGTACGCGTCGTCCTGGTCGTGCTGGCGGAACGCCTGCATCTCATGCGGAGCATCAAGGACCTGGATGAGGCGCGGCGGCGCAAGCTCGCCACCGATACCCGGCGGGTCCATGCCCCCCTGGCCAACCGCCTGGGCGTCTGGCAGGTCAAGTGGGAGCTGGAGGATCTGGCCCTCCGCTACCTGGAACCCGAAGCTTACCGGCGTATCGCCCAGCTCCTGGGCGACAAGCGCGTGGAGCGCGAGGCCTACATCGCCCACGTCATCGCCCTGCTCAAGTCGAAGTTCGCCGAGGCCGGGGTACGGGCCGACATCACCGGACGACCCAAGCACATCCATAGCATCTGGCGCAAGATGCAGCGCAAGGGCGTGGACATGGAGCAGATCTTCGACCTGCGCGCGGTGCGGATTCTGGTGGACAGCATCGCGGATT
>JADZBU010000180.1 GCA_020851955.1 Chromatiaceae bacterium | reverse complement strand
GGCGGTGATGAAGATGACGGGGATGTCCGAGGTGGCGGGGTCGGCCTTGAGCTGCCGGCAGACCTCGTAGCCATCCATGCCGGGCATCATGATGTCGAGCAGAATCATGTCGGGCTTGGCGGCGGAGCGGGCGACCTTGAGGGCCCGTTCACCGTTGATGGCCGCCATCATCTCGTAATCGTCCTGGAGCACGCCGACCAGGAGATCGATATTGTCCGGCGTATCGTCAACGATGAGGATGCGTTCTTTGTCTTCGGTCTTGCTCATGGAATTCAAGCGGGGCGCGCCGGAGGGAAGTTGGCCCCGAGGCCGAAAGTGGAAAAGGGCTCGCCAGGTAGCCAAGCCCGCAGCCGAGCGAGAGAAACCCGGATGCCAAGGCGACCGCATCACCCCGGATCGGGTCCGCATTTTCACCCGTAGGCCCAATCAGCCGCAAGCCTTTCCGTGGGACGGGCCGGGCGCCGCCTGGGCCGCCGGTACTCGTTGCCGTTGCCCGCGATCTGATCGCCACGCGCGGCCAGGCGGGACTGAGCCAGGCCGAGGTGGCCATGCGCATGGAAACCTACTCAACCCATGTTGCCGCGCCGAACTGACGACCGCCAAATAGGCTAGGGACAATCGCCCACATGACCAACGGGGAAGGGGCTTGCTTGAAGTAGCGACATCAAGGAAGGGAAATCTGATCAGTGAGGAACCGGGATGCCGCAGCATTGCCCAAATTCGCTTACATGGTGGCTACATGAAGCGACCGCCAAAGAAAAAGGGCCTACCCGTTTCCAGGTAAGCCCTTGTTTTATTTGGTAGCGGGGGCAGGATTTGAACCTACGACCTTCGGGTTATGAGCCCGACGAGCTGCCTGACTGCTCCACCCCGCATCTGAAGTCGACAACTATACCGGCCTTAGCCCACGAACGCAACCCGCATTTGAGCCCCAAGCAAAGGCCACGGCGCGCAACCGGAGCAACAAACCAGGCTGAACAGATGCCCGTGAGGGCGGCCTGTGCGAGAATCCCGCGCTTAGCAGTCAGCCGCGGTCCGCCCTTGTGATGTCCTCCGAAGTCCATGCCCCCCCCCTCCAGCCACCTTTACCCCAGGGTCCCGGGGAGCGCCACCAGTGGGGACGCCTCTACGGCTCCAGCCTGGCCCTGGCCATTGCCCGCGCGGCGGGGCAAGGGGAGCGGCTGATCCTGGCCCTGACGCCGGACGTGCAGGGGGTGGCGCGCCTGACGGCGGAGCTGGGCTTCTTTCTCGACGACCCCGAGACGCCGGTGCTGGGCTTTCCGGATTGGGAGACCCTGCCCTACGACGTCTTTTCGCCCCTGCCGGAGCTGATCTCGGAACGGCTGCTGACCTTGCACCGGCTCCCGGGTTTGAAGCGGGGGGTGCTGGTGGCGCCGGTGGCCACCCTGCTGCAGCGGCTGGCGCCCCGGCATTATCTGGATGGCCATTCCCTGGTGCTGGCCCGGGGCGATCGGCTGGACCTGGACCTGACCCGGCTGCGCCTGGATCGGGCGGGCTACCAGTGCGTCTCCCAGGTCATCGCCCACGGGGAATACGCCGTCCGCGGCTCCCTGCTGGATGTCTTTCCCATGGGCAGCCAGGAGCCCTTCCGCCTCGACCTCTTCGACGCGGAGGTGGAGAGCATCCGCACCTTCGACCCGGACAGCCAGCGGTCCAGGGACAAGGTGGAGGCCATCCGCCTGCTGCCGGCCCGGGAGTTTCCCCTGAGCGAGGAGGCGATCACGGGCTTTCGCCAACGCTACCGCGCCCAGTTCGAGGGCAACCCCCAGGCCAGCCTCATCTATCGCGAGGTTTCCGACGGTCATGCGCCCGGGGGGCTGGAATACTATCTGCCGCTTTTCTTCGCGGAGACGGCGACCCTCTTCGATTATCTGCCGGACCCGGTCCTGCTGATCGAGACCGAGGGCTGCCGCGAGGCGGCCACGGGCTTTCTCGACGCCGTGGAGCGGCGTTACGAGCAGCGCCGCCACGACATCGAACGGCCCCTGCTGCCGCCGCGCCACCTCTTTATGACGGCCGAGGAGCTGGCCCATCGCCTGAATGGCCTGACGGGGGTGCTCTGCCAGTCCGCCGAGGTGCCGGAGCGGCGCAAGGGCTTCTCCCGACTGACCCACTTTGCCACGGCTACCCTGCCCCCCCTGGCGATCCAGGTCCGCGCCACCGAACCGGCAGCCCAGCTCAAGGGCTTCCTCGCCGTGCCCCGGCGGCGCACCCTCCTGGTCGCCGAGAGCACCGGGCGGCGGGAGATGCTGGCGGACAGCCTGCGGGGTCTGGGACTCAGCCCCACCCCGGTCGAGAGCTGGACCGGCTTTCTGCAGGGCAAGGTCAGCCTGGGCTTGACGGTGGCTCCCCTGGAACAGGGGCTCTGGCTGGTGGCGGAAGACCTGGCCCTGGTCACCGAGACCCAGCTCTATGGCGAGAAGGTGCGCCAGGAGCGCCGCCAGCGAGCCCGCGCCCGGGACGGCGACGCCGTGGTGCGAAACCTCACCGAGCTACACGAGGGCGCCCCCGTGGTCCACGAGGATCATGGCGTGGGCCGCTACCTGGGGTTGCAGACCCTGAACGTGGGCGGCATGACCACGGAATTCCTGACCCTGGAATACGCCCGGGGGGACAAGCTCTATGTCCCCGTCTCCTCCCTGCATCTCATCTCCCGCTATACCGGCGCCTCGCCGGAGAATGCCCCCCTCCACCGCCTGGGCGGCGATCAGTGGGACCGGGTCAAGCGCAAGGCCGCCGAGAAGGCCCACGACGTGGCGGCGGAGTTGCTGGACATCTATGCCCGCCGCGCCGCCCGGGTCGGCGTCGCCTTCCCCGCCCCCGGGGATGACTACGCGGCCTTCGCCGCCGCCTTCGAATTCGAGGAGACCCCGGACCAGGAGCGGGCCATCACGGCCATTCTCGACAACATGGCCGCGCCCCAGCCCATGGATCGGGTGGTCTGCGGCGACGTCGGCTTCGGCAAAACCGAGGTGGCCATGCGCGCCGCCTTCATGGCGGTGAGTGGCGGCCGGCAGGTGGCGGTGCTGGTGCCCACCACCCTCCTCGCCCAGCAGCACTATCAGAACTTTTCGGACCGCTTCGCCGACTGGCCGGTCAAGGTGGAAAACCTGTCGCGCTTTCGCACCGCCAAGGAGGCCAAGGTGGTCCTGGACGGCCTGACCAACGGCACCGTGGATATCGTTGTCGGCACCCACAAGCTGCTGCAGAAGTCGGTGCGCTTCAAAAATCTGGGCCTGGTCGTGGTCGATGAGGAGCACCGCTTCGGGGTGCGGGACAAGGAGGCCCTCAAGGCCCTGCGCTCCGAGGTGGATATTCTGACCCTCACCGCCACCCCCATCCCGCGCACCCTCAACATGGCCATGTCCGGGCTGCGGGACCTCTCCATCATCGCCACCCCGCCGGTGGCCCGGCACCCCATCAAGACTTTCGTCACCCCCTGGAACGACGCCCTCATCCAGGAGGCGGTGCTGCGGGAGCTCAAGCGCGGCGGCCAGATCTATTTCCTCCACAACGAGGTGGAGACCATCGAGAACATGGCCCAGAAGCTGGAGGCCCTGGTGCCGGAGGCGCGGGTGCGGGTCGCCCACGGCCAGATGCGGGAGCGCGACCTGGAGCGGGTGATGCGCGACTTCTACCACCAGCGCTTCAATCTGCTGGTGTGTACCACCATCATCGAGAGCGGCATCGACATCCCCAGCGCCAATACCATCCTGATGAACCGCGCCGACAAGCTGGGCCTGGCCCAGCTCCACCAGTTGCGCGGCCGGGTCGGGCGCTCCCATCACCGCGCCTATGCCTATCTGATCACGCCCCCGGCGGGGCTGATGACGGCGGATGCCAAGAAGCGCCTGGAGGCCATCGAATCCCTGGAGGAGCTGGGCGCCGGCTTCACCCTGGCGACCCATGACCTGGAGATCCGCGGCGCCGGCGAGTTGCTTGGGGACGAGCAGAGCGGCCAGATTCACGAGATCGGCTTCAGCCTCTACATGGACCTGCTGGAGCGGGCCGTCGATGCCCTCAAGGCCGGCCGGGTGCTGGAACTGGACCGGCCCCTGGATCACGGCGCCGAGATCGACCTGGGCCTGCCCGCCCTCCTGCCGGCGGATTACTTGCCGGATGTCCACGGGCGTTTGGTCATGTACAAACGTATCGCCAGCGCCGCCGATGCCGGGGAACTGCGAGAACTCCAGGTAGAAATGATCGACCGCTTCGGTCTCTTGCCCGAGCCGGCGCGCAACCTCTTCGCCATCACCGAACTGAAATTGGCGGTGCAGCCCTTGGGCATCCGTAAGATCGAGGCAGGGCCGACGGGGGGGCGGATCATCTTCGGGACCGACACCACGCTGGACCCTGGCCGGCTGATCCAGCTCATCCAGAGCAAACCCAAGGAATACAAGCTCGACGGCGGGGATAAATTGCGCTTCTTCCGGGATCTGACCGATCCGGCCCAGCGCACCAAGCAGGTGGGGCTGGTGGTGGAGCGGTTGGTGGGGTAGGCGACCGGGGGTCGATGCCGCAGCCCGGGTCGATCATTTCTGGACGATCGCGCCACCACCTCATCCGACTGGTTGCATTTAATCAGGGCGTCGGATAAGCCGCAACCCGCACATCCGTTTGCGAAAAGTCGTTCCCCTTGAAGAGCAGAGGCACCTGTTCGCGGCTCGCTAGGGCGTAAGAGAAGCAGTCGCCAAAGTTGAGCCCGGCCGGATGCCGGCCCTGCCGAAGCGCCGGAAACCCAGGGCCGCGGCATCGGCCAAGGTCTCATCCAAGGGAATCGTTTCGATGCGCTGCATGACCAGCAGCCGCTTGGCGCGCTCGACGCCAACATCGCCGAGACGCGACTGGATGACCAGCAGCAGTTCGGTGCGATTGGGCGCACACAGACCGATCCTGGCCGCGGCGGCGAGCACGGCCAAGAGGTCCGCGGCCTCCGTCTCGCCGAGCAGGATGGCGGTCAGGGCACTGGTATCGACGGCCAGATCAATCACAATAGCCATGGTCGTTGTAGCCCAGAATTTCATCGTCAGTGCGTCGATCCAGTACCGGCAGGGGCCAGACTTCCGTCTCGAGCCAGTCGAGGCTTTCCTCCACCGATGGTCTGCGCGGCAGGTCGGGCGCACCTTCGAGTCCCGACTGAAGGGTGACGATGGCCTCCTGCGCCAGCGAGCGGTGGTGGTGGGTGGCGGCTTGTTTGAGCCTGCCGTACAGGTCATCCGGGAGATTCCGCAAGACCAGGGTGGGCATCTGATGATCCTCGGCAAAGACGATATTGACCTAGATGCTAGGACCGAGCCAGAAAGCACGCAACCAAATTTGACCTCCAGATCATCAAGCCGCGGCGCCCAATCTCCCGGCCTCATCGTCGAGCGCCTCAGCGAAGGGACTGGGCGGCGCATCAAGTCCCCGCAAGGTCGGCGCCCTGATCCGGGACTTGGCCGGTTAAGGCCCCGCGCGTGGCCGCGCCCGGCGCGGCATTCTGTTAAGATGCGCGCCAATTTCACTGCCCCAGGAAGTAGCCCATGGCCGTCGTCGAACTCACCAAAGACAACTTCGAGCAAACCATCAAGGACCACGACTTCATC
>JADZBU010000179.1 GCA_020851955.1 Chromatiaceae bacterium | reverse complement strand
AGGCGATCCACCACCTGGCCGCTGGCGTCCACCAACTCCAACTCCAGGGGCATCTTGCCGACGGCATGGGTGGCGCAGGACAGGCAGGGGTCGTAGGCGCGGATGGCGACCTCGATGTGGTTGAGCAGGGGCTCGGTGAGTTCCTGGCCGTCCAGGTAGTGGGCAGCCACCTGGCGGATGGCGGCGTTCATGACCTGGTTATTGTTGGTGGTGGAGACGATGAGGTTAGCCTTGGTCACCAGGCCGTCCGCGTCCGTCTCGTAATGATGGAAGAGGGTGCCGCGTGGGGCCTCGACCACACCGATGCCCTGGAGCCGGCGCTCGCCGACCCGCAGCAGGTCGGCGCCCAGCAGGTCCGGGTCCCGCAGCAGTTCGCGGATGGCCTCGGCGCAATAGAGCAGTTCGATGAGCCGCGCCCAGTGGGTGGCGAGGGCCGCCTGCAGGGGCCGCCCCTCCCCCGCCGCGCGAAAGTCCTCGCGCTCCTGTTCCGCCAGGGGGGTGTCGAAGCGGTCGCAGTTGTTGACCCGCGCCAGGGGGCCGACCCGGTACCAACCGCTGGCCGGGCCCAGGGCGGCGATGAAGGGGAACTTCATGTAGCTCCAGGGCTTGATCTCTTCGTGCAGCAGTTGCGCGTAGGTACGATAGTCCTGGTCATCGAAGAGGGTGCGGCCCTGGGGGTCGCGGGCGCGCAGGCCGCCATGGTAGAGCTCGAAGGCCCCCTCGGGCCCGGTGAGGCTCAGGGTGTTGGCATCGACGGCGCCAAAGCGGTAGTGGTAGTCGGGGTTGCCGAGGAAGACGCGCTTCATGAGCTGCACGGCGGACTCGGTCCAGGCGATCATCTGGTCGCTGTCGGCGCGCAGGTAGTCGCGTTCCTCGGTGGTCAGGGCCTTGTTGACGCCGCCGGGGATGGCGCCGGAGCCGTGGATGCGCTTGCCGGAGGTGACGCGGATGACCTCCTGGCCGTACTTGCGCAGCAGCACCCCCTGCTTGGCGATCTCGGGATAGTCCTGGATGACGCCAATGATGTTGCGGTGGCCGACGGCGTCATCGAAGCCGAAGAGCAGGTCCGGCGAGGAGAGGTGGAAGAAATGCAGGGCGTGGGACTGGAGGGTCTGGCCCAGGTGCATGAGGCGCCGGACCTTGTCCGCCGTGGGCGTCAGTTCATCGACGCCGACCAACTGATCCGTGGCCTTGGCGGCGGCCAGGTGGTGGCTCACCGGGCAGATGCCGCACAGGCGCTGCACCAGCACCGGCAGTTCCCAGTAGGGCCGGCCCTGGATGAATTTCTCGAAGCCCCGGAATTCGACGATGTGCAGGCGCGCCTGCTGGATGTGGTTATCGGCATCCTGGAGCAGGGTGACCTTGCCGTGGCCCTCGACCCGGGTCAGAGGGTCGATGGCGATGCGCTTGAGGCCGGCGGGCTGGGCCGCCGTCTCCAGGCGGGTGATTTCCGGGTGGCGGTGCATGGCGGTGTCCTCGGTGGCGCGGGCCGGTCAGTCGTAGTGCAACTGGGTGTAGGGCAGGCTGATGGGCTGGCCGGCCAGTAATTCGGTCAGGAAGGTCCAGATGGCGTCGCCGGAGGGCGGGCAGCCGGGCAGGAAGTAATCGACCTTGACCACTTCGTGAATGGGATGGACCTGGTTCAGGAGCAGGGGGATCTCGGGGTCGTTGGGCACGCCGGGGTTGTGGATGCCGATGCCGGTGACGTAGGACTCCGTCAGGCAATCCGCCAGGGCGAAGCTGTTGCGCATGGCGGGGATGCCGCCGCTGATGGCGCAGGCGCCCACGGCGACCAGGATCTTGCAGTGGCGGCGGAAGTCGCGCAGCACTTCGACATTCTCGGCATTGGCGACCCCGCCCTCGATCAGGCCCAGGTCGCAGGCGCCGATCTGCTTGATGTCGGTGAGGGGCGAGCGATCGAATTCGACCAGCTCGACCAGCGCCAGGATGCGCTCGTCGATGTCGAGCAGGGACATGTGACAGCCGAAGCACCCCGCCAGGGAGGTGGTGGCGACCTTGATCTTGGCGCTCATGGGGTGGTCCTGCCTGCGTTGGCGGCGACGTCGCCGACGGTGCTGATGGGGGCGCGATCGTAGAGGCGCTGGCCGATGGGTACGCTATAACCGCCGCGCTTGGGCAGGATGGCGCCAACCGGGCAGACGTGGGCGGCCCGGTCATCGGCGCTGAAGCGGCTGTCGCCGAGCCGGCCGGTGGGGGATTCGATGACCAGCTTGCTGGCGATGCCCCGCCCGCTGATGGCGAAGACGTCCTTGCCGTCCAGGTCGCGACTGGCGCGGACGCACAGTTCGCACAGGATGCAGCGGTTGAAGTCGATGACGAAGTCCGGATGGGAGGCATCCAGGTCGCGGCGCGGGAAGAAGTGGGTAAAGTGGGGGGCCAGCATGCCGGTGTAATAGGCCACCGCCTGGAGTTGGCAGGCGCCGGTCTTCTGGCAGGCGGGGCAGATGTGGTTGCCCTCGACGAAGAGCAGCTGCAGGATGGTGCGCCGACTGGCCTGGATATCCGGGGTGGCGGATTCCACCTCCAGGCCCGCCGCCGCCGGGGCGGTGCAGGAAGACACCAGGCGTCCGCCGGCCCGCACCACGCACACCCGGCAACTGCCGTGGGGGGCGAGTTCCGGGTTGTGACAGAGGTGGGGGATATAGACCCCCGCCGCCAGGGCGGCGTCCATGATGGTCTGGCCGGGGGTGAAGGGGATGGCCTGGCCGTCGATGCGGAACTGGTTGAAGGGATTCATACCGCCTCCAGGTGGGCGCCGGCATCGGTGCGTCCGCTGATGGCCCGCGCCACCGACAGGGCGCCATCCAGATCGAAGGCCGGGGTGTAGTCGGGGCCGCGCAGACGCCGGTGGAAGGTGTCGGGGAACTTGTCGAGGATGTCCCGGATGTGATTGGCGGCGGTGGTGCCCAGGCCGCAGTAGCTGGTCTGGCGCATCAGGTTGCCCAGGTTGCGCAGCTCCTCCAGGTCGTAGGCGGAGGCCTTGCCAGCCGCGACCTTTTCCACCAGGGCCTCCAGCAGGCGGCAGCCGACCCGGCAGGGGGTGCAGAAGCCACAGCTCTCGTGGGCGAAGAAGCGGGCGAAGTTGCGAGTCATATCGATGAGGTCGCGCTCCCGACCCAGGACCATGAAGGCCCCGGCGGTGGGCAGGTCCTCGAAGGACAGGGCGCGGTGGAACTCGGCCGGTGCCAGGGTCACCCCCGCCGCGCCGGAGACCTGGACGGCCT
>JADZBU010000178.1 GCA_020851955.1 Chromatiaceae bacterium | reverse complement strand
TGAGCGCGCAGACGAACCACCTCGGCCTCTGGGCCCTCGGGAGAAACGGCTAGGGGTTGCTGCTCAGGCATGGCCCAAGATTAGACACTTAGCCTACTGTTTGGCAAGGGGTACCTGAACAGTTACCTTGTCCTTGTGCTTGACCACTTCCTTGAGCTCGGGAATCCACTCGAAATAGGTGTGCTTGGCCACCTCGTAGATGCCGTGCCACCAGGTGTAGTCCGGGCCCATCATGGCGGCGCCATGGCGAGCGCGACGACCCTCGTGGTGCCAGATCTCCCACCAGGTCCACTCGATGTTCTCGTCGAAGGGCGCGGGGGTGATGTAGCCCTTTTCCTTGAGCTCGGCCATGACGGCGGCGATCGGCTTGGCGAACTTGTCGTTGTAGAGATCGACCACGTCGTCGAATTGCTTGTAGTGGCCCTCGATCACGCTGGTGGAGTGACAACCGAAGCAGACGCTCTCCATCTTGGCGCGGCGGTCCTTCCAGGTGAGCACCTCGACGACCTTGGAGCCCTTGGCCTCGTCGCCGACCTTGGGCAGTTCCTTGCCCTCGGGGACGTCGAACTCATTGCCATCCTCCAGCTTCACCAGGTTCATCTTGGTGGAGATGGGGGGCCGCAGGGTCCAGGAGATACGCTCGCCGACGTTGTGAGTCTTGGGCTGATTGAGGCCGGCACTCATATGGCAGGTGGCGCAGGTGGGGGCGGCGGAGTAATCCACCCCAGCGATCCACTTGTCGGACTTGAGATTCATCTCCTCGATCTGGGCGCGGTAGATGATGCCGTGCTTGGACTCGTTATAGACCTCGATCTGGGGATGATCGGGTCCCACATGGCATTTGCCGCAGGTGTCCGGGGTCCGGGCCTGTTCGCGGGAGAAGCGATGGCGACCATGACAGGCGGTGCAGGAGCCCTTGGAGCCGTCCGGATTCAGGCGGCCGATGCCGGTGTTGGGCCAGCTACCCGGGAGGGGACGGCCCTTGTTCTTGCCCTCGGTCTCGAACTCGAGGAGACCGCCATGACACTGGCGGCAGCCGGCGTTGACCGCCGCGGGTCCGCCCACCACCTCGCCCATCAGGTTGTCCAGGGAGGCGAGGATGTCGCCGGCCTTGGAGTGATGGGAGCCGGCCATCTGCTCATACTCGTTGACATGGCATTTGGAGCAGTCCTTGGGCGTCACCACGATGGAGATGAGGGCGCCCTCGTGGCTGAAGGCATCCTTATCCCCTTCCTTGGCCTCATGACAATCCAGGCAGTTGACGCCATTCTGGCCATGCTGGCTTTTGTTCCATTCCCAATACAGGCCGGGGTTCTCGGTCATGTGGCAATCGACGCACTCCTGGCCCGCGGGTGTGCCCCAATCGACCCCGACCTGGCCGGGCGGGCGGTCCGCTTGGGCAGGCCCGTAGGCCAGCAAGAGGGCCACGCCGGCCAGGGTATTGGAAAGCCAAGCGACCTTGCGGCCTTGGCGGCTGATATTCATTGACGCTCTCCTTTGAGGTGGAACAGGCTCTCCCGGCTGCTTGGAACCGGATAGAGGCGATACTCGGACTCTGGGCAGGCACGGCGGCACCCTTGTTTGCATCCTTGCTTTACCGCTTCCCTGTCTCCCGCGCCCCGTTGCTTTGTACTTCTTCTGGCGCGCCTCGCACTCACCCACGCGCGAATTTATAGAGGGCTGGGGAATTCGCCTTGATCTAGGTCAAGGAGCGCGAAAGGGAATCGGATGGTGGTCAGGAGGGGCGGCGGTTGCTCCCACAATGCCATCCACAGGGTTCATGATCCAGACGCTTCATAACGGCCGCGCCGCCGCCTTGCGCCGGGGCTAAGGCCAAAGTACGCTTTGATGTACCACTACAGGTACTTCAAGCCCGTCATGTCAAATATCAGGATCCATGAAGATATTCGCCCCTTGTCCGAATTCCGCGCCGGGGTAGCCTCGTTTGTGAAGCAGGTCAACGAAACCAAGCGGCCCCTAATCTTGACCCAGCGCGGCCGCGGCGTTGCCGTTTTGGTGGACGTGGGGGAGTTTCAGTTAATGCAGGAGCGGCTGGAGATTCTCGAGGATATCTATCGCGCCGAAGAAGAGGTGACGGCCGGTGAGTGCCTTGGGCATGAGGCTGCCAAGGCTCTGATTCTGAGTAGGATTGATCGGTGAGGGTGGAATGGACACCACTGGCCTTGGGACGTGTCGAGGCCATTGCCCGCTATATTGCTCGCGGCAATCCCGCCGCGGCCGTTGGCTGGGTGAATGATTTGTTCGATGCCGTGGAGCGACTTGGGGATTTTCCCGAACGGGGCCGCATGGTCCCGGAGGTGGGTGTTCGCCGGATTCGGGAAATGATCTTCGGGGCTTATCGCGTGATTTACAGCGTTGGCGACCCCGTCGTCATTCTCACCGTTCGTCGCGGGAGCCAGCTCTTACGGCCCAGTGAACTGGAATAACGCCTTAAAGAGGCCAAGCGCCGACTAGCCCAGGATCAGGCCGCGGACTCGGTGCTGAACCCCGCTAGGGCCTCGGTGGCCTGGCGATCGGCGTGGTAGGAAGAGCGCACCATGGCGCCACTGGCGACATTGACAAAACCCATGGCCTCGCCCGCGCGGCGCAGGCTCACGAACTCATCCGGGGTCCAGTAGCGGGACACCGGCAGATGGGAGCGGCTGGGGGCCAGGTACTGGCCCAGGGTGAGCATATCGCAGCCCTGGGCGCGCAGGTCGGCCATGACCGCCAGCACCTCGTCCTCCTCCTCGCCGAGGCCGAGCATGAGGCCGGATTTGGTGGGAATCGCGGGGTGGCGCGCCTTGAAGGCGCCGAGCAAGGCCAGGGAGCCGGCATAGTCGGCGCCGGGGCGGGCCCGGGGATAGAGGCGGGGCACCGTCTCCAGGTTGTGATTGAAGAGGTCCGGCAGGCCGTCGCCCGTGAATTGGTCGAAGGCCAGGGACTCCCGGCCGCGAAAGTCCGGTACCAGGATCTCCAGGCGGGTGCTCGGGGCACGGCGGCGGATGGCGCGCAGACAGGTGGCGAAGTGGCCGGCGCCACCATCACGCAGGTCGTCGCGATCGACGGAGGTGATGACCACGTAGGCCAGGCCCAGGACGGCGATGGACTGGGCCAGGTGCTCGGGCTCGTCCGGATCGGGGGCCGCCGGGCGACCATGGGCCACGTCGCAGAAGGGGCACCGGCGGGTGCAGACATCCCCCAGGATCATGAAGGTGGCGGTGCCGTGATTGAAGCACTCGCCCAGGTTGGGGCACTGGGCCTCCTCGCAGACGGTCGTCAGCCTGGCCTCGCGCAGCAGACGCTTGATGCGGGTGACCCCCGGCCCGATGGGGGCGCGGGCGCGAATCCAGGCGGGCTTGCGCAGGGGCTCGACCGCCGGCTCCACCTTGACGGGGATGCGCGCCACCTTGTCCAGGCCCCGTTGATGGGTCTCCGGGGTGGCGCGGGAAGGGGCGGCGAGGGACGGGCTTTCGGTCATGGGGTCGTTCCTGGGTGAGGGGCCTGGGGAGCGCCAGGCTTCGCGATCAGGCGCCAGGATCAGGCCCCGCCCGCCAGGCCGAGGTCCTGTCGCACCAGGACCAGCAGTTCCTTGGGGCCGTGCACGCCATAGGCCAGGGTCTGCTCGATATCCGCCGACTTGGAGGGGCCGGTAATCAGCAGGGCATTGGTGGGCAGGCCCTGCCCCACCCAGTCCTCCGCCACCAGGAATTCGTGAAAGGTCGAGCGGATGTTGCGGGCATCCAGCACCACGGCATGGAGGGGGGGCACCAGCGACAACAGGCGGGGCTCCTGGACGCTGGGCCAGAGGACCAGGGAGCCGGTCTCGGCGATGGCGCCGAGGCAGCCGGTCAGACCCGCATCCGTGTTGGCAAAGAGTTCCTGACGGCAAGTCTCCACCGGCTCGCGATGAGGCATGAGGCGAATGGCCTCCCCATCGGGCCAAGCCTGCTCCAGTTCCTGGCCCAGCTCGGTCGCGGGCGCATAGCGCAGGTTGTTGGCGCCCCGGGCGCGCAGCCAGGCGAAGAGGCGAAGCGGCCAATCCTCGTCCACCAGAACCACCTCGCCGCGCACCGCCGCCAGGGCTTCCCGGAAGCGACTCAGCCGCTCCTGGGGGGACCAATCGAAGCGGCGCACCGGATTCTCGGGCAGGGGCCGCGCGGCCGGGTGCCGGGCGCGTAAACGAGACAGGATGGCGGCGCGGGGGTCACTCATGGCGAGAATCAGCGGCCAGAATTTGAGGGGTCGGAGCACGATGGCTTAGGTGGGGTGCCCGCGGCTGGCAAGAACTCGGCGGGGCAAGGGTACCGAGCCCCTGATCATCAGCAGCCCTTGCGCGCTCATTCACCGCGAAAGCCCTCCGATCGCGCCAACTCATGGAGACTGCGGGGGGCAAGGGCGGGCGCGGACCGGGTCCGGGTCCAGGGGCCCAGGTGCTTGGGCATCAGCCAGCGCAGCCGGGTGCCCAGACCCGTCAGACCGCGATAAAGGCTCGGGTAGGCGTTGACCCAGCGCCACAGGGTCCAGATCAGCCGGTGCAGGGGCTTGCGGCGGCTGCCCTGGCCCACCACCCGGGAGCCCTGGCGGCCGCGCACCCCCTCGGCGCGCAAGCGTCGCAGCAGGGCTGGCAGGGGGATGCGCACCGGGCAGACCTCGCCGCAGGCGCCGCAGAGACTGGAGGCATCCGCCAACTCGCCCAGGCGATCGAGGCCCTGGAGCTGGGGTTCGAGGACGCCGCCAATGGGGCCGGGATAGACGGTGCCGTAGGCATGGCCACCCAGGCGGGAGTAGACCGGGCAGTGATTCATGCAGGCGCCGCAGCGAATACACCGCAGGGTGGAACTGAGTTGGGGATCGCCATGGATGCGGGAACGGCCATTGTCCAGCAGGACCAGATGGACCTCGCGGGGACCGTCGAGTTCGCCCTCCCGCCGGGGGCCGCTGATCATATTGACGTAGGTGGTGATGGGCTGGCCGGTGGCGGAGCGCGTCAGCAGGGTCAGGAGGGGCGGCAACTGATCCAGGCGGGCGATGACCTTCTCGATGCCACAGACCGCGATATGCACCTGGGGCGCCGTAGTGCAGAGACGGCCATTGCCCTCGTTCTCGACCAGGCAGAGGGTGCCGGTCTCGGCGACGGCGAAATTGACCCCGGAGAGGCCGGCGATGGCCCGGCCAAAGTGCTCCCGCATGATCCGGCGGGCGATGGCCGTCAGGCCCTCGATGTCCTCGGTGTAGGGGTACTCGGGAAAGTGAGCGGCGAAGCGTTGGGCGATCTCCACCCGGTCCTTGTGGATCGCCGGGGCTATGATGTGGGAGGGCCTTTCGTCCCCCAACTGGAGGATGAACTCCCCCAGGTCCGTCTCCACGGCGCGGATGCCCTGGGCCTCCAGATAGTGGTTGAGGCCCATCTCCTCCGAGACCATGGACTTGCCCTTGATGACCAGGTCGGCCCCGTGCCGGCGCAGGATGTCGCGGACCAGGGCATTGCCCTCCGCCGCCGTCTCCGCCCAATGCACCTGGATGCCGTTGCGCTGGCAATTGCGCTCCAGTTCCTCTAGCAGATCTGGCAGATGGGCCAGGGCATGGCCGCGGATCAGCTTGCCGCGCCGACGCAGGACCGCCAGTTCATGCTCATCGGGGAAGGCCTTGTGGCGCTTGAGGACCAGGCCATCCATGGTGCGCCGGATGTTGCGGCGCACCCGCTCGTTGCCGAGGGCCTGGCTGACGCGGACGGGAAACTCAGGAATCATGGGTGCGCTCCCACAGCAATTCGGCGATGTGCTTGACCGCGGGCCGCGGGGACGGCTGGGCAGCCGCGTCCGGGCAGCGGCGCTCCAGGGTGCCGCCCAGGTTCAGCAGGCAGCCAGCATCCTGACTGACCAGGACCTGGGCGCCCGTGGCCAGGATGGCGTCGGCCTTGTCCGCCGCCATGGCCGCCGAGATCTCCGGCTGCTTGACGGCGAAGGTGCCGCCAAAACCGCAGCATTCATGGGCGTGATCGGGTTCCACCGTCTCCAGGTGGGCCAGCCGCGCCAGCAGGTCCTTGGCGGCGTCGGCCACCCCCATCTCGCGGCGCGCCGAGCAGGACTGGTGCAGCACGACCTTGAGTGGCGCGCCCCGGTCGACCGGCCGCCAATCCAGCACTCGCGCCAGGAAATCCGTCAATTCCACCACCCGCCTGGCCAGCGCCTCGGCGCGCTCCTGGTCCGGGGTTCCCGCGAACAGCTTGGGGTACTGGACCTTCATCATGCCGGCGCAGGAGGCGGAAGGCACGACCACCGGGATATCCCGGCTGAAGGCGTCGAGCTGACACCGCGCGACCGTCCGGGCCTCCGCGTCGTAACCGGAGTTGTAGGCCGGTTGGCCACAGCAGGTCTGACCCTGGGGATAGATGACCTCGATGCCTTCCCGCCGCAGCAGGCGCATGGCCGCCAGGCCGGCCTGGGGCAAGACCATGTCGATCAGGCAGGTGCCAAAAAAATAGACGCTAAGAGGTTTTTCCATGGAGCCGGCGGCATATGCCCTTGTTGGCCACTAAGAATAGGATTGGAATATAGCATAGCCAGATTCTTACCCGCCCATATCGAGAGCCCACCTCATGCCTGATCGCCCCCACCCGACCGACCGCCCCCCCATCGCCATCCTCGCCTCCTTTTCCGGGAGCGGTGGGGTGGAGCGGATGCTGGTCAATCTGATGCGGGGCTTCTTGGCGGAAGGGCGGGAGGTCGATCTGCTGCTGATTCGCGACCAGGGGCCCCACCTGGCCGGGCTGCCGGCGGAGATCAATCGGATTCCCCTGGGTTCCCGTCATAGCCTCCTGGCGATTCCCGCCCTGGCGCGTTACTTGCGGCGACAGAGACCCCCGGCCTTGCTGGCGGTGAAGGATCGCGCCGGACGGGCGGCGGTGCTGGCGCGCGGGCTGGCGGGTACGGACACCCGCCTGGTACTGCGGCTGGGGACCAACCTGTCCGCCGCCATGGAGGGGCGCTCGGCCCTGGCGCGCCAGTTGCGGTACTGGCCCATTCGTCGGCTTTACCCGCGCATCGACCGCATCGTGGCGGTCTCCGAGGGCGTGGCGGCGGACACGGCGACCCTCGCCCGACTGCCGATCGAGGCCATTCGTGTCATCCGCAATCCGGTGATCACCCCCGATCAGGGACGCCTCGCCGCAGAGCCCTGTCCCCATCCCTGGTTCCAGAAGGAGGGACCGCCGGTCATCCTGGGGGCCGGCCGGCTGCAACGTCAGAAAGATTTCCCCACCCTGATCCGGGCCTTCGCGCGGGTGAGCCAGAACCGCCCCTGCCGTCTGGTCATCATCGGCGAGGGCAGTGACCGCCAGGCCCTGACGGACCTGATCAGGCAACTGGGTATTCAGCACCAGGTGGATCTCCCCGGTTTCCAGGCCAATCCCCTGCCCTTCCTGGCCGCGGCCGATCTCTTCGTCCTCTCCTCCGCCTGGGAGGGCTCGCCCAACGTCTTGACCGAGGCCATGGCCCTGGGCACACCGGTGGTGGCGACGGATTGTCCCAGTGGCCCCGCGGAATTGCTGGACGCGGGGCGGATTGCGCCTCTGGTGCCGGTCGGGGATGTGGCGGCCCTGGCCGAGGCCATGCAGGCGACCCTGGATCGGCCGCCGCCACCCGAGGTCCTGAAGGCGGCGGTGGCGGAGTATGACCAGGGACGCAGCGCCCGCCATTACCTGGAGGAGTTGGAGCGGAACCGGGTGGTCTGATGCCCGGGACGGCCGGTGCGGCTCAAGAATCCTCGTGCAAGCCCATGGTCCGCGCCTTGCGAGACCAGACCCAGACATACTGAATACCGCTGACGAGGATGGTGGCGAGACAGGCCCAGGTCAGTGCCTCCACCAGGATGGCAGGCAGGGGCATGGGCCCGGCATTGGCGATGACGGCCACCACCAGGGCGATCTGCAGCAGGGTATTGAGCTTACTCGCCCAGGTTGGGGCCGGCCGGATTTCCGCGACCCGGAAGTGGTAGAGGGTGGCGCCGCCGACAATGATGAGGTCGCGACTGATGGCGGCCACCACCAGCCAGATGGGGATCAGCTTGAGGGCCCCCAGAACCAGAAAGCAGGCGACCAGCAGGGTCTTGTCGGCCAAGGGGTCCAGGATACCGCCCAACCGGCTCTGCCAGTGGAATTGCTTGGCGAGAAAGCCATCGAGCCCATCGGACAGGCCCGCCAGGACGAACAGCAGCAGCGCCCAGCCAAAGGCCCCCTCCAGGAGGAGTAGCACCACGGGCATCACCGCCAGCAGGCGGAGAAAGCTGATGATGTTGGGCAGATCCCTGAGTTTCAAGGCCGTGACATCCCCTGGGTGAGCGAGCAGTGGCGGGGATTTTATTCCGACGGGCGCGGCTTTGTCCAAGTACCGGCCGCAAGGGCCAACTGCTAGAATGCGCCTTGATTCATTATCGGAGCCCGTCATGCCCCAGGACCTCCCTACCCCTAACCAGCCCGGGCTGAGTTACCGCGACGCCGGGGTCGATATCGACGCTGGCAATGCCTTGGTGGAGCGTATCAAACCCCTGGCCGCCGCCACCTTCCGGCCCGGCGTCCTGACGGGCCTGGGAGGTTTCGGCGCCCTTTTCGAGCTTCCCCTGGACAAATACCGCCAGCCGGTGCTGGTGTCGGGGACGGACGGGGTGGGCACCAAGCTGAAATTGGCCCTGGAACTGGGTCGCCACGACACCATTGGGATCGACCTGGTGGCCATGTGCGCCAACGACATCCTGGTCGCCGGGGCCGAGCCCCTCTTCTTCCTCGACTACTACGCCACCGGACGGCTCGAACTTGAGGTCGCCACCGCCGTGGTGGCGGGTATCGCCCAGGGTTGCGAACTGGCGGGCTGCGCCCTCACCGGCGGCGAGACGGCGGAGATGCCCGGCCTCTACGCCGCCGGGGACTATGACCTGGCTGGCTTTTGCGTCGGCATAGCGGAGAAGGACCAACTCCTGACCCCGGATCGCGTCCAGCCGGGCGATGTCCTCGTCGGCGTTGCCTCTTCCGGTCCCCATTCCAATGGCTATTCCCTGATCCGCAAGATCCTGGAGGTCAGCGGCGCCCCTCTCGATCAGGACTTGGAGGGCATGACCCTGGGGGAGCGCCTGCTGGCCCCCACCCGCATCTATGTCAAGCCGGTTCTGGAATTGATGAAGGAAGTGCCGGTCCATGCCATGGCCCACATCACCGGCGGCGGCCTGCCGGAGAATCTGCCGCGCGTTCTGCCAGAAGGTACCCAGGCGATCATCGACCTGGACTCCTGGGTACTGCCGCCCGTCTTCGCCTGGCTGCAAACCCAGGGCGGGGTCGCGGAGGCGGAGATGCGGCGCACCTTCAATTGTGGCGTGGGTCTCGTGCTCTGTGTCCCGGCGGCCATGGCGGCCCTGGCCTGCCAGCGGTTGGGTGAATTGGGCGAATCCGCCTGGATTCTAGGCCGTATCGAGGCCTGCTCGGGCCCGCCCGCGGTTATTTTCGCCCAGGGGTCGGCGGCGTGAGCGGCAGCCCCCTATCCGTGGTGGTGCTGATCTCGGGCAGCGGGAGCAACCTGCAGGCCCTGATCGATGCGGTCCAGCAGGGGAGCCTGCCCATTCGGATTCGCGCCGTCATTGCCAACGAGGCGGATGCCTTCGGGCTGGAACGGGCGCGGCGGGCCGCTATCGAGACGCGGATACTCAGCCATCGGGATTACCCCGACCGCCCCGCCTTCGACGCGGCCCTCATGGACCTCATCGACGGCTTTCAGCCCGACCTGGTGGTCCTGGCCGGTTTCATGCGCATCCTGACCCCGGGCCTGGTGGCCCATTACCGGGGCCGGATGCTCAACATCCACCCCTCCCTGCTGCCCAAGTTTCGCGGCCTCCATACCCACGAGCGGGCCCTGGAGGTGGGTGAACGCGAACACGGGGCGACGGTACACTTTGTCACGGAGGAGTTGGATGGCGGCCCGGCGGTGCTCCAGGCGGTGGTCCCGGTGGAGCCCGACGATGACGCCGCCCGGCTGGCGGCCCGGGTGCTGATTCTAGAGCACCGCATCTATCCGCAAGTGGTGCTATGGTTCGCCCAGGGGCGTTTGCTGCTGGGCGCGGACGGCCTGCCCCGCCTGGACGGCGAGGCCCTCCAGCAACCTCTCCGCCTCGATAACCTGACGACTGAATTGACGAGCTAAGGCTCCCGGCCAGAATCGGACGCACTGGACAAACCCATGCCACATGTCTTCCAACTTCATCTCCCCAATACAGGCTGGGCCCTGTTCGACCTCATGGCGGAGCCCGGGGTGGGCATCCGTCTCGGCCAGCACGGCTATGCCATCGACGGCTCCATCATCGTCGGCCCCATGATGCACAGCGAGGCCGACGTCGATAACACGGTCAATCGCCTGATCGCGGAACTGGAGACCATCCGCGCCCAGGCCAAGCGGGAACTGGAACGGCTGGACTGAGGCGGTGTGCCGGGCCGGGGCAGCCTAATCCGCGGTTTTGCTGATCTGGCTTGACCCAACCGCCGCCGTGAACATCTTTTGAAACATGTCCCAGGAGGCCATGGAGCCCGCCACATAGGGCTGGAAGAGCTTGAGGGGGTCATAACCCTCAACGCCTTCGACCATGCGCTGACGAATGTCATCCAGTATCTGCCGTTGAAAGGCCTCCACATCGGGCAGACCGAGCAGTTTGCGCATCTCTTCCGGGGTGATGCCGATATCGATCTTGAAGTTCATGGGTTGGGCCTCGCTGAGATTGAGAAAAGGGGGATTCGCTAGCCCGAGGTCGCAAACAACCTCAAGCGGTTATAACAGGGGAAAAGCGAGCGCTGGGCTCAATGGCGGCTCATGCGCGGATGAGGTTGTTCGATAGGCACGGGCTCATCGACCACCAGCCCCTGCCGGACACGCCGCCCGATGAGGATACAGGCGCTGCCGAAGGCCTTCTCCGCCTCGCGAGCAGTCCACTCCCACTCCATGGGGGAGGCATTGGTGGGGATCTGCCAATGGGCGGTGGTCAGGATCTTGCCGATGGAAATCTCCAGGGTCCAGTCGTGCCAGACGGTATCCGGGTCCTCGTCCTCGTAGAAATCCTGCTCGACCAGGCGCACATAGTTGCCTACGGCACCATCCAGGGACACCAGGTCGTTGACCACCAGCTTGTCGTCCACGCAACTCGCATAGCCCGTGTGGACGGCGGTGGCGGTGGCCATGAGAGAATGCATGAGCAGGGCGGGGGTCAGCTTCAAGGTGAGCGGGCTTTCCCAGTCTGGCTCGGTAACTTCTTGTTCTTGCAACATCCAGAAACTCGACAATGAAATGGGGCCCCGAGGGGCGCGAGAAAGGGACCGGCGGGATTACCGCCAGCGCCCGTGACTAATGATGAACCATCCGTCTCCAGAGGTAAAACCCATGTCGGTCCTTCTCGACCTCGGCATCTTCCCCATGGACCAGGGCGCGAGCGTCGGGGCCTTCGTCGCCCCCGTGGTCGCCATGATCCGCGCCAGCGGCCACCCCTACCAACTCGGCGCCATGGGCACCCTCGTCGAGACCGAGGACCTGGAGTCCGCCCTGGCCCTGATCGGCCGTGCCCACCAGGTGTTGGTGGCACAGGGCTGCCGGCGGGTCTATGCCACGGCCAAGCTGGATATGCGGGATGGCCCCCTGGGACGACTCGAGGCCAAAGTGGCGCGGGTTAGCGCCCTCCTGGGGGACCCGACCCCATGAGGGTCGCGGTATTTTCCGACGTTCAGGCCAACCTCCCGGCCCTGGAGACCTGCGTCGCCCATATCCAGGGCTGGAATCCGGACCTGGTCGTCATGGCCGGTGATCTCATCAATCGCGGCCCGACCAGCGACGCCTGCCTGCGGCGCTTCCAGGCATTGCGTCAGGATCAGGGCTGGCTGCCGATCCTGGGTAACCACGAGGTCTGGGTCTTGCGCTGTGGACGCGAACCACCCCTGGACGCCATCGACGCCCGCCTGCGTGCCCTAGCCGATTTCACCTGTACCCAGATCGCGGGCACCGAGCAATGGCTGGCCGATTGGCCAGACCATCTCTGCTTCGAGGCCGAACCGGGGCGGGGCTGGGTCCATGTCACCCACGGCACCCTCCTCGGTAACCGCGACGGCATCTCGGCGCGGACCCAGGACGCCGATCTCCCGGCCAAGGTGCCCCTGGACGTGAACCTCTTCGTGACGGGCCACACCCACAGGCCCTTGACCCGCCAATTTCAAGGTATCGACATCCTTAACGTGGGTTCCGTTGGCTCGCCCTTCGACGGCGATCCGCGAGCCAGCTATGGCCAACTGGAATGGCGCCATGGCCGCTGGCATACCCGCATCATCCGCCTGGACTATGATCGCGCCGCCGCCGGGAGAGCCTTCGCGGATAGCGGCTTCCTTGACCGGGGCGGCCCCCTGGCCCGCATCGTCCATGCCGAATGGCTGAGGGCCAGGCCCCTGATCAACGGCTGGCATCAGCGCTACGGCGAGGCCGTGCGCCAGGGCCAGATCTGCCCCGACCGCGCGGTGGACGAGTATTTAAGGTCCCTGGCCTGATGGCTCGGAACGGGAGCCCTGAATGAGGCGGCCGCGCCCTAGCCCGCCGTTGCCCACATCGCCGAGCCCTTGATCCCCGCCTTGATCTCCTGCCATAGCGCCTCGTAAGCCCGGGTTACGGGATTGCTCGAAGGAGCATAGGCCGGCAGGGGCATGCGGGTGATGCCCATGCGCTCCACCTCCGTGGCATAGGGAATGCTGGTCTTGAGGAAGCTGGGGAAGCTTTGGGGCAGACTCTCCATCAGGTGTAAATGCAAATGCTTGCGCCGGTCCACCATGGAGAAAAAGGGCATCAGGTTCGTCTTGCCGAGGCCGTCGTGACCCTCCAGGAAGTCCTGCAGTTGAGCCAGGGTACGTGCCGACAGGGTGGTGGGAATCATGGGGACCAGCAGGGCGTGACTGGCGCGAAAGACATTTTCGGATACCAGGGAGATGCTCGGCGGGCAATCCAGAAAGACATAGTCGTAGGCGATCGCCATGGGGGCGAGCAATTTCTGTAACTGCTTGGTCGGACGCTTATTGTCTTCCAGCAGGAGGTCCATGTTGCGGTAAGAGAAATCCGCCGGCAAGAGGTCGAGTCGCTCGAAATCCGTGCCCTTCACCAGGTCGTCAAGATCCTGGTGCCCGCTCACCAGAGCCTTGGTACCGCCCTTGACCTTGGGCTTGACCCGAAAGTAATAGGTGGCGGCCCCCTGGGGGTCCAGGTCCCAGATCAGGGTGCGATAACCCTCCCTGGCGGAGAGATAGGCCAGATTGACCGCGGTCGCCGTCTTGCCAACACCCCCCTTGATATTGTACGAAGCGATGATCTTCATGCGCCCTTCCCCTGCCGCTTCTGGGCATCAAACAGGGACTTGAACAGGCCCTGGTGTTCATCGCTGTCGAAACCGGCAAAGATCTCGGCGAACTCCTCCCGCGCCCGGTGCTGATGTTCCAGCAGGTCCCCCACCAGGATGCCCATGGTGAGCAAGGTATCGGTACTGGCCCGATCCTCGTCGCGCATGCGCTGGGCCATCTCGCGCAAGTGGTCCGCCTGGACCGCCAGGTCCTGGAACTTGCCAAGATTATCCAGCAGCACCTTGAGGAGTTTCACCAGTTGGCGCACCTCCTGTTTCGGATAGAGGCTATCAAAAAACTCAATCAGATAGCGGAGCTTTTTGCAACTCTTACGGAGTTCATGCATGTCCTCCGCGGGCGAGGCGGGGGTCATGGCCCGACCCTCCTTGCGTACCCGCCGGTACATGGTCCAGATACGGTCATTCGCCACGGCCATCACTGGACGCATGGCGTTCGGCACCACGGAACTCTCGGGGACCGGGGCCTCCAGGAAGGCCCGCCAATCACGCAGCAGATCCCGGAAACGCTTGGAATCCAGGTGCTCCACCAGGTTCTTCTGTTCCTCGCCATAATGGGCGTGAATGAAGTCGCGCAGGGGTTCCAGATGGGGCCTCAGCGGCTCTGGCAGGCACGCCTGATAGGCGTTGAAGTCGAGCAGATAGACGTCGAGATCGCGCACGGGCCCCGTGAACTCACCGATCCAGCCAAAGGCATCCTTGTATTGCTCGACCACGTCCGGGGCAAAAACATCCTTGATCTGGGTGAGGGCGGAACGGGTGCGGCGCACGGCTACGCGCAAGTCATGGAGAAATTCCGAGTCCAGGTTGTCGCGGGTACCAGGGACATTGACCTCAATGGTATTGAGCAGATGAAGCAGGATTTCCTTGGTCGTGGCGTCGGCGCGACGGTCGGGGTCGAGGCGAAAATTGAGTTGGGAACTGTAGTCACCGGGCTTGCGTCCCGCGGAGGCCAGAGCCTCCAGCAGGAGTTCGGTCCGGACCAGGGACAGGCCCAACTCTTCATTGAGCAACCGCGCCGTGTCGCGAAAATCGGCCTCATAGCCCTTGACGGCGTGCAGCCGCAGGCGGGTAGAGATGGGACCCTGTCGTTCCCGCGCCTTATCGTCGTAACGATTCTGCTCTAGCTCCAGACGAGCGATGGTCTTGTCGTCCTCGTTTAGGAGGCGCCAGGTCAGGATGCGGGAATGGACATCCAAGAGGGGCAGCAGGCGACGAATGCCCAGAAGTCGCGCCAGGCGCTCGGTATCGGGACCCGGCGGCAAATCGGCGGCGAAACCCAGGTCCCGATCGAGTTCGCACGCCAAGACGGGAACCTCGTCATTCAGATCACGCCACATCATGACGCGTTGATGACCGTCGATCCGCTCCTCCAGAACCCCGCCCGCCAGGTAAAGGCTCCAGTCGAAGGTGTCGTGAAAGCGCCGCAGCAGGTGTCGGGGTTCATCCTCGCCAATCCGGCATCTCGCCTCGAGGGCGTCCTTGATCCCCTGAAGATCGGTCCCGTCCGGGACCAGATAGGCCTGATCGAATTCGTTCATCGATGGATATGTCGTCCTCGTTTGTTGTTGTAGTGAATCGAACACCATGAAGCATAACTTCTATTGTCCCAGATAGTACGCGACTTTTCCCACTACGACCAGCGGACGACCAGGCCAACTGGGCGCTAATCGACTGGACCGCCGGTCGAACTTAAGCGCAGACTTGGGGATATCCCAGCCCTATTCCCAACGCCGCCCATGCCCCACCCCCGCAAAAGATTCGGTCAGAACTTTCTCCAGGATCAAGGCGTCATCGACCGCATCATCGCCGCCATCTCCCCCAGTCCCGGGGAGCGGCTGGTGGAGATAGGCCCAGGGCGCGGCGCCATCACCCAGGCCTTGTTGCGCGCGGCGGGGCAACTGGATGCGGTGGAATTGGATCGCGACCTCATCGAGCCCCTGGCCCGTAGCTGTGCCTCTGTGGGGCAACTGACCATCCATCAGGCCGACGCCCTGGCCTTTGATCTAAGCCAATTGGTTGCGCCTGGGGAAAAGCTGCGCCTGACCGGCAATCTGCCCTACAACATTTCCACTCCGCTCCTCTTCCGCTTCCTGGAACAGAAGGCCTGCATCCTGGACATGCACCTCATGTTGCAGAAGGAGGTGGTTGACCGCATCGTCGCCCCGCCGGGCTCCCGTACCTATGGCCGCCTCTCGGTCATGATCCAGACCTGGTGCCGGGCCGAGGCCCTGTTTGAAATTCCGCCCCAGGCCTTCTTCCCGGCGCCCAGGGTCGATTCAGCCTTTCTGCGCCTGACGCCACTCGATCCCCCGCCCTTCCCACTCCAGGATCCAGGTCATCATCAACGCCTGGTGACCCAGGCCTTTGCCCAGCGCCGTAAAACCTTGCGCAACACCCTTAAAGGCATGGCGACGGCGGAGGATTACGCAACCCTGGGCATTGACCCCAGTCAGCGGGCCGAGGAATTGGCGGTCTCCACCTTTGCCAGCCTGGCCAATTTGACTTGCAAAGCCACGCCTTCGCCCGAAAATTGTAGGCTTATAAACCAACCCCCTTCACCCCTTATCCCGGACTTGAAACAACTTCCACCAGGCGAAAAAGATGAGTGACCCTACGGACCAAGACGATTATCTAGCGGCAGGCGAAGACGCGGAGAGCGAGGCATCTCGGCAGGATGCCGAGGCTTCAGCGGTAGAGCCCACCATGCCGGCGCGCGTCAAGGACGTGCTGCCCGGTATCATTCATCTCTTGCCCGTGGCGGCCCGCCCCTTTTTCCCGGGCCAGGCCGTGCCCCTGCTCATGTCCGGCAAGCATTGGGCCAAGACCATTCGTGCCGTGGTCGATTCGGATACCAAGATCCTGGGCGTGGTTCTGGTGACCAACGATACGGCCGAGGAAGCCACCACCGAGCAGTTTCATGCCGTCGGCACGGCCTGCCGGGTCCATCGCGTCCATGAACAGGATGGTTACCTCCAGGTGTTGGTGGAGTGCGTCCATCGCTTCCGTATCGAAAACTGGGTCTCCCGGCGAGCACCCTTTTCCGCGCGCGTCGAATACTTCCCGGAGCCCAGTACGCGGGGTCAGGATGAGGTCAAGGCCTATGCCATGGCCGTTATCAACACCATCAAGGAACTGCTCCCCCTCAACCCCCTTTATGTCGAGGAGTTGCGCGTCTTCCTGGATCGCTTCGGACCGGATGATCCTTCCCATTTATCCGACTTTGCCGCCAGCCTGACAACCTCCACCAAGGAACAACTGCAGGAGGTTCTGGAGGCCGTCGATCTGCTCAAACGCATGGAAAAGGTGCTGATCCTGCTCAATAACGAGTTGGACCTGGCCCGGGCCCAGCAAAAAATCCGTGAATCCGTGGAAGAACGGATGCAGAAGCAGCAACGTGACTTCTTCCTCAAGGAACAACTCAAAGTCATTCAAAAGGAGCTGGGGCTGGCCAAGGACGACCGCACGGCGGAACTGGACAAATTCAAGGAGCGCCTCAAGTCCCTGACCCTTACCGAGGAGGCCCAGAAGCGCGTTGACGAGGAACTGGAGAAGATGGCCATCCTCGAGACGGGCTCACCGGAATATTCAGTCACCCGGAATTATCTGGATTGGATCACGACGCTACCCTGGGGCTGCTATTCCAAGGATAAATTAGACCTGAAACGCGCACGGCGCATTCTGGATCGGGATCACTACGGGCTGGAGGACGTCAAGACCCGCATCCTGGAATTTCTGGCGGTTGGCATTCACAAGGGCCAGATCGCTGGCTCCATCATTATGCTGGTGGGTCCACCCGGGGTGGGTAAAACCTCCGTGGGACGCTCCATCGCCGATGCCCTGGGCCGCCGCTTCTACCGCTTCTCCGTCGGGGGTATTCGCGACGAGGCCGAGATCAAGGGCCACCGCCGTACCTATATTGGCGCCATGCCGGGCAAATTCCTGCAGGCGGTCAAGGATGCGGGCACCGCCAACCCCGTCATCATGCTCGACGAGATTGACAAGATTGGCGCCTCCTATCACGGCGATCCCGCCTCGGCTCTGCTTGAGGTGCTTGATCCAGAGCAGAATTCGGACTTTCTTGATCACTACCTGGATCTGCGCTTTGACCTCTCCAAGGTGTTATTCGTCTGCACCGCCAATCAGTTGGACAGCATCCCCGGACCCCTGGCGGATCGCATGGAGATCATTCCCCTGTCGGGTTACATCGTTGAGGAAAAGTTGGCCATCGCCAAGAAATTCCTCCTGCCCCGTCAGATCGACAAGGCTGGACTGCCCGCGCGGTCGGTACGCCTTGATGCCGCGACCCTGCGCGCCGTGATCGTGGGCTACGCGCGCGACGCGGGGGTGCGCCGTCTCGACAAGCAGATTGGCAAAATCGTGCGCAAGTGCGCGGTGAAATTGCTTGAAGGCGTGGAACAACCCATCCAGATAGGTCAGGATCGGCTCAAGGAATATCTGGGCAGCCCCATGTTCCGCGACGAGCGCAAGCTGATGGGACCCGGGGTGGTCACGGGGCTGGCGTGGACCGCCATGGGCGGCGCCACCCTCTCCATCGAAGCCGTCAGGACCCATGGTTTTACGCGAGGCTTCAAGCTCACGGGCCAACTGGGGGATGTCATGAAGGAATCCGCCGAGATCGCCTATGGGTACCTCGTCAGCCATGCGGAACAATTTGGCGTGGATCAGTCTTATTTCGAGAAGGCCTTTATCCACATTCACGTCCCCGCTGGCGCCACACCCAAGGACGGCCCCTCGGCGGGTATCACCCTGGTCAGCGCACTGCTGTCCCTGGCACGCAACAAACCCATCCGTCGCCTGGCCATGACGGGCGAAATTACCTTAACGGGAGCAGTCTTCCCGGTCGGCGGCATCCGTGAAAAGCTGATCGCCGCGCGCAGGGCCGGAATCAAGGAAATTATCCTGCCGGCGGACAACCAGGGGGAGTTTGAAGAAGTGCCGGAATATGTCCGTCACGGCCTGAAGATCCACTTTGCCTCTCGCTTTGCGGACATCGTCCCCTTGCTGTTTTAGCCGGCCAGGTAGGGATCGGCCCAGTCACGCCCCCCGGGGCATCAGGCTGGGCTGCATCCTCGTGGCAAAGCGGTCTCACCAAAATTTAGCTAACCCTCTACAACTTCCACCCACCCTGACCGCGCCGCGGGCATGATATCCGTGAGGTTATTCGGCCGCGCCGGGGCGCGCCCCCGGGCGCGCGGCTAACTCCCGGGCAAAGAAAAACCCCGTCTTTGGCTAAAGGCGGGGTTTTAGGAAAAGGTCCTGGCGGTGACCTACTTTCACATGGGGAGGCCCCACACTATCATCGGC
>JADZBU010000177.1 GCA_020851955.1 Chromatiaceae bacterium | reverse complement strand
ATGTGGCCTTGTGCGAGCCAGGCCACCAGCCGGGCCTCGTCCTCCGCCAGGTCGATGCCGCTAATGCCGACCTGCTGGAATCCCAATTCCTGGCCCCATTTCTTGATGCGCCCGGCAAGCAGGGCCAACTCCCTGTCGTTCGGGGACCTCGGGCCCGCTGGCGGGGCGGGGTGGCAAGCGTCCTCGACTGCCCTTCCGGGGCGGCGGAGGTCTTCGGTTTCATTATCCGAGAGGAGGGGCTTCATGGATATCGTGTTCCTGCGCGGGCTGCGCATCGAGACTACCATCGGTATCTACGATTGGGAAAAGCAGATCAAACAGCCCGTGGTGCTGGATCTGGAGATGGGCGCGGATGTGGCCAGGGGGGCGGCCACGGATCGCATCGAGGACGCCCTGGACTACAAACGGGTGTCCAAGCGGCTCAAGGAATTCGTGGCCGAGAGCCGCTTCGAACTGGTGGAGACCCTGGCGGAGCGCTGCGCGGCGCTGCTGCGCGAGGAGTTTGGCATTCCCTGGCTGCGGCTCAGTGTCAATAAGATCGGCGCCGTCAGCGGCGCGGCGGACGTGGGCGTCATCATCGAACGCGGGGAGCGGTCTGGCGGTGCCTAGGGTCTGGCTGAGTCTGGGGAGCAATCTGGACCGGGAGTCATCTCTGCGCGGCGCCATAGGTACCCTGCGACAGCTCTATGGCGACCTGGTCATCTCCCCGGTTTATGAAAGCCGGGCGGTGGGTTTCGCGGGCGAGCCCTTTCTGAATCTGGTGGTGGGATGCCAGACGGCCCAGTCCGTGGCGGACCTGCGGGCCGGCCTGCGTGCCATCGAGGATGCGGCGGGCCGGGTGCGGGGTCCCGATAAGTTCGCGCCCCGGACCCTGGATATCGACCTGCTGACCTACGGCGATGCCCTGGGCCTCATCGATGGTTATGCCTTACCGCGCGACGAGATTCTGCGTTATGCCTTCGTACTCAAGCCCCTGGCGGACGTGGCCGGGGATGAGCCGCATCCAGCAACCGGACGTACCTATCGCGAACTTTGGCGGGACTTCAGGGGCGAAGCCCTCGACTTGGAGCCCCGGGTCCTGGATCTGACCGGGGAACCGGCGCACCCGGCCTCCCACTCCCGGATCATTTGAAGAGATCCTGGGCGCGCTGCAGCAGGTCGGTGGCACGAGACTGGCCTTGGCCGGTCGCGGATAAGTGGGCGGGATCGAAAAGTTCGCAGAAGTTGGCCTTATCCTTGTCGGCCACTAACTCGGTCATGGGCTCCAGGCAGGCGTTGGGCCGCCCCGGGGCGAAGTGGCGGCAATTGCGGCAGACCCGGGTGGGCTTGCCACAACCGAGACAGAGGGCCTCGCGGCCATAGTCGCAGGGGGCCAGCTCCTGGCCGCAGTGCCAGCAATGGCCGATGATGTCGTTAGCCATGCCTTGGGCTCCAGCTTTAGTGGGTGCTCATGCGAAGGTAATGATTGGCCGCCTCCAGCAGCTTGTTCCGCCCGAAGACGATCTTCCACCGGCTGCCGCCGACCTGGCGCCATAGCCAGGCAGCGCGGATGCCCGCCAGCAGCAGGGCCCGGATGCGGTTCTGGTTGTCGGGGTTTTGCAGATAGTTAGGCTCCCCCTTCACCATGATGCGGGGCTGGAGCTGGCTGACGGTCTGACTGTAGATGTCGGCCAGGTGGGCCAGCAGGTTGGGGTGCAGCATGGGGAAATGCACCAGCTTGGCACGGGCCCCCTCGATACCCTGGGCAATCTGCTGGATCATGGCCGGGCGACCGTTGAGCACGGATTCCAGCTTGAGGAGGGCGAGCAGGTAGCGGGTGAATTCCAGATCCTTGGCGGTCTTGCCGCTGAGTTGATTGGCCAGTTCCCGGATGCCGGGGGTGAGGGCGCCGGGCGGGCCGAAGATCTCGGCGGTGGAGTCGGCGTCGGTTTGGAAAAGACTGTGGATACAGGGCTCCATGAGGTCCGTGTCCACCGTACCCTTGGTTGCAATGCGGCGGACACAGAGGCTGGCCTGATAGATGGCCCCCAAGGCGATGAGGCGGTCTTGAACAGTGTAGATCATGGGCTTGGCGAGTTGTGAGCTATCAGATGGCCATCGTGGCGGTGAAATCCCGACTGGGGCAAGAGCCCTCGGCCACCCGTCAGGGTTCCGTGGCCTCAATAATGCCACCCCCAAGGCATTCCTCGCCTAGATAAATGACCGCCGATTGGCCGGGGGTGACGGCCCTTTGGGGCTGAGTAAAGCTGAGTCGGACGCTATCCCCGCTGAATGCCTCGCACCGGCAGGCTTGCAGGGGCTGGCGGTGCCGCAGGCGGGCCTGGCAGGCGAAGGGCGTGTCCCGGGGCGGCTGACCGCTGATCCAGTGCATCTGGCGGGCGGTGAGGTGGCGACTGAGCAGCAGGGGGTGGTCGTGACCCTGAACCACGATCAGGGTGTTGCGGGTCGCATCCTTGGCGGCCACGAACCAGGGCGCCTCCAGGCCCGCCGCCTGGCCGCCGATGCCGAGCCCCTGGCGCTGGCCGAGGGTGAAATAGGCCAGCCCCGGGTGCTCGCCGAGGCACCGCCCCTCCGGTGTCTCGATGGGACCCGGGTTAGGCGGGACATAGCGGGCGAGGAAGTCGCTGAAGCGGCGTTCGCCGATGAAACAGATCCCGGTGCTGTCCTTTTTGGTCGCCGTCACCAGGCCGGCCCGGCTCGCCAGGGCGCGGACCTCTTGCTTGTTCAGTTCCCCGAGGGGGAAGAGGGCGTGGGCGAGTTGCTCCTGGTCCAGGAGGTGGAGGAAATAGGTTTGGTCCTTGTCCTCGTCGCGGCTGAGACAGAGGTGGTAGCCCCGGGCGTCCTCGACCAGGCGGGCGTAGTGGCCGGTGGCGATCCGCCGCAGACCGAGGGTCAGGGTATGATCCAGGAAGGCGCGGAATTTGATTTCGCGGTTGCACAGGATGTCCGGATTAGGGGTCCGGTTGGCCTGGTACTCCGCCAGAAAAGCGGAAAAGACCCGATCCCAATACTCAGTGGCGAAGTTGACGGTACCCAAGGGGATGCCGAGTCGCGCCGCGACCGCCATCGCATCCCTCAGGTCCGCCGCCGCCGCGCAGTAGCCGGCCGAGTCGTCCTCCTCCCAATTTTTCATGAAGAGCCCTTCCACCCGATACCCCTGTTCAAGCAGGAGCAGGGCCGCCACCGAGGAGTCCACGCCCCCCGAGAGGCCGACCATGACGGGGCACCGGGCAGGAGGGAGGGAGCGAGGGGAGGGAAACTGCATTGATTTATATAATTGATTAATAATATGTTTCTGGGCTAGGCGGAGGCAGCGAATGATTTCTGGTTCCGGGAGGCATATTATTTGCGTAGCGGTACGCAAGCCCCGGATCGGGTGCTAGACTAACTTCATTTGTGCAACCCCAAAGAGACAGAAGACATGGCCTACGACAAAATTCAGGTGCCCGCCAGCGGCGAAAAGATCCAGGTGGATGACAATTATGCCCTCCTGGTCCCCAACAAGCCCATCATTCCCTATATCGAGGGCGACGGCACGGGCGTCGATATCTCCCCCGTTATGATGAAGGTGGTGGATGCCGCGGTGGCCAAGGCCTACGACGGCAGCCGCCAGATTCAGTGGATGGAGATCTATGCCGGCGAGAAATCCACCAAGATCTATGGCGATGATGTCTGGCTGCCGGCGGAGACCATGGATGCGATCCGTGACTACGTCGTCTCCATCAAGGGCCCCCTGACCACGCCCGTGGGCGGTGGTATCCGTTCCCTCAACGTGGCCCTGCGCCAGCAACTGGACCTGTACGTCTGTCTCCGCCCCGTGCGCTACTTCCAGGGCACCCCCAGCCCGGTCAAGGAGCCGGAAAACACCGACATGGTGATCTTCCGTGAGAATTCTGAGGATATCTATGCGGGAATCGAGTGGCAGGCCGGGTCGGCCGAGGCCAGGAAGTTGATCGATTTCCTCCAGAAGGAGATGGGGGTGACCAAGATCCGTTTCCCGGAGACCTCCGGCATCGGTATCAAGCCTGTCTCCGCCGATGGCACCAAGCGCCTGGTGCGCAAGGCGATCCAATACGCCATCGACAATGATCGCGCCTCCGTGACCCTGGTGCACAAGGGCAACATCATGAAGTTCACTGAAGGTGCCTTCAAGACCTGGGGCTACGAACTGGCCATGGAGGAATTCGGCGCCGAGGAGATCGATGGTGGTCCCTGGTGCGCCATGACGAATCCCAAAACCGGCCGCGAGATCATCATCAAGGATGTCATCGCCGACGCCTTTTTGCAGCAGATTCTGCTGCGCCCCAAGGAATACGATGTCATTGCCACCCTCAATCTCAACGGCGACTACATCTCCGATGCTCTGGCGGCGCAGGTGGGTGGCATCGGGCTGGCACCGGGGGCCAACCTGTCGGATTCCGTGGCCATGTTCGAGGCGACCCATGGCACCGCGCCCAAATACGCCGGCAAGGATCAGGTCAATCCGAGCTCCATCATCCTCTCGGCCGAGATGATGCTGCGTCACCTGGGCTGGACCGAGGCGGCGGATCTCATTATCAAGGGCGTGGAAGGCTCCATCCTGGCCAAGACCGTGACCTACGATCTGGAGCGTTTGATGCCAGGGGCCACCAAGCTAAGTTGTTCGGCCTTTGGGGAGGCGGTGATCGCCAATATGTAGGATACCGGGGGAGCCCGACCCGAGGTTGGGTCGGGTAACCTCATGGTCGTGTCGGGGCGTGGGGATGAGGTCCTTGGCGGAAGCGGCTGGCGAGGATTGCGGCGCTTTCGGTAGTCGCGACGAAAAACCCCCGCGCTCCTTCACGCGGAGCGCGGGGTTTTCAAATCTAATTGAGGCGGTTGACGCGGGCGGCGTGGAGACCCTTGGGTCCCTGGGTGATCTCGAACTGGACCTTCTGTCCCTCCTTGAGGGTCCGATAACCTTCCATGTCGATGGCTGAAAAATGAACGAAGACATCATCTTCTTTTTCATCGGCCTTTACGAACCCATATCCCTTGGCATTATTAAACCATTTTACGGTACCGGTCATCATCGCTGCTACTCCTCCAGGAGATGGGTGGGGGTTGTCCCCCTGTTAGTATTTCAGGCCTGGAACCGGCACCTCCCGGCACCGAGTACCCGACTCTGGATCACTCCCTTGGCCGTAGGAAAATAGTGATTTACCACGCGGTTCAAGGTACTGCTGGGGCGCTCCGAAGTTTGCGGGCAGCCTTCTTGTTTATATCTGGCATCCTGTCCCGCCAGGCGAGCCGATGCCATGAGTGCGAAGTATAATGACCCCATGGCAAGGGTCAAATCCAAAGTGACATTTCCGTGAGAGTTCGCATTGACATGAGTGGATCTAATGTGAATCGGGAGCGCGATGAGGGGGTAGCGGTCCAGGAATCCAGACCGGAACTCCAGCCGCCACCCCGTTTCAAGGTGCTGCTGCTCAACGACGACTTTACCCCCATGGAGTTCGTCGTCCAGGTCCTCGAGACCTTCTTCCATTTGAATCGGGAAAAAGCTACCCAGATTATGTTGCATGTCCATACCCGCGGCGTTGGCGTCTGCGGGATCTATGCGCGCGACGTCGCCGAGACCAAGGTGGCCCAGGTCACGGATTTCGCGCGGCGCCATCAACACCCCTTGATGTGCACCATGGAAGAGGCCTGAAACACCCCTGAATACCGGATCGGTGACCCTTTATGTTGAGCAAAGACCTTGAATTCACGCTGACCCAAGCCTTCCATCAGGCCCGGGAGCGCCGGCACGAATACATGACGGTGGAGCACCTGCTCCTCTCCCTGCTCGATAACCCGAGCGCGGCCAAGGTGTTACGCGCCTGCGGCGCGGACGAGGGGCGGTTGCGATCGGACATCAACCTCTTTATCGAGGAGACCACACCGCTCTTACCGACGGGAGAAAAGCGCGAGACCCAGCCGACCCTGGGTTTTCAACGGGTCTTGCAACGGGCTGTCTTCCATGTTCAGTCCGCCGGCAAGAAAGAGGTCACGGGGGCTAACGTCCTGGTCGCGCTCTTTGGCGAGCAGGACTCCCAGGCGGTGTTCCTGCTCAACCGTCAGGACATCAGCCGTCTGGATGTGGTCAATTATATTTCCCATGGCATCTCCAAGGTCCCAGGTGAGGGCGGGGACGAGGATGCCCAGGGTGAACCGGGCGGGGAGCGGCGACAGGATGCCAAGGAAAGCGCCAGCCCCTTGGAGAGCTTTACGTCCAATCTCAATGAACTGGCGCGTCAAGGTCTGATCGATCCCCTCATCGGGCGCGAGACCGAGATTGAGCGCACCCTGCAGACCCTCTGTCGGCGCCGCAAGAACAATCCCTTGCTGGTCGGCGAGGCCGGGGTCGGCAAGACGGCCATTGCCGAGGGCCTGGCCCGGCGCATCGTCGCGGAAGAGGTGCCCGAGGTTTTGGCGGATGCCGTTATTTATGCCCTGGATCTGGGCGCCTTGGTGGCCGGCACCAAGTATCGGGGGGATTTCGAGAAACGGCTCAAGGCGGTGATCGCCCAACTCAAGCGTCAGCCCAAAGCCATTCTCTTCATTGACGAAATCCATACCATCATTGGCGCGGGCTCCGCATCGGGGGGGGCCATGGATGCCTCCAACCTCATCAAGCCGGTGTTGGCCTCGGGCGATCTGCGTTGTATCGGCTCCACCACCTATCAGGAGTATCGCGGTATTTTCGAGAAGGATCGGGCCCTGGCCCGGCGCTTTCAGAAAATCGATGTCGGGGAACCCAGCGTCGAGGATACGGTGGCCATCCTCAAGGGCCTCAAGAGCCGCTTCGAGGAGCATCACCAGGTTAGCTACACCCAGCCGGCCTTGCGCGCGGCGGCGGAACTCTCGGCTAAGCACATCAACGACCGCCACTTGCCGGACAAGGCCATCGACGTCATCGACGAGGCGGGGGCCCACGTCCAGCTGATGCCCGCGGCCAAGCGCAAGAAACGCATCGATGTCCTGGATATCGAGCGGATCGTGGCTAAGATCGCCCGCATTCCGCCCAAGCAGGTCTCATCCTCGGATACCGAATCCTTGCGTAACCTGGATCGGGACCTGAAGCTGGTGGTATTTGGCCAGGAGGCGGCCATCGATACCCTGACCTCGGCCATCCGCATGAGTCGCTCCGGTCTGGGTCAGGAGGAAAAGCCCATCGGCTCCTTCCTCTTCGCGGGCCCTACCGGCGTCGGCAAGACGGAGGTGACGCGTCAGCTAGCCCGCATCCTGGGCCTGCGGTTGATCCGCTTCGATATGTCCGAGTACATGGAGCGCCACACGGTCTCGCGCCTCATCGGCGCCCCGCCCGGCTATGTGGGGTTTGACCAGGGCGGTCT
>JADZBU010000176.1 GCA_020851955.1 Chromatiaceae bacterium | reverse complement strand
GGACCCAGCGAGGATTTTGACGGCCTGGTTACCGAGCTTTGCGACATCGCGGACTCGGGCGAGTTCGCCGGTTTTGATGCTTAACAATCACCGCGCCACGGACGGCGCCTCTATCGAGGGTTTTTGATATGTCTTTACCTTATGACGTTTGGGCAGTGGGTGGTTCCCGGAAGCTCTCGCCGGCTGGCCGGGCTCTCGCGCAGTATGTGGCGGGGCAGTTACTGGCCGCGCGGGCGCGGTTGGCGGTGGGTTGCTGCACGGGCGCCGATGCGGCTTTCATCGAGTGCGCGGCCGGGCGGGGCTTCGCCTCGCGCCTCTGGATCTTCTCGGCATTCGGGCCGATCGAGGCACGGGCGGGGGCTGTGGCCGCGGCTGGCACTTGTCGCAGTTCCGCCGTTGGCGCTGTCGCCGCCGCCAAGAGTTCGGGCGCCGCTATCATCCCTTGGGCAGGGGGTCGGCCTGATATGCCCGTTGTCGCCCGGTTGCGCGCCCGGACTACCCAGGTTGCTTACGCCGCCACGGCTGGCGGTGTCATCGTCGCCGATGGCCAGTTCGGGCCTGGCTCGCTGTTGCTGGCCTCGCACCTGGCCGCCCATGGTTGCCCAGTCTATGCCGTCACGCTCGCCCCCATGGTTCCGCCGCCGGGGCCTGGAGGCTGGCTCGCCGATCATTTTCTGGGCTTGCCCTGCTGGCGGTTGCCAGCAACGGCGCCGGCTGCGCTGGCGATCGCGGCTTAGCCATGTCGCCGCTTGCGAAAAGCGCTCTGGGCGCTATAATTAGCGCCGGGGGTATTTCTGTGTCCGCAGGAAGCGCTCTAAGCGCTTCAATTAGTACCGGGGGGTACACATGAACACCACGTCTTATATCGATCGGGTCGAGATCCGGGCCGCGGGTATCCCCGCCCTGGCCGGGATCACCGCCTACGACTATCAGCCACCGTTCCGGGGGTCGCCGTACCTCTGCGCCTGTAGTGATGACTACTATGGGCATGACGAGATCGAGTGGGAGATCCTGGACCGCCGCGGGCGCCCTGCGCCCTGGCTGGAGCGCAAGCTCTCCAAGGCGGATCGGGAGGAGATCACCCGGGAACTGCTGGAACGCGCCGCCATCGCGCGCCGCGCCGAACGCGAGTGGGGTGACCTATGAGCACCGTCGCCGCTCTCGCCACCGTTACGCCCATCAAATCGGTCCCCGTTGACGCCGGGGCACTCCTCGCCCAGGGCATCCAATCGGGCCTGTCCGTTGACGCCCTGGAACGGCTGCTAACCATGCGCCGGGAACTCCAAACGGAGCAAGCCCGCGCCAGCTTCTTCGGCGCCCTGTCGCGCTTTCAGTCGCAGATCCCCGCCATCCCAAAAAACCAAGTCGCGCGGGTGTCCAGCCCCAAGGGGAACTACAGCTACCGGTATGCGGACCTGGCGGACATCCAGCGCGCCATCGCCCCCGCCCTGGCGGACTGCGGACTCAGCGTGTCGTTCGACACCGCCCAGGATCCGGGCGGCTATGTCATCCAGGCCAAAATCCACCACGTCAGCGGGCACTCGGAGACCACGACGTTTCGCGTCCCCGTTGACGACAAAACCCGGATGAATTCCGCCCAGGCCGCCGGGTCGGCCCTGACCTATGGCCGCCGCTATGCCCTCACCGCCGCCCTCGGCATCGTCACCGCCGAGGATGACGACGACGGCCACGCCATCACCGCCGCGCCGGTCCCCCCACCGGCCCCCACCGGGGCGCCTCAGCCCGGGCGGCACTCTGCGGCACCTATCAGCGCGGCCCAGCATCGCCTGCTGGAGGCCCGCATCACCGCCATGGGCCTCGACCGGGACCGGCTCAAGAACTGGCTGGCCCGGGCCTGGCACGTCCAGCACCTGGCCGAGATCCCCGCCGGCAAATACGCCGAGTTACTCATCCGCATGGAGTCGTGGGCCGCCCGGGACTACGCCGAGGAGCAGCAGGCCAGCGGGCGGGAGGAGCAATCACGCGAGGAATGGCTTGCTGATTATGCAGCAGCCAGTCACGGGCAATAAGGGGAACGACATGCAAACACAATTCAGCATCCACGGGGTCGCCAACATCGGTGTCGCCTTCACGCGGGCGATGACTACGGGCGGGACGATTTATTGGCAGGAATTCACCTTCTATGACCAGCACGGCCAGCCCATCGGGCGCGTCGTCGCGCACCTGGAGGGACCCGACGCCGCCCTGACCACCGGGCCGGTCTACCGGTCACCCCGCCCGTAACCCCCACCTGGCCAGGGACGGCCACCGGAGATCGCAACATGCACAACGCATTACAGACCAGCCACCCCCGGAGCCTAGACGCCGTGCTCGGGCTAAACGACGCGGTTCTCTTCACCCAAGACAACCTGGAACGCGCCCTGGAGATCCTCGCCGACGTGGCGGGACCCCTGGTCGCGGACGTCACCGAGGCGCAGGGCCGGCGGGAGATCAACCGCATCACCCGCGCCGTGGGCGGGGCCATCGCCCGCCTGGACGAACGGCGCCGCGCCTATGTGGCGGACCTGAAGGCCAAGCCCAAGCAGATCGACGACCTCTTCCGCACCACCTTCCGGCAGCCCGCGGAACTGCTGAAGGAGCGGATAAGGGCGCCCTTGACCGCCTGGGAGGAGGAGCTCCGTCTCGCGGACGAGGAAACGAACCGCCTGATCGGGTTATTGAACACCCCCATCGCGCACGGCACCCCCGCCGCCGCCATCCGCCAGCGCCTGGACGCAGCGCGGGACCTGGACCTCCCGGACTGGCTGACCGGCACCCAGCGCGGGGAGATCGTCGCGGCTATGGAGCGCAACATCCCCCGCCTGGAAACCGCCCTAGAGGCCGCCAGCCGCGCCGAGGAGCAGGCCGCGGAGTTGGCACGGTTGCGGGCCGTTGCGCGGGAGGCGGAGTTGCTGGCCGCGCGTCAAGCGGCAGCCGAGGAAGCCACCCGGGCCGCCGAGGAGCGTGCCGCCCGGTTGCAAGGCGAACGGGACGCCGCCGCCCACGCCCAGCAACAGCAGCGTGAGGAGCAGATCCGGCAGGCAGCCGCCGCCACCGCCCGGGCCGCCGCCCTGGCGGAGGTGGCCGCCCAGCGTGCACCCGCGCCAGCGCCCGCGCCAGCCACCGCACCCACGCCCACCGCGGCACCCACGCCAGCGCCCACGCCCAGCGCGCCACCGGAGCGCGAGGACCGCGCCTTGATCCACCGCGCCATCCTGGCCGACCTGGAGGATATGGGCATCCCCACCGAAACGGCGAAGCGGCTC
>JADZBU010000175.1 GCA_020851955.1 Chromatiaceae bacterium | reverse complement strand
GTCAGGAGCCCACCCTCAGCCGCCGCGCCCTGGCGGAACGGGTGTGTGACTGGCTGAACTGGACCAATGCCCAGGGCCAACGCTGTCTGGGCAGCGCCCGCCGCGCGCTGGCCGAACTCCAGCGGCGCGGCGGCGTGACCTTGCCCGCGGCGACGCCCTTTCCCGCCGGTCCCCGCCCGGTACCGGCGGAGCCCGCGCTGCTGGCCGACGTCACCGGCGACCTCAGCACCCTGGGCCCCATCGACCTGGTCGTGGTGACCACCGCCGCCGAACGGGACCGGTACCGCCAACTCATGGCCCAGCATCCCCTGGGGGACAAACCCCTGTGTGGGGCGCAATTGCGCTACCTGTTCCACAGCCCCCAGGGTTACCTGGGCGCCGCTGCCTGTCAGTCGGCCAGCTTCGCCCTGCGGGATCGCGACCACTGGATTGGCTGGAACGAGGCCACCCGCCGCGGCAACCTCGCCCGGGTGGTGGCCAATGCCCGCTTCCTGATCTTGCCGGGGGTGCGGGTACCCCACCTGGCCTCGCACCTGTTGGGCCAACTGGCCCGGCGCCTGCCGGCGGACTGGGCGGCACGCTATGGCGTGCGGCCCCTGCTCCTGGAGACCTTCGTCCATCCCGACCACGCGGGCACCTGCTACGCGGCCGCCGGCTGGCAGTGTCTCGGCCAGAGCGCCGGCCGCCGGGACGGCGTGCCGAAGGCCCTGTGGGTGCGCCCCCTGGCGGACGATGCCCGCCACCAGTTGCGCCAGGGACCGGCGCGGCGGCCCGCCGAGCGTCCCCAGACGCCCGCCCACTGGGCCGAGGCCGAGTTCGGCGGTCTGAAAGTCTGGGATGTCCGCCTGAAGCAACGCCTGTATCAGCTCGCGGAGGACTTCTGGGGTGACGCCCAGTCCCGCAGCCTCACCCGCCGCTGCGCCGACCGGGCCCGGACGGTGGCGGCCTATCGTTTCTTCAAAAACCCCAGGATCAACATGCAGCTCGTGCTCGGCGCCCATCGTGAGGCGGTCATCGAACGGATGGGCGCCCAGCCCCTGGTGCTGGTGCCCCAAGACACCACCACGCTCAACTACACCGGCCATCGCGATAGCACGGGGCTGGGGCCGATCGGCAGCAAGACGGCAGGCGGCCCCGTCGGCCTGGTGCTGCATCACAGCCACGCCTTCACCCCCGACGGGGTGCCGTTGGGGGTGGTGAGTGCCGAGTGCTGGGCGCGCGACCCCGCGGAGCATCAATGCCGCCGGGAACCCGAAGTGCGGGAAAGCGGCAAGTGGTTGGCGGCCTACCAGACCCTGGCGGATCTCGCGCCCCAGGTGCCCCAGACCACCCTGGTGAGCATCGGCGACCGCGAGGCCGACCTGTTCGAACTGTTCGCGCTGGCGCGTGATCCCGCCCGTCCGCGCCTGCTGGTGCGGGCCAATCGCGGCCGCCAGCGTCAGGTGATGACCGATCAGCAGCTGACGCCCTTGTGGGACTATATGGAGGGGCTCGCGGTGGCGGGGCGCCTCGCCCTGGCACTGCCGCGCCGCGGCGCCCAGGCGGCGCGCACCGCGGCATTGGACCTGCGGTATGGGCCGGTGACGCTCAAACCACCCCAGGGGCTGCAGGACGGACCGCTGGCGCTCTGGGCGGTGTCCCTGCGCGAAGCGGCCCCGCCCGCGGGGGTGGCGGGGGTGGACTGGCTGCTGCTGACCAACGTCCCCACCACCGGCTTCGAGGAGGCCCAGGAGCGGGTGCGCTGGTATGGCGCGCGCTGGGGCATTGAGGTGTTGCATCGCACCCTCAAGACGGGCTGCCAGATCGAGGAGCGGCAACTGGGCTTCGTGGCCCGCCTGGAGAATTGTCTGGCCATCGATCTGGTGGTGGCCTGGCGGATCTACTATCTGACGATGCTGGGGCGGATGGATCCGGACGCGCCCTGCACCCTGTTCTTCCAAGACCCGGAATGGCGGGCGTTGTATAGCTGGTTTCATAAAACCACCGTCTTGCCGGCAACGCCGCCCACCCTGCAGGAGGCGACCCGCTGGATCGCCATCAAGGGCGGTTTCCAGGGGCGGAAGGCCGATGGTCACCCGGGGGCGGAGGTACTGTGGCATGGCTTGCAGCAGCTGGATGTGGCGATCGAGATGTACCTGATCTATCGTCCGGAGGAGCGGGTGGGGTGGCGCGATGAGTATCCGCCGGGGTATTTAAGGCCACCGCCGGAGGATACTTCGTGAGAAGGGGATGGACTTAAGTGTGTGTAAAGGTCAGATAGCTCGGAGATTGAGTTCGGGGTAAGATTTAAATTTTCGAAAGGCGGTTCCCATGCCTTCTTCTCGTCAATCCAGCTCGGCAATGGCATGACCATTGGCAGATGGCCGTTCGGGCGATACCATGAGTCAACGCTCCAGGGAAGTCCACTTTCCGTATCAATGATTACGGCCGTCCAGTGAACCGCGGTGATATCGAAAAGATTGCGCACTTTGGGCGATGAGACCGTCCATCCGGCCAGTTCCCGGATATCCTGGAGAATGTGTAGATAAGTAGTGGTATTGCTGGTGTTATCGATGCAATCCATCCGGCCCTCAACTTCCTCCTCAAAATCGTTAATGGCAAGGTCGTTGGCCAACAATGGCTGATACTTTTGTGCCAACAATTCCATTTGCCATATGCCGATACGCACGTGCTGTAATCTATACTGAAGACTCGTGCTCGGACAAAGCGCCATATGTCTTTTTAGAAGGGCCATATCGTTGGGAGTGAAGGTCATGGTCTGTCTGGAAACGCACGACCAGTTAAAGCAGATTCGCAGCGTCACGGATCCGTCCCGGTGGATCACGTACTCTGGTGGAAGTGGCATCGAAACCGATGATCCCTGAGCGTCATCAAAAATTGGCTGTGAGAAGACGACGCCAACCAAACCGCTATGGCTGAAAAGTATAGTGAAGAAACCGATCACAACTGGCCGGAAAAACATAAAAGTTACTACAAGGGTGCCATCGGCTTGTGCTAACATAAATCCCGAAGGGCTTTTTGTTATTGCACTGTCATTGCATCTAATCAAAAAATAATGATAAATACCCGGTTGCCGTGGGCAAGCGCTCCGACACTCCCTGGCTGTAGAAATGACTGCCCAGTTTATCGGGGAAGGCAGTTACTCATTGATGAAAAATCATTACGCTAGTATTGCACGCCCGCCACTAACCCCTTTACCCGGGATTCCACCCATGACTTTTGCCGTCAACTTGAAATTTCCAAATTAAAAGTTGACGGCAAATGCTATTGAAACCGGGAATTAATTGCGATCTGTTTTTGGCATCGGGGCTACGGGAGCCGCGGCGGCTGGCGCCGGCTCATGCTTCGAGGCGGTGCTACAAGCCGTGAGCAACAGCACCAAAACAATGGAGCCAACAAGGGCAATTGTAGATATCTTCTTCATTTGTCGTTACCTATTTAGAGTTTGTTTTTGAAATTCATGCCACTGAAAGTACGACGATGATGTCGATACTTGATTACCAGTGTCACCCACACAGATCCGTCTGTATGTACGCCACCCAACATCTCCTACCTGACTATCCACGTTGACTAGCCCAGGAAAGAGGCTATCTTGATGCGCACAAACGAGATTGCACGGACGCGGAATAACCCAGCAGTGAAGGCCGTGGCGGTGGCAGTCCGTGCGGCAATGGGTCTAACCGTTTCCGATGCTCTCCGAATGATGGTATTCGCATTGCAACCGAAAAGGCAAGGCCTTCCGAGCCGTTGGTTCCCAGTCACCAACCCCCGCGGGGGTCTTGATGAAGACGCCCAAGGCCGCCGTTGCCGCCACTGGGGGCGACGGGCACCAATGACGGAGGGTGCTGCGCCCCACCCCGACCAGGGTCGCCGTCACCGGTCTGAGCTCTTCGGCACGCGCCCACAAGCATTGCCTTGGCTTTGCGCGTCCAACTGGACGACAATCTTGAACCAAACGATGATCAAGGCCCAACACAGCCTACAGGTATAGGCGCAATAAACTTGTCTGTTTCCTCACCTTCCGAGATGCCCGAAACCGAGACGACCTGCCCCAAATGCGGCGCACTCCAAAGCGCGGATGCCAAAATCTGCGCTAGCTGCGGCATCGTGTTCGAGAAATATTGGAAATATCACCCCCGGCCGGGCATCGATCCCGCGACCTGGACCCCGCCGACCCGGGTGGTCGGACCGCCCCCAACTCGGCTCAGGTCAGAGGACACGCCAACTGAGGGGCTGATGGCCCTCCTGCTCCCACCTCAACCCCAACTGGCTGGGCTGGGTTGGTGGGCGCGGGCCGCCCTCTTGCTCATCCTGCTGATCTGGGGGCTGCGCCTCGTGAGCCTGTCCCCGGGCAGCAATGGCGCCGGCCAGTCCTTCCTGCATCTGGTCAATCTGCCCTTCCATGAGGCCGGTCACCTCTTGTTCCGGCCCTTCGGGTCCTTCATGACTTCCCTGGGCGGCACCCTGGGCCAGTTGCTCATGCCCCTGATCTGCGCCGGCACCCTCTTGCTGAAGACCCGCGATCCCTTTGGCGCCGCGGTGGCCTGCTGGTGGTTTGGGCAGAATTTCGTGGATATCGCCCCCTACATCAACGACGCCCGGGCCGGCGAGTTGCCTTTGCTGGGCGGGAATTTTGGGCATTCCGCGCCCTATGGCTTCCACGACTGGGAATACCTCCTGACCGAGTCGGGTCTGCTCCACCTCGACCATCACCTCGCCTGGCTCAGTCATGGGCTGGGGGCGGTCCTCATGCTCCTGGCCCTGGCCTGGGGCGCCCTCCTCCTGTTGCGTCAACGCCACCCCTGAGGTCAGGGGGCCATCAGAAAAGCCGCTGGGCCGCCTGGGTCAGGGAGGAGAGCAGCCGCTCCAGGGGTTTCTTGTGGGCGTTATAGCTCACTTGGTAAAGATCCTTGGTAGCCGCGGCCTCCAGCAGGAAGTCGTCGCTGGTCTGGATCGCGTCGATCAGCCCCAGCGCCAGGGCCTGGCGGCCATGCCAGTATTCGCCCGTGGCGACCTGGGCCAGGTCCAGGGTGGGCCGGTATTCCAGGATGAAGTCCTTGAAGAGGCCATGCGTCACTTCCAGTTGCTCACGCAGCTTCTCCCGGCCCGCCTCGGTGTTCTCGCCGAAGAGGGTGAGGGTGCGCTTGTAATCGCCGGCGGTGTGGAGTTCGTAATCCACCCCATGCCGCTCCAGCACCCGATGGAAGTTGGGCAACTGGGCGACCACGCCAATGGACCCCAGGATGGCGAAGGGGGCGGCGATGATGTGGTCGGCGACCACCGCCATGAGGTAGCCGCCGCTGGCGGCCACCTTGTCCACCGCCACGGTCAGGGGGATGCCCCGCGCCCGCAGCCGCGTCAATTGGGAGGCGGCCAGGCCGTGTTCCGTCACCAGGCCGCCGGCATTTTCCAGCCGGATCAGGACCCCATCGCCATCCTTGGCCTCCTGGAGGATGGCCGTGATGGCCTGGCGCAGGGCGGCGGAGGCCGTGGCCTTGATATCACCCTGGAAATCGATGACGAAGAGCCGCTGGCGCGCCTCCGAGGCCTGCTCCCGCGCCTTGTCGGCCTTGCGATCCGCCTTGAGGGATTTGCGGAAGACCTTTTTGGGGGTGGAGGCCTGGCGGAGGGTATGGGCCAACTCACGGTAGTGGTCGTTAAGGCTGGTGACTTCCAGATGGTCGCCCTCCAGGTGGCCCGTCTTGCGGGCGCGAACGATCCCCACCAGCAGCAGGCCGATGCCCAGCAGAATAGTCAGGGTCTTGGCCAGAAAAAGGCCGTAGTCGATGAGGGCTTGGGTCACGCGGACGGGTTCTCCCAGGGTGGGGCTAGATGGCGATGGGGGCGCGGATGGCGGGATGGGGATCGTAGCCGATGAACTCGAAATCCTCGAAGGCGTAGTCGAACAGGCTCGGCGGTCGCCGCTTGATCGCCAGGTGGGGCCTGACCCTGGGCTCGCGGGCGAGCTGGGCCAGGACGATGTCCGCGGTGAGGTGGTTGCGGTAGAGGTGCAGATCGCCAAAGGTATGCACGAAATCCCCCACTTCCAGGTCGCATTGCTGCGCCAGCATGTGGGTCAGCAAGGCATAGCTGGCGATGTTGAAGGGCACCCCCAGGAAGAGGTCGGCGCTGCGCTGATAGAGCTGGCAGGACAGGCGCCCCGCCTGGACAAAAAACTGGAAGAGGCAATGACAAGGGGCCAAGGCCATGCGCCCCTGGCGGGCGTTTTCCCGGGGCGAGAGCCCCTCCAACGGCAGGTCCGCCGGGTTCCAGGCCGAGACCACCAGACGGCGTGAATCCGGATTGGCGCGGATAGCCGCCAGGACCTGGGAGATCTGGTCGAGGGTGGAGCCATCCGGGCAGGCCCAACTCCGCCATTGCCGGCCATAAATGGGGCCGAGATCGCCCTCCTCCGTCGCCCATTCGTCCCAGATGCCAACCCCGCGCGCCTGGAGCCAGTGATTATCCGTGGACCCTTGCAGGAACCAGAGCAGCTCGTGGATGACGCTCTTGAGGTGGATTTTTTTGGTGGTGACCAGGGGAAAACCCTGGGCCAGGTCGAAACGGATCTGGCGGCCGAAGACGGCCCGGGTGCCGACGCCGGTGCGATCCGCCCGATCAACGCCCTGGTCCAGGACGTCCCGGAGGAGGTCGAGGTACTCCCTCATCGGTCCCAACCGCCAGCAGGGGCGTGCGCGCGGCCTTGCCTACCGGAGTCACCCCCGGGGCCGCCCAAACCACCGCCCCTAACCGCCGTGACTCCGACTTGGGTCACCCCCGGCCCGCCCATCAATTGCGGGCCGGAGACAGCAGCAGCGAGTGGCCGTGCATGGCCGCCGGCTTGGGCAGACCCATGAGGGCCAGCACGGTCGGGGCGATGGCATCCAGGCCGGCGCCGATGCTCAGATTCCAGGGCACCGGGTCGATCACCAGGCAGGGCACCGGGTAGAGAGTGTGCTGGGTGTGTGGCGTTTGGGTCACCGGGTCCACCATCTCGTCGCAGTTGCCATGATCCGCAGTAAGGATGACGGCATAGCCCGCCGCCACCGCCGCGTCCAGGACCCGCCCGACCTCCTGGTCCAGGGCCTCCACCGCCGCGATGACGGCCTCCCGCACCGCGGTATGCCCGACCATGTCGCCATTGGCGAAGTTGACGACGATAAAGGGATATTCCTGGCGTCCCAAGGCCTCGACCACGGCGGTGGCCACCTCGGGAGCACTCATTTCCGGCTTGAGATCGTAGGTCTCCACCCGGGGCGAGGGGATCAGATAGTGGTCCTCGCCCGGCAGGGGCTCGCTCTGGCCGCCGTTGAAGTAGAAAGTAACGTGAGGGTATTTCTCGGTCTCGGCGCAATGGAACTGGCGGATGCCCGCGTCGCTCAGGATCTTGCCCAGGGTGACGCCCGGTGACTCATGATCGAAGGCAATGGGCATCTCATAGGTCTGGTCGTAGCGCATCATGCAGGTCACCTCGACCGGCCGGAAGGCACCCCGCTCGAAATGGCTGAAATCCGGCAGGAGGAAGGCGCTCAAGGTCTGGCGGGGCCGGTCCTTGCGGAAGTTGAAGGAGAGCAGACAGTCCCCCGCCTCGATCCGGGGCCCGCCCGCGATGCGGGTGGGCAGGATGAATTCATCGTCCTGCCCCGCGGCATAGGACTGCTCGATGGCCGCCCGTGCCGAATCCGCCTGCTCGCCCAGACCCTCCACCAGGCAGCGCCAGGCCTTTTCGGTACGGTCCCAGCGGTTGTCGCGGTCCATGGCGTAGTAGCGGCCGGAGACACTGGCGATCATGCCGCCGGCGGTGGCCAGGGCCGCCTCGATCTCCGCCAGATAGCCCAGGGCGGAGCGCGGGGGGGTATCCCGGCCATCGGTGATCATGTGGACGGCCGGGATGGCGCCCTGCTGGCGGCACAGCTCGATGAGGGCGACCAGATGGTTGACATGGCTATGGACGCCGCCGTCGGAGACCAGGCCCAGCAGGTGCAAGGGCCGGCCCAATTCGGCGGCGCGCCGGGCGGCGGCGGTCAGGGCGGGATTGTGGAAGAAGGAGCCGTCCGCGATGGCGTCGTCGATCAGCACCAGGTCCTGGCGAATGACACAACCAGAGCCCAGGGTGATGTGCCCCACCTCGGAGTTGCCCATCTGGCCGTCCGGCAGACCCACGGCCCGGCCCGAGGCCTGCAGGGTAGTGTGGGGATTGAAGGCGAAGTAGCGATCCAGTTGGGGCGTGCGCGCCAGGGCGACGGCGTTGTTGGCCTTGGCGGGGTTGACCCCGAAGCCGTCGAGAATGACGAGCAAGACGGGTCGGCGCGGTACATTGGGCCAGTCGGCCATCTCCGTGACTCCAGGTTGAGATTGGGTGGGACCAGGACAGGGGGCTGCCCGGTGCCCGGAAGGGGGGTTAGTTTATACCCCTCGCCTCCCGGATTCCTGGCCGGATGAACTGGCCGAGCCGGAGCGACTGCCTCCTCGGCCTGGGGCTCATGAAGACCAGTCCGTTACTTTTTGAAATTTATCCGGTCCGCCGCTCCCAAGACCGAGCAAATTGGTGAGTTTTCGCCGCCGCCGATCTGGTGGACAATAAGCTAATACAGGATGCGGCGATAAGCGCGCCTTGCGCCTGGCCCGGCGGGGCCAGCGTAGGCACTGATTTCGGCGTCCCCTGACACCGCGGGTCACCGCGCCCCAGGACGTAGCCCCGCGTCGCGGCGGGGAATGAGGAGGCAAACATGAAACCCGATCGGATCATCGCGTTCGTCATGGCGGGCGGCCAAGGCTCCCGCCTCCAGCCCTTGACCACGGCCCGCTCCAAGCCCTCGGTGCCTTTTGGCGCGCGTTACCGGATCGTCGATTTCGTCCTCAGTAATCTGGTCAACTCCAGCATCAATACCATCTATTTGCTGGTTCAGTACAAATCCCAGTCCCTCATCGAGCATGTTCGCAAGTCCTGGACCATCTCGCCCCTGCTCCAGCAGCAATTCGTGACCGTGGTGCCGCCCCAGATGCGGGTCAGTGAAAACTGGTTCCAGGGCACGGCGGACGCGGTCCACCAGAATATCAATCTGATCGAGGAACAGGCCCCGGACCTGGTGGCCGTCTTCGGCGCCGACCACATCTACCGCATGGACATCCAGCAGATGGTGGATTTCCACAAGGCCAACCAGGCCGATGTCTCGATTGCCGCCCTGCCCGTCCCGCTGCGCGACGCCCGCGGCTTCGGCGTCATCGCCACCGGGCCCGATGGGCGCATCCAGGCCTTCCAGGAGAAGCCGGCGAATCCCGCCGCCATGCCTGGCGACCCGCACCATGCCTTTGCCTCCATGGGCAACTATATTTTCAAAACGGACGTGCTGATCGAGGCCCTGGAAGAGGCCCGCCGTAATGGAGAGACCGATTTTGGCGGTCATGTCCTGCCGCGCCTCCTGCGCACCCACCGTCTTTTTGCCTATGACTTCGCGACCAACGTGATCCCGGGCATCAAGCCCTATGAGCAGCGGGTCTATTGGCGGGACGTGGGCAATATCGATGCCTATTTCGATGCCCACAAGGACGTGTTGGGCGCCGAACCCGTTTTCGACATGTTCAACCCCCAGTGGCCGGTTTACTCCAGCGGCTACCAGGGTCCGGTGGCGCGGGTGCTGGGCGGCGAGTTGCGCAATTCCCTGCTGGCGGCCGCGACCATCGTCCACGAGGGTGCCCGCCTCACCAACACCATCGTCCGCCGCGAGGCCGTCATCGAGGAGGATGTGGAGCTCGAGGACTGCGTCATCATGGATTATGTGCGGGTCTGCCGAGGGGCGCGCCTGCGGCGGGTCATCGTCGATCGTCACAACATCATCGCCGCCGGCGAGCGCATCGGCTTCGACCCGGAGGCCGACCGCCAGCGCTACACGGTCAGCGAGGGGGGGGTCACCGTCATCCCGGCCGGGCGCGTGAGCTTCTTCGCCCGCGACCACCAGGGCGCCTTGGGCCGCAGCTACTCCAAGTGACATGATCGACCGGCACCTCGACGACCATCTGCGCACCATCGCACGGCTGCGGGACCACAAGGCGGACATCGAGGCCATCGCCGGCCTCATGATCGACTGCCTGGCCAGCGGGGGCCGCATTTTCTGGCTCGGCAATGGGGGGAGCGCGGCGGATAGCCAGCACCTGGCCTCGGAACTCGTCGGGCGCTTCGAGCGCGACCGGCCCGGCCTGGCCTCCCTCGCCCTGACCACGGACAGCTCCGCCCTGACGGCCATTGGCAATGATTATGGCTTCGACCAGATCTTCGCCCGCCAAGTCGAGGCCCTGTGCCGGCCGGGGGATCTGGTCATCGGCATCAGCACCTCCGGGAACAGCCCTAATGTCCTGCGGGCGCTGGAAAAGGCGCGCGGCCTGGGAGCCAAGACCGCCGGATTCGGCGGCCGGGGGGGCGGGAGCCTGAAGGGCCTGGTGGATGCCTGCCTGATCGCCCCCTCCGACAACACGGCGCGCATCCAGGAGGCGCACCTGCTGGTCGGCCATATCCTCTGCGACCTGGTCGAGGCGCACTTCGCGCCCCCCGCCGCCACCGTCTGAAGCTACGCCATGTTCGAGCACCCCGAGGCCGTCCTGCGCGCCGTGCGTTCTGGCTTCGGCGCGCGCCGGGTCCTGGTCGTCGGCGATCTCATGCTCGACCGATATCTCTGGGGCCAGGTCCAGCGCATCTCCCCCGAGGCCCCCGTCCCCGTGGTCCATCTGACCCGCCGCACCCAAACCGCGGGCGGCGCCGCCAATGTCGCCCGCAATCTCTCCGCCCTGGGGCTGGAGGTCCAGCTGGCCGGAGTCACGGGGGACGACGAAGGCCGCGCCGCCCTGCTCGCCGCCCTGACGGCCGACGGCGTCCAGACCCAGGCGGTCGGTCTAGCCCGGGACCGGGCCACCACCGTCAAGACGCGGGTGATCGGTAATCACCAGCAGATGCTGCGGATCGACGAGGAGAGCAGCCGGCCCCTCGCCCCCGGGGACGAGTCCGCCCTCTGCGAGGCCATCCTGCCCCTCCTGCCGGGCGCGGGCGCCCTGGTGCTCTCGGATTACGCCAAGGGCGTCCTCTCGGACAGCCTTTGCCAGCGCCTCCTGGCGGCGGCGCGCGCCCAGGGCCTGCCCGTCCTGGTTGATCCCAAGGGCCGGGACTTCGCCAAGTACGCCGGGGCCAGCCTTATCACCCCCAATCGGGCCGAACTCGCCCTGACCACCGGCGTCCCGCGCGAGGACTTGGCCGGCCTGCTCCAGGCGGCGGCAAGCCTGAGAGGAGAGTTGGACCTGGGGCTCCTGGTGCTGACCCTGAGCGAACTGGGCCTGGCCCTGGTGGATGACTCGGGTACCCGGCGCATCCCCGCCTTGGCGCGGGAGGTCTTCGATGTCTCCGGCGCCGGCGACACCGTCATCGCCACCTTTGCCGCTGGCCTTGCCGCGGGACTGGGCGCCAGCGATACCGCCCATCTGGCCAATCTGGCCGCCGGGGTGGTGGTCGGCAAGGTGGGGACCGTGCCTATCACCGGGCCCGAGCTCCTGGCGGCCATCAGCGGCGAGCTGGCCCTGGAACAGGCCGCCAAGATCCTGGATCTGGCCGCCGCCCAGGCTCGGGTCCAGGGCTGGCAGGCCGCGGGCGAGCGCGTCGTCTTCACCAACGGCTGCTTCGACCTGCTCCACGTCGGCCATGTCAGTTACCTGGAACTGGCCCGCCGGCAGGGCCAGCGCCTGGTGGTGGGCCTCAACACGGACCAGTCGGTACGCGCCCTCAAGGGGCCGGAACGCCCTCTGATCGGCGAACAGGACCGCGCCCGGGTCCTCGCGGCCCTGGCCGCGGTGGATGCCGTGGTGCTGTTCGACGAGGCGACGCCTCTGGAACTCATTCTCGCCCTGCGCCCGGATGTCCTCGCCAAGGGTGCGGATTACCGGGAAGAGGAGGTCGTCGGGGCCCCGGAGGTGAAAGCCTGGGGCGGCCAGGTGGTCCTGATACCCCTGGTCGATGATCGCAGCACCACGGGTATCATCCAGCGCCTGGATGCCGCCAGGGGGGCACCGGCCTAGGAGCCGCGGGATGGCATGGGCGGGGCGGCCCGCCCTAGCCTCCGCCTGGGGGGCGCCGCCCCCAAGGGCCGCGGGCCGGCGAGTACCTCCCGCCTGTTAGTCCCCTACTGCACCATAGATCCGCCGATGCAGCGTCTCCAGGGCGGCAAGGTCAATATTATCCAGACCCGCCACCACCTCGGCCGAGCCACTGAAGTCCTCGCCTTGGGTGTAGGTGCTCGTCGTCACCAGCAGGGCCTTGAGGTCGGCGCCCAGGGCGGCGCGCACGCCGTTCGCCGAGTCCTCGATGGCGACGCAGGCCTCCGGCGGCACCCCCAGTTGCTCGAGGGCATGGACAAAGATGTCCGGCGCCGGCTTCTTGGCGGGGACGATGTCACCCGCGGCGATGACCTCGAACCAGCCCGGCAGATCGGGATTACCCGCGCACTCCAGCAGGGTGGTGACGTTCTCGGGGGTGGTGGTGGTGGCCACGGCGAGCCGGATGCCCGCCTCCCGGGCCTCGCCCAGCAGGCGCGGGACGCCCGGCCGCAGGGGGATGGCGCCGGAACGCAGCAGGTCCAGATAGTGGGCCGTCTTGCGTTGATGGAGGCCGGCGATGAAGTCCGCCAGGTCGGGCCGCGCCAGAAAGTCGGGTTGCCAGTGGCGCAGGTAGTGCAGGATGCGTTCCTTGCCCCCGGTCACGGCGAGCAGTTCACCATAGAGGGGCACCGTCCAGTCCCAGTCGAGCCCCGCTTCCTGGAAGGCCCGGTTGAAGGCCGGCCGATGGCCATCCCGCTCCGTGTCCGCCAGGGTGCCATCCACATCAAAGATCAGGGCCTGAAGAGCCTGCATGTCTTACCTCGTAAATAAAGCGTTTGTCCCGTTGAAGATCGGGATAAGGTTACCCCAGCCTCGCCTGCCCCGTGGCGGCCAGGCTTCCACCATGTGGGCATCAATAAGCCCGAGATCAAATTCCGGTTGCCCATCCGCACCCAATTTGATACAAAGCAACCCCTTTGGCGGGAGGCGTCCCGGGCGTCGGGGTGACGATTCGATCCCGTCAACCCCGAGCATCGCAAACGTATTATCAGGAGGACAGGCATGATCGAGGCACAAAAGCAGGGTGCAAAGGCGTTCGGGTTCGAACCCTATCAAGCCTCTAGTGATGAGGAGTACATGAGCCCCAGCCAGGAGGAGCACTTCCGCGAGATCCTGATCGCCTGGAAACACAGCCTGATGGAGGAGGTTGACCGCACCGTCCATCACATGCAGGACGAGGCGACCAATTTCCCCGATCCCAATGACCGCGCCACCCAGGAGTCCGAGTTCAGCCTGGAATTGCGCACCCGTGACCGCGAGCGCAAGCTGATCAAGAAGATCGACGAGGGGCTGGAGCGCCTCGATAGCCACGATTATGGTTATTGCGAAGCCTGTGGCGTCGAGATCGGCATCCGCCGCCTGGAGGCGCGCCCCACGGCGACCCTTTGCATCGATTGCAAGACCCTGGATGAGATCCGCGAGAAGCAGCGCGGCTGATTAACCCCTCGGGCTCGGGTTCCGACTCGGCCCCGGAGCCGGAACTAGTCTCGCTCTTGGTTATCCGCCCCGCGCCCCACCCTGTCGCCGCCCCCTATCGGGGGCGTTTTGCTCCCTCCCCCACGGGCCCCCTCCACTTTGGTTCCCTCGTTGCCGCCTTGGGCAGCTACGCCGAGGCCCGCGTCCAGGGCGGCGAATGGTGGGTCCGCATGGAAGACCTGGACCGGCCCCGGGAGGTGCCAGGCGCCGCGCAGGCCATTCTGGCCACCCTGGAGGCCTTTGGTTTTGAGTGGGATGGTCCCATCGTCTATCAGAGCCAGAGAACGGCGGCCTACGCTGTCGCCCTCGACCGCCTGGACGAACAGGGCCTGCTGTATGCCTGCGCCTGCAGCCGCCGGGAGATCGCGGCGATCGGCCGCCCCGGCCCCGAGGGCCCCCTCTACCCCGGGACCTGCCGGAACAGAGACCCTAGTGGTCGGGGCGCCCGGGCCATTCGCCTGCGTGTCGAGACGCCCCCCATCGCTTTCCAGGACGCGGTCCAGGGCCTGGTCACTCAAGACCTGGAAACGGAGGTGGGCGACTTTATCCTGCGCCGCGCCGACGGCCTGCATGCCTATCAACTGGCGGTGGTGGTGGATGACGCCTGGCAGGGCATCAGCCACGTCGTCCGGGGGGCCGACCTCAGCCGCTCCACCCCGCGCCAGATCCTGCTCCAGCATTACTTGGGCCTGCCGACCCCCATCTATGCCCACCTGCCCCTGGTCCTGGACGGGCAGGGCCGCAAACTCAGCAAGTCCGATGCCGCCGCCCCCGTCGATTCGAGGAATCCCGTCCCCACCTTACTCCAGGCCTGGGCCTTTCTCGGCCAGCCAGCCTTGGCGGAACCACCCCTGAACCCGGAGGAATTCTGGGGCCAGGCCCTGACCCTGTGGCGCCTGGCCCGGGTGCCAGCGGCGGCCCGTCGGCCACCGGCCCCCAGCCCGCCTGAGTGAACATGGTCGGCATAATCCCTTATTTAAAGCAGAGGAAGATCGCGTGGCCCTGAGAATCAAGAGTCATTGGAACAACGACGAGGCTGAGCGCTCCCTGCCGGAGATTGCCAGCGCCCTGGCCTATATCGCCTGGCGCATCGCGACGGACAAGGCCATCAACCTCCACTGCGAGCGCTTCCTCTATCGGGACGACGCCCAGCGCCTGGCGGTGATTGGGGAATACCTCCTCTTCCTGATCCAGATCGCGGACCGCCTCGCCGCCGATCGCATGGAGGCCGAGGATCGCCGCGCCCTGATCACCGCCCTCGCCCGCAAACTCATCGAGCATGTCCAGGACAACAGCCAGGATCTGTTGGGGCCAGGAGATTACGGCAGTCCCTTCATCGAGCGTCTCAATGTCCGCTCCGGCGAATACGCGGAATTTCAACTGGCGGCCGATGGCCCCAGCTACGCCTTTCTCCGCCACCTGGGCTTCGAGATCCAATCCTTGATGGGACCAGGGGCCGAAAACCGTTGGGTCATCGATCAGGTCATGGATAAGGATGGCTACGAGGCCTACAAGACCTTTGCCCGGGCCTTTGGCAACCTCTTCGAATAGGGGGAACTCTGGCCTGGCATCGCCAGGCCAGGAGGATCGGTAGCGACCCTACTTGGCGGCGGCCAGCGCCTGGGCCAGGTCCTCGATGATGTCATCAATATGCTCGATGCCGATGGAGAGACGGATCATGTCCTCCGCGACGCCGGCGCGGGCCAGTTCCGCCGGGGTGAGCTGGCGGTGGGTGGTGGTGGCCGGGTGGCAGGCCAGGGTTTTGGCGTCGCCGATGTTGACCAGCCGCACCGCCAGCTTGAGGGCGTCGATAAACTTGGCCCCGGACTCCAGACCACCCTTGATGCCGAAGGACAGGATGCTGGAGGCGCGCCCGCCCATGTACTTGTCCACCAGGGGCTTGTCCGGGTGATCCGGCAGGCCGGCGTACCGCACCCAGGCCACCTGAGGCTGTGCCTGGAGGAAGTGGGCCACGGCCAGGGCATTCTCGCAGTGGCGGTCCATGCGCACGTGCAGGGTCTCGATCCCCTGCAGGATCAGGAAGCTGTTAAAGGGCGAGATGGCCGCGCCCATATTACGCAACGGCACCACCCGCGCCCGGCCGATGTAGGCCGCCGCCCCCAGGGCCTCGGTATAGACCACGCCGTGATAGGAGACATCGGGCTCGTTGAGGCGGCGGAAGCGCGCCTTGTGCTCGGCCCAGGGGAACTTGCCCGAGTCCACCAGGGCGCCACCGATGGTGGTGCCGTGGCCGCCCAGGTACTTGGTCAGGGCATGGACCACGATGTCGGCGCCATGCTCGAAGGGCCGGCACAGATAGGGCGTCGGCACCGTGTTGTCCACGATGAGGGGAATGCCGTGGGCATGGGCCATGTCCGCCATGGCGCCGATATCCGCTACGTTGCCCGCCGGGTTGCCGATGGATTCGCAGAAGACCGCCTTGGTACGCCCGTCGATGAGGGCCGCCATGCCCGCGATATCGTTGGGCTTAGCGAAACGCACCTCGATGCCCAGTTGCGGCAAGGTGTGGGCAAAGAGGTTGTAGGTGCCGCCATAGAGGGTCGAGGTGGTAACGATGTTGTCGCCCGTCTCGCAGATGGTGAAGAGCGAATAGGTCACCGCCGCCATGCCCGAGGCCAGGGCCAGGCCACCGATGCCACCCTCCAGGGCCGTCAGCCGCTTCTCCAGCACGTCGCTGGTGGGATTCATGATGCGGGTGTAGATGTTGCCCGCCACCTTGAGGTCAAAGAGATCCGCCCCGTGCTGGGTGTCGTCAAAGGCGTAGGAAGTGGTCTGGTAGATGGGCGTGGCGACGGACTTAGTGGTCGGGTCCGGTTCAAAGCCGGCATGAATGGCCAAGGTCTCGATCTTCATGGAATCTCCTGGATGGTGGGATGGGGTTTTGGCTTTATGGTCAGGGCCCCGGGGTCGGGTCAGGGCCGGAATAGGGCCGAGGGGTTCCTGGTAAAACCTGGCTAGGACCGGTTTTAGGGGATTTATGTCTATTTCTCCCCTGGCTGTCCCTGTATCATCTCAGAAAGCAGAGTCGTCATCACCCACCCACCTTCCAAGCGAGAGGGATCCTCACCCCATGGCCGCCACCCCCGCGTCGCCCCTGGCCGTTGACCTCGACGGCAGCCTGGTACGCACCGACACCCTGTGGGAGACCCTCTTTACCCTGCTGCGCGACCAGCCGCTCGCCTTGATCGCCGCCCTTGCCAGCCTCCGCCATGGCCGGGCCGCCTTCAAGGCCCACCTGGTCAGTCGGGCGCCCCTGGATGTCGCGGACCTGCCCCTCAACACCCCTCTGATCGACTGGTTGCGCCAGGAAGGTGCCACCGGCCGCCTCCTGGTTCTGGCCACCGCCACCGATCAGCACGTCGCCCATGCCCTCGCCGACCGCGTAGGCCTCTTCGCCCAAGTGCTCGCCAGCGACGGCCACCTCAACCTCAAGGGCCCCGCCAAGGCTGCCGCCCTGGTGGAACGCTTCGGTCAGGGTGGCTTCGACTATGTCGGCGATGCCCGCGCCGATCTCCCCGTCTGGGCCGCCGCCCGCCACGCCATCGTCGTCGGCGGCGCCGGGCTGGTCCGGGCCGCCAGCCAGGTCGCCCGGGTCGAGCGCGTCTTCGCCCCCGCGCCACGGGCCCCCGCCCTGTGGCGCGCCCTGCGCCTCCATCAGTGGGCCAAGAACCTCCTCCTCTTCCTGCCCCTGCTTGCCGCCCACCAGGTCGGTAACGGCGCCCAACTGCTTGCCGCCGGTCTCGCCTTTCTGGCCTTCGGCCTCACCGCTTCCGCCGTCTATCTGCTCAACGATCTCCTCGACCTGAGCGCCGATCGCCGCCACCCCAGCAAATGCCGCCGGCCCTTCGCCGCCGGCACCCTGCCCCTGGCCTGGGGCCTGCTCCTGGCACCGCTCCTGCTGCTGGGGGCTGCCGTCATCTGCCTGCTTTGGCTGCCCGCCGCCTTTGGCGCGATTCTGGTGGGCTACTTTCTCCTCACCAGCGCCTACTCCTGGGACTTCAAGCGCCGGCCCATCCTGGATGTCATGACCCTGGCCATGCTTTACACCCTCCGTGTCATTGCCGGCGGAGCGGCGGTGGCGCTCTGGCCCTCCTTCTGGCTGCTGGCCTTGTCACTCTTCCTCTTTTTCAGCCTGGCCCTGATCAAGCGCTACGCCGAGCTCGACAGTCTCAAGGGGCGGGGAGAACTTACCAGCGGGGGACGCGGCTGGCATGTTGACGACCTGCCCCTGATCGGCGGCCTGGGCGCCGCCGCTGGCCTGGGCGCTGTGCTGGTGCTGGCCCTCTACATCGACAGCGAACCGGCGCGCCGACTCTACCAGT
>JADZBU010000174.1 GCA_020851955.1 Chromatiaceae bacterium | reverse complement strand
GGAGTGGCTGGGCCAGCAGCAGGCGCATCCGCTGCGGGTCGAGCCAGGGCGCGGCACAGGAGGAGCGGATGAAGGCGAGGGCGCCGCGCACGCCGAGTTCTCGATACAGGTCGCGCAGGTGGCGGGCGACGCGGGCCAGGGCGTTGAACAGGTGGGCCAGGTGCATCAGGCAGTGGTAGCCCTGCATGGCCTTCCAGTTCAGGGCAAAGGCGTGCTCGTAGTGGTAGCCCTGGTGTTTCTCCACCAGGAAATTGGCCTCGATGCCCCAGCGGTAACGTGCACCGAGGTTGCAGCGTTCGTGGAGGTTGTCGCGGTTGAGTGGCTGGCTGGAGAGCCAGGCGTGGCGTGCGGTCTTGGTCAGGGTGTTACCCTGGGCATCGACCAGCTCCCAGGTCTCTTCACAGACCACCACATGCAGGCTCAGGTGGCGGCGCCCGCCTTGGGCGAAGGCATAGTCGATGCCGTTGACCCAGGAGAAGCGCTGGCGCCGCCGCCCCCAGGTGTGCCGGAAACAGTTCGGCTGCAAGGCGTGCAGCGCGTGGAATTCCTCCCAGACCGTGGCCAGGTCCTGGTCCTTGAGTACGATCATGAACTGCCAGTGGTACTGACGGCAGCGCTGCATCACCGGCCCGTTGGCGTAAAGGCCGTCGAGCAACAGCAGGATCGGCAGACGCGGGAACAGCGCCTTGATCCGTTCGCTCAGGCGCAGGAAGGCGCGCTGCTCGCAGTCTTGTTTGTTGGCGTCGGTATCGCCCTTGGCGTACGCGAGGAATTCACTCAGCAGCGGGATCACCAGGCCGTTCTGAAAGGACAGGCTGGCCTCCAGGACGTAGACGAAGTACTGGGTGTGCGGTTGCTCCTCTTGGCCGAGGGTGCGTTGCAGGAGGTTCTCGTCCCAGAGGGTGTCACGGGCGAATTTCTGGGAACCGTCGATGGCAATGGGGTAGGCGTGGTTGATCAAGTAACGGCGAAAGGTCTTGGCGCGGATCAGGCGCCGTACCAGATCGACATGGGCCTGTTCGAGGTGGGCGACGTCGATGTCGCGCAGCAGTCGAAACAGAGTGTCGGCATGCGGCAGGGTCGCCAGTTCGGGGAACAGGAGCTTGAGGTTGGCCTCGAACTGGGGGCGGGTCATCTCGCGGTTGACCGCGCGCCGCGAGGCGAACTGAAAGACGAACATCAGCAACCCATAGAGCAGGAGCACGGTGAGCTGGTGGCGGCACTTGTTGGGGTGGCGCGGGTCGGGGATCTGCCCCAGTTGCTTGAGCAAGGCGGGCAGCTCGCGGCGCAGGACGCGGAGCTGTCCGCTCACCGCCGCCTCGCGGGCCTGCTGTTCCTCGGCGATGCTGGCGTAGGTCGAGCAGGTATTGGGCAAGGGTGGCGGCGTGCGGGGGAGGAGTCCAGCGCGGCGCTGCTGCTCGCGCAGGGCCCGCTCCTGCTGTCGCTTGTGGCTGCGTTGCTCCTTGATCTCGGCGCGTGACGGGCGGCGACCGGGTTTGCTCATGGCCGCACGCTCCCGCCGGCGGCACACAGCCGAGCACGCCAGTCGGCGCTCAGGGGCTTGACCCACACCTGGCGGGGGGTGCTGCGATAGGTCTGGCCAGGCCGGGCCAGGCCGCGCCCGCTGGTCTCACCGAGCAACTCCCAGCCGGCGGCGCGGTAGCAGGTGCCGGCGTAGTGGCGCGGATCGACGAAGGTCTCCAGCAACAACGGCTCGAACCCCCAGTGTTGCAGCCAGTCGGCACGCACGCGCCGCGCCAGTTGCCCCAGGACGTGGCTGGCCAGGTGCGGCACCTGGACGTGGGGAAAAATCAGGAAGCGGCTGTTGTTGAGGATGCGTACCCGGTTGTCCCGGCACGCCTGGGCGTCCCACCCGATCCAGCGGTCGCGCACCGCCAGCGCCCGCGCGGCCCCAGCCAACAGCACGCAGCCCAGGCGTCGGTCGCCGGCGGCGATGAAGTAGCGCAGCCGGTAGCCGAAGGCCCCCTTGAAGCCCAGGGGGTGCCAGCGGACGACTGCCGCGTCCCACGCCACCGCCGCCTCCGGCGTCGGCACCACCTCCAGGTGGACCGGGCCGAGCGCCGCCAGCGGGATGCACAGCGGCGTCTCGGCCGCTGCCTCCGGCGGCGCGGCGGGTGGCCCCCGGCGCGGGCGCCCCGCCGGCCGCATCGCCGGCAGTGCCAACAACCCGGCCGCCGCCAGGCGCGCCAGCAATTCCCCGCAGGCGTCCAGCTTCGGCGTCCCGGTCAGCGTGTGCCAGTCCAGATGCTCGCACAGGGTCGCCGCCAGCTCCCGGCGCGCCAACCCCGGCAACCATGCCACCGTCGCGCGGATGGCGGCGATCTCCTCCGCGCTGAAGACCCGACCACTTTGGACCCAAGGTCCCAGATCCAGCGTACCCATCGCCCACCCCCCGGCTGAAACGCAGACCCAATGCGCTCCACTTATCCTGCCAGAGACCCGCCCGACTGTCTAGCCCCCTTCTGCGAAAATAATTTTTTCCTACCCTCCGCCAGGCCCCGCCAATACTGGGCTGGCGTGGTCATGCTTCAGGGCTGGGCGCAAGCGCACCCTGCGGATTGGCGACCGGGCCACCTATACCGTAGAGATGGCCCGCCAGAAGGCCCGGGCTGAATCTCACGACCTGCATCAAGGTATTGACCGGCGGGAGGAGCGCCGCAAGGAGGATGGCACCCGCAAGGCCCTAAGCCTGACCTACCGGGAGGCCCTCGAGGAGCATATCAGCCTATCCGACCTGGCACCCGCCACCCTGAGCAAGTACCGCAACAGCCTGACCACCACCTTCAAGGCGTACGCCGACCGCCCCTTGGTGGACCTCACCCCGGACGTTTGCCGCGCCCTGCACAAGACCCGCAGTGAAGTTAGCCCGGCCCGCGCCGATCAGGATTTCCGCGTCTTGCGGCTGACCTGGAACACTGCCCGCGAGTTGCACCTGAGCCCCGAGGGGGAGGCCATCCTGCCGCCCAACCCCGTACCCTTGGCCCTGAACAAACGGCGGGCCGCGGGCCGCAGCAAGGCCCAATGGAACAATGTACCCCGCCGGCAAAGCATCATCCCCGAGGCCCGGCTGCCGGATTGGTTCGCCGCCCTCGAGGCCATCCGCCAGGAGACCGCCACCACCGGAGCCGCCCGCCGCTTCTGTGACCTGCTCGAAGCCCTGGCCGTCACCGGGCTACGTCGCAACGAACTGGCCAGGCTGGAATGGTCCGCCGTGGATCTGGCCATGGGCACCCTGACCATTCCCGCCGCCTTGGGCAAAAACCACCGTGCCCTGATCCGCCCGATCACGCGCCACCTCGAGGCCATTCTTAAGCGCCGCGAGGCGGAGCGCCCCCTGTTCCCGGACTCACGCCTGATCTGGCCGGGCCGCTTCGCGGATAGCCGCCCCTTGAACGACCCCCGGGACGTACTGGCCACCGTCGCCGCCAAGACTGGCCTAACCGTCCTGGCCCATGATCTGCGCCGGGTTTATGCCTCCGCCGCCGTCCTGTGCGACGTGCCCCAACTGGCCACCAAGCGCCTACTGAACCACCTGACGGGCGCCGCCGAAGTGACCGAGGGCTATCAAATACTGAGCCTCGAGGCCCTGCGGATTTATGCCCAGAAGATCGAGGACCGCATCCTCGGCAACGTGGACCCCGCCCCGGGGGGATCGGATCGCCTGCTGTTGGGGATGCTGGAGGAGATGGGCGAGGCCGAAAAGCGCCGGCTCATCTTCGACCTGGCCGCCCGGCGGATGGAGAGGGCCGCCTGATGGACAAGCCCAATTACCTCGTCTGGGACGCCGTGTCGGTTTTCACCCCCGTCCAAGCCGCCGCCCTCTGCTGCGACATCCAGCCGGATAACTGGAACGATAGCGGGCGGGCGGAGATCCGCAAACCGACCCCGCAAGTCGTTTTGGCCATGGCGGACACCCTGCAACGCGAGGCCGAGCCGGACATCAAGCAAACGGGGAGCTGGGAATATCGCGGGCGGGTTCAAGCCCGGACCAAAACCACCTTCCACCGCCACCGCCTGCGGGCATGGGCCGAGGCCACCGGACACCTGGCCGCTATGCCCTTTCTGCTGACCCCGGAGGAGCGGGCAATACCCACCCCCCAGCCTGGCCCCGCCAGCGTCCGCCGCGCCGATGCCGAGAGCAACCTCTATGCCCTCGTGGGCCTACTGAGCCTGGCCCTGGCCGAACGGGGCGGGAATATGCGTATTCCACGCCAAGGTGGACACCGATTCCACGCCAAGCTGGACAGTGATTCCACGGCAAGCTGGCCACCTGTTCCAGGGCAAGCTGGACACCTGAAATAGCGAGACGAGGCGCGGGATAACCG
>JADZBU010000173.1 GCA_020851955.1 Chromatiaceae bacterium | reverse complement strand
TCCTCCTTGACCGCCACATCCATGCTGTTGGCGTCCTCGTCGATGACGATGGAGACCACATCCGCCGGGGACATGGCGTTGATGACGAACTGGGCCGGATTCTCGTTCCAGAGGATGATATCCACCCGCTCGCCGTTGAGTTCGTTGGAGACGGCCTGCACCCGGGAACCGCGCATGCCGACGCAGGCGCCCACCGGGTCGATGCGGGGGTCGCGGCTGCGCACCGCGATCTTGGCCCGCGCGCCCGGGTCCCGAGCGGCGCCCAGGATCTCGATGACACCCTCGCCCACCTCCGGGACCTCCAGCTTGAAGAGCTCGATCAGGAGTTCCGGCCGGGTGCGGCTGACAAACAGTTGGGGGCCGCGGGGCTGGGCGCTGACCTCGTAGAGATAGCCGCGCAGCCGGTCACCGGGGCGCACGGACTCCCGGGGAATGACCTGGTCACGGGGAATGAGGGCCTCGGCGGTACCGCCCATATCCAGGATGATGGTGCCGCGCTCGGCCTTTTTGACCAGGCCCGTCACCAGTTCACCCTTGCGCTGCTCGTAGGACTCGACCACCTTGGCGCGCTCGGCGTCGCGCACCTTCTGCACGATGACCTGCTTGGCGGCCTGGGCGGCGATCCGGCCACCCAACTCGATATCGATGGCGTCCTCGACGACATCCCCCACTTGCAGGGCGGCATCCCGGGCCTTGGCCTCGGTCAGGGCGATCTGGGCGTCGGGATTCTCCAGGCTGGCGCCTTCCTCGGGGTCCTCGACCACCTCCCAGCGACGGAAGGCGTGGTATTCGCCGGTGGCGCGATCGATGGCCACGCGGGCATCCGACTCGCCGCCGAGCTTCTTGCGCGTAGCCGAGGCCAGGGCCGCCTCCATGGCGTCGAAGATGACCTCCTTAGGCACATCCTTCTCATTCGAGACGGCCTCGACGACTAACAGGATTTCTTTACTCATTCGTTAATCCGGAATCAGAATTCAGGGACCAGCCGGGCGGACTCGATCGTGGCCAGGGGCAGCTCCCGGACGGCGCCATCGACTTCCAGCCGCAGGCGGTCGCCCTCGACCCCGGCCAGCAGGCCCTCGAAGTTACGCCGGCCCTCCAGTTTGACGCCGAGGCGCACCTTGGCCCGCCGGCCGCGGAAGCGTTCGTAATGCGCGACGCCGAAGAGGGGCCGATCCAGCCCGGGGGAGGAGACCTCCAGGTCGTAATGGCCCGGGATGGGATCCTCCACTTCCAGCACGCCGCTGAGTTGGTGGCTGACAGCCGAGCAATCGTCCAGATTGATCCCCTGCTCGGCGTCGATATAGACGCGCAGAATGGAACCCCCATGGCTGCCGCCGTGCGGCAAATGCTCAACGCCGACCAGTTCGTAGCCCATGGGCTCCACGACCGACCGGGCCAGATCCACCAACTTGTGTGCCGAATGCGTCATCCACCGCCGTAAAACAAAAAATGGGCCAATTGGCCCACTCGCTGCGGGTCGCCCCCGAACGAGTGTGCCCGTCCAGGCAACGACAAACCAAAAAAAACCCCGTTATCGGGGTCCTGCCTGCGTCCAGGGGTTCCGGACGGAACCTCTGCTCCAATCCATGTGATAATACGGTTTCCCAGGGCTCAGGGCAAGCAAAAACCCCGCCCGCTCCTTCGCCACCCCGTGGCCAGCCAGCCTCCGCCCGCGCGCCGACCCGCACCATGACCCAGCCCAGCCCCCCGCCGCCGCCCCTGGATCGCCTCATCCCGCTGGCGCGGTCGCGCACCCAGGCCCTGCTGGACCAGGCGGGGCGGCATTTCGGCCTGAAGCCGCCCCCGGTGGCGATCCGTTTCGATCTGCGCGGCCGCGGCGCGGGACAGGTCCGCCGCCAGGCCGATGGGATCTGGCTGGTGCGTTATAACCCGACCCTGCTGGGGCGCCATGGGGAGGACTTCCTGGCCCGCACCATCCCCCACGAGGTGGCCCACATCCTGGCCTTCCGCCTGCATGGCCTGGGCATCCAGCCCCATGGCCCCGAATGGCGGGCCATGATGCGCCTCTTCGGGGTCCCCCCGGAACGCTGCCACGACTTTGACGTCAGCGGCCTCCAGACCCGCACCCTCAACCGCTATCCCTATCAGTGCGGCTGCCGCTCCCACCTGCTGACCAGCATCCGCCACCATCGCATCCTGCGCGGCCAGCGCTACCTATGCGGCACCTGCGGCCAGGCCCTGGAACAGGCGCGGGAGGAGCACCCGGGCTGATTACCTCAGCGGCCAAGCAGCCGCAGGGGATCCGCGGGGTCCACTCCCGGCATGAAGGGCAGCCGGCGGTCGCTGTGAGTGAGCTGATAGATGACGCCCATCCAGTTGCCCATGACCCCCTCCGCCGTGTCGTGCCAGGTATTGTCGAGGGAGAGGGCGATGCGCGCCTCCGGGACCTGGGGGGCAGTCTGGCCGCGGTCGAGGGCGGTGAGAATACGGGTGCGGTGTTCCTCCAGGATGGCGCGGTCGCGCAACCGAATATAGTTCTCCGGGAAGGGGGGATAATCCCGCCGCTCCCGGGCCACAAAGCGCTTGACCTCCCGCTGGTACTCCTTGAGGAGGGAGACAGTGTCGTACTCCGGATGCCCCTGAAAGAAGACCAACCGGAAGCCGTCCTCGCTGACTGCCAGATGCACCCCCGCCCCGTCGCTCTCCGCCAGGACCCGTAGCCCGGCCGCGTCGAATTGCTCGCGGCCGATTTCATTGAAGCGGGAATGGGGGACGTCGAAGAGGGTATTGACGTTGGCCACCAGGGGGTGGACGCGGTCCACGACCCGATGCGGATAGACCCCCCACCGCTTGCGCGGCAGGCCGTAGCGCCGCTGGCCATAGCGAAACTGGAGAACGGCATGCGTGGCGAGGCAAGAACAGAGCGTAGAGGTGACATTCTCCAGCGCCCAGTCCACGACCTCGATGAGGGGCTCCCAGAAGGCCTCGTTCGACAGGTCGGGCTGGGTGACATTGGCGCCGGTGATGATGAGGGCATCCAGGCCATCCTCGCGGATGCGCTCGAAGGGCTGGTAATAACGCTGGATATGGGCCCGGGCCTCGGCCCTGCGTGGCAGGGCCTCGAGACTGAAGGGGTGAACGTAAAACTGGGCGATCTGATTGCTTTGGCCAACGAGGCGGAAAAACTGGCGTTCGGTCGCCGCCAGGGCGGAGTCCGGCATCATGTTGCACAGGCCAATGTGCAGTTCGCGGATGTCCTGCTGGTGGGCTCGGGCCGGGTCCAGGATGTTCTGCCCCTCGGCACGCAGGCGCTCGAAGGTCGGCAGGTCGTTATGGGCGACGATGGGCATCGGATGGGTCTCGGGATGGCGGGGCTGGTCTGGGTAATGAACGTCAGCCCTTGCGGGCGATGGCCTGCTCGATGAGTTCGAGAAAATCGCGCTCGTCGCGGACCCGGGCCACCTCGGGGGAAGCCACGGTATAGCCGTGGGGCGCGGCGATGGCCTCGTAACGCGGCACGCGGGAATGGAAGAGGCGCGGAAAGACCCAGCGCGTGAAGTCGTTCGGGTCGATCTCCGCCACATAGTCCAGATGGTACTCGGCCAGGTAGTCGCTCACGGCAGCGGCGAGAAATTTTGGGCGGTAATAGAGGGGCTTGGGATCGGCCTGGGCGCGCTCGATGAGCTTGATCTCATCCTCCTCCGGCACCTGGATGTAGAGGATGAGGCTCTCGTCCGCCAGCAGGTCGATCACCCGGGGCTCGTCGAGCTCGCAGAGGGAACCGCCCACGTCGTTGACCAGGTGGCGGTAGCCATAGATCTCCCGCGCCTTACATTTGAAGTCGGGCACGTCCATCATGGCGGCGATCTCCGCCTGGCGGTACAGGGCCTGGCGGCGGTTGAACTCCTCCAGCCCCAGGCCCCCCAGCTCGGGATCGCCCAGCTTGCCGACAAAGCCCAGCACCGGCCCCAGGTCATCGACCTTGATGTTGTTTCGGATGAAGATCCAATCCTGGCGCAGCAGGTCGCGCAGGAAGGGCACCTGCATGGCCTGACCCTTGATGAGGTCCAGGATATGCTCGTCCAGGTAGCGGGTGCCGATGCGGTAATCACCGGAGTAGTGAAACCAGTCCTGCCGGCGCAGGATACCTGAGAGGTGGGTCTTCCCCACCCCGGACATACCCAGCAAGGTGATGCACTTGTTGTCCCAGGCGCGAAAGGCTTCGACGGTCAACTTCACGGCAATGGCTCCTTGGCCGACGGAAAGAAGGGGGGCGCGGGGGCGGATTTTACGCCATACCCCCCAGGGGTCGATACGGGCCCGCGCTAGGCCTCCACGCTGACCAGGGCGGTCAGGATCCGCTGGATGGGATCGACGCAGGCCGCCATGTTGGCCTCGAGTTCGGAGAAGGCGATCTCCCCTTCCGCCTTGCCCGCCGCCCAGTTGACGACAAAGGCCAGGCAGGCGTAGCAGAGCCCCAGTTCCCGGGCCAGGGCCGCCTCGGGCATACCGGTCATGCCAACGAGGTCGCAGCCATCGCGCTCCATGCGGCGGATTTCGGCAGCAGTCTCCAGGCGCGGACCCTGGGTCACGCCATGGGTGCCCCCGTCCACCATGGCGATGCCGGCCGCCCGCGCCCGCCGCAGCAGATCGGCACGCAGGGCCTCGCAATAGGGCCGGGTGAAGTCGATATGGACTACCCCCGCCTCGCCGCCCTCGTGGAAGGTCTGGTCACGACCATGGGTATAGTCGATGAGGTGATCCGGGGCCGCCAGTAACCGGGGGCCATAGGCAGCATGGATGCCGCCCACCGCCGCCAGCCCCACCACCCGCTCGGCCCCCAGGGACTTGAGGGCCCAGATGTTGGCGCGGTAGTTCACCGCGTGGGGTGGTATCCGATGCTGCAAGCCATGACGGGACAAGAAGAGGAAGTCCCCACCCGCGAGTCGGCCCCGCTGGATGGGGGCGGAGGGCTGGCCATAGGGGGTCTCGGGGCAAACCTCTTCTAGGAACTCCATGCCGGGCAGGCTGGCAAAGCCCGATCCCCCGATGACGGCAATATGGCTCATGGCTGACGGACCTCGCATAAAGAGGCCCGGGAGTGTAGCCAAGGCCAGGCGAAAAAAAAACCGGCGCGGGTGACCCGACGCCGGTTGGGGAAGAGCAGGTAGAGGATCGGAAGGGCTGGGGTGCACGGCCAAGGGCCGCGGGGACGCCCAGCTAGGCCCGGCTCTCCTGAAAGAGCCCGATCTCCACCAACTTGGGAAATAGCACCCGATTCTCGCGATCGATACGCTCGGCGACCATGCGAAATACCGCCTGGCTCTCGCGCAGGAAATCCTCGGTGAAGTTGAAGTCGCAGTTCTTGAGCCACTTGCGGTGATATTCATCGAAAGTCTGCCGCAGGGGTCTCTCGCCGCTGATGAAGCCCCAAGCGAGGGACTTGACCCGGGGATCATCGTGAATGAGCAGGGAGGGATAGACGCCATGATCCTCCTCGCTCAGATGCTCCTTGACCTTGCTGCCCAGTTCGCACAGCAGCAGGTAGGCGGTCTTGGCGTTGGGGCGAATCCGCAGCATCTCGGGGGTCAACAACTGCTGCAAATCCTCGATCGTGCGCAGCAAGTCGGTATGGCGGTTACGGTAGTGGGCCAGGTCATACATGGAAACCCTCCTCGTGGTCTGGTCGTTATTATCGGGGCGGTGTGCGCGGATCACCCTGACCCGTCCGCTCCCTGCACGACATTGACCGGAGGCGGGGGCCGCGTATCGCCTCAATAATCCAAAAGCCCGAAGATGTCAACAAGCATATAATTCCATTAGCTTTTTCTTAATTTCCTATCTTGTGGCATAGCACGGCAGCGGCTGGCGCCCCGACCAAACCCCGCGCCTCAGACATCCTCCGCCGCCACGGCGTAGATGCCGGCGGCATTGCGGAAATAGTCCTTGTAGTCCAGCCCGTAGCCATACAGATACAGATCCAGGGTCCGGACGCCGACATAGTCCACCTCGATATCCGCGGCACGCACCCTATCCTTGGCGACCAGAACCGCCGTGCGCACGCTGGCCGCGCCATCTTCCCGGCAGGCCCGGACGGCCGCCTCCAGGGTCAGCCCCTCGTCGAGGACATCGTCCACCAGCAAGACATGGCGCCCCTGGATGGCGGCGCTGGGCCGGTGCAGCCAGGCCAGGTCGCCGCCCTGGGTCGCGCCCCGATAGCGGGTGGCGTGCAGATAGCCCAACTGGAGCTGAAAAGGCAGACGCGGCAGCAGGCGCCCCGCCACGATGACGGCGCCGGTCATGACGCACAGCACCAGGGGATCGCGCCCCGCCAGGTCCTGGGTGATCGCGCCGGCCATGCGGTCCAGGGCCAACTCCAGTTCCTCGCCAGAAACGATCAAGGTGGCCCGTGCCGCCACGGCGGCATAGTCTTCCGGTGTCAGACGCATGGGGGTAGCTCCTCGCTTCGTTCGTAACGGCGGTTCAGGGGTTCAAAGATCAAGGTCAAGGGAGACCGCCTCTTCCAGGGCCCCGACCTCGCGCACCCCCTGTTGCCAGCGGGGGTCGAGGTGGAGATGGGCGCGATCCAGGCCCCCGCGGCCATGCATGCGCAGGCAACGCAGATGAATGGTGGGATCGTCGTAGTGGCGCAGAGCATCCACCATCTCCAGGGCCGCCGGGCGGTTGTTGCAGATCAGGAGGATATCGCAACCGGCATCCAGGGCGGCGCGGGCCCGATCGGCGTAACCCCCGCCCGCCGCGGCCGCGCCCATGTTGAGATCGTCGCTGAAGATAACGCCCTGAAAGGCCAGTTGCCCCCGCAGAATTTCCTTGAGCCAGTAGGGCGAGAAGCCCGCCGGCCGGGCATCGACATGGGGGTAGAGGACATGGGCCGGCATGACGGCTTCCAGGCCATGCCGGATCAGGCGCTCAAAGGGCACCAGATCCTCCATCGCGATCGCCTCGAAACGGCGGTCATCGCTGGGCAACTCGGCGTGGGAGTCGGCGGCCACCCCGCCGTGACCGGGAAAGTGTTTGCCGACCGAGGCCATGCCCGCGGCCCTCGCCCCCTCGCACCAGGCCCGGGCGAGGTCGGAGACCCCATTGATGGTATCCGCGAAGGCCCGGTCGCCGATGACCCCGCTGACACCGCGATCCAGGTCCAGCACCGGGGCAAAACTGAAATCCACGCCCAGGACCCGCAGTTCCGCGGCCATCAGCCAACCGACCGCCTCCGCCGCCTGCCGGGCATGTTGGGGATGGCGCCGGGCCAGTTGACCAAAACGGGCCGCCGGCGGCAGCCGGGTCAAACCCTCGCGACAGCGCTGGACCCGCCCCCCCTCCTGGTCCACGCCGATGAGGAGACACGGCTCCCGCAGGGCATGGATCGCCGTCGTCAAGGCCGCCAGTTGGTCCGGATCGCGATAATTACGGGAAAAGAGGATGACGCCACCCACCGCCGGATGGCGCAGCAATTCGCGCTCCTCGGCGGTGAGTTCAAGCCCTGCAAGATCAAGCATGACGGGACCCAGGGACACGATAGGAAGACCTCCAAGGGGTTGGGAACGCGGAGCGGGGTTATCAGCATAGCCGGCCTGGGCGCCGACGGCCAGAATCGACCCCCAGTGAGGGCGTCCCAAGCCTGAACAGCCACGCCGAAGGCGCCGTCCGCCAGACCCTCAGCCCGGATGGCGCACATCCAGCCAGTCGCGCAGCCGGTCTCCCAGCAGATTGACGGAAAAGACCACCCAGGCGATGGCCACACCCGGGGCTATCACCAGATGGGGCGCCACCAGCATATAGCTCACGCCATCGCGAATCATGCTGCCCCAGGAGGCCTGGGGCGGCTGGACGCCCAGGCCCAGAAAGGACAGCCCGGCCTCGGCGACCACCACCCCGGCGATACCGAAGGTCGCCTCCACGATCAGGGGCGCCAGGGCCAGGGGCAGCAGGTGGCGAAAGAGGATGCGCCCGGGACCGACGCCCAGGGCGCGCGCTGCGGTCACATGGTCGCGTTCCTTGAGGGCCAGGATCTGGGCCCGGGTCAGGCGGGCATAGCCGACCCAGCCGGTGACGGACAGGGCGATGATCAGATTATCGATGCCCGGCCCCAGGATCCCCGCCAGGGCAATGGCGAGGAGGATGCCGGGGAAGGCGAGGAAGACATCGATCAGCCGCACCAATACCAGATCGACCCAGCCCCCGGCGAAGGCACTGATACCGCCCACCAGGACGCCGACCAGGGCTGAGAGGGCAACAACGCCAAACCCCACCAGGAAGGCGATGCGGGCCCCAACCAGGAGCCGGTCCAGGACGGGACGGCCCAGGTCATCACTGCCGAGCAGGGAGCCCGGTCCCGGTCCCGCCAGGATCGCCGGCAGATCCACCGCGTTCGGCGTCAGGGGCAGCCATGGCCCGACCAGGGCCACGACGATCCAGAGCAGCAGAAAGGCCGTCGGCGGCATCCAGCCCAACCCCCGCGGCCACCAGCCTGCCCGGCCGGTCATGAGGACCCCCAATGGATGCGCGGATCGACCCAGGTATAGACCAGGTCGGTAAGGGTATTGACCAGGACATAGGTCAGGCTGACGAGCAGGACGCAGGCCTGAACCACGGGATAATCACGACTCTGGATCGCCTCCACCAGCAGACTGCCCACCCCGGGCCAGGCGAAGACGGTCTCTGTGATGACGGCGCCGCCCAGCAGGCCGCCCAGTTGCATCCCGATGAGGGTCAGGATCGGCAGCCAGGCGTTGCGCAGGGCATGGCCCCAGAGCACCCGGCCCTCGGACAGGCCCTTGGCCCGGGCGGTGCGCACATAATCCTCCCCCAACACCTCCAGGACACTGCCGCGCACCATGCGCGCCAGGATGGCCGCCATGCCGGTGCCCAGGGTAATGGCCGGCAGGACGAGGCTCCCCAGCCCCTCGCGACCGCTCACCGGCGTCCAGCCCAGCCAGAGGGAAAAGGTCATGATGAGGAGGGGACCGAGCCAGAAGTTGGGGATGGAGACGCCCACCAGGGACAGCCCCATGGCGCCGGCGTCCAGGCGACTGCCGCGATGGCGCGCCGCCAGCACCCCCAGCGGCAGGGCCAGGACCAGGGCCAGGCCCAGGGCGGCGGCGGCCAGCTCTAGTGTCGCCGGGAGGCGCTCGCCCAGAATGCTCCGTACTGGCCGGCGATCCTGGAAGGATTCCCCCAGATCGAGGCGGACCAGACGACCGAGATAGTCCAGATACTGTTCGCTGACTGGCCGGTCCAGGCCGAGGGCGGCCCGCAGCTCCTCCCGATCCGCCGGCTGGGCGCTCTCACCCAGCATGGCCTCCACGGGATCGCCCGGCACCAGGTGGATGAGCAGGAAGACCAGAGTACAGACGCCCAGGACCACCAGCAGCGCCGAGCCGAAGCGGGAAAGCAGCAGCGAAAACAAGGAAGAGCCTCCAGATTCAGGTCGGGCTAATGCCGCGGCGCCAGGGCACCCAAACGCCGGCCGGTCACTGGATCTCCACCAGGGTGCCCGCCGGGGCCAGATCGAAGAGTCGCAGCAAGTCCGCGTCGCGCATGCGAATACAGCCATGCGACAGGGGCACCCCCATGGGCGCCGTCTCCGCACAGCCGTGAATGTAGATATACCGTCGCAGGGTATCGACCCGCCCGCCGCGATTGCGGCCGGGCTCCAGGCCGGTCAGCCAGAGGATGCGGGTGAGTATCCAGTCCCGTTCCGGGAACCGGGCCGCTAACTCGGGGCTGTAAATCTCGCCCGTGGGCCGGCGGCCGACGAAGACGGTGCCGGGAGGACAGCCGGCCCCGATGCGGAGGCGCACCCGATGCAGGCCCCGAGGCGTACAGCCGCTGTCACGCTGCTCGCCGGGGCCATTACGGCCGGTGGAGACGGCGGCCTCCAGCAACAAGGCATCATCCTCGACCAGCCGCAGGCGCTGACGGGCCAGATCGACCAGGATCCGGCGGCGGCCTGCCGACCCGGCTATTCCCACCGAAACAGCCAGGCGGCGATGCCGATAAAGACCAGGGCCAGGGCCGCGAGGAGGGCGACCTGGGGCAGGATGTCCACCAGCTGGGCGCCGTCGATCATGACCCGGCGGGCGGCGTCCACCAGATGGGTCAGGGGCGAGAGTTGGGACAGGAAGCGGGCGATGCCGCTGGTGCCTTCCATGGAGTACCAGACCCCGGACAGCAGGAGCAGAGGCCAGGAGATGAGGTTGAGGACGCCGTTCGCCAGTTCCTCCGTGCGCCACCGGGAGGCGACGATGAGCCCCAGGCTGATGAGGCAGAGGGCGCCGGCGGCATAGATGAGGACCAAGGCGGCATAGGAGCCGCGCATGGGGAAATCGAGCAGCAGATCGACCCCCACATAGACGAAGAAGCTCGCCGCCATCACCACCAGCAGCCGGGACAGCACCTGGGCGGTGAGAAACTCGAAGGGGGTCAGTGGCGTCGCCTTGAGCCGGCGCAGGACGCCATTCTTGCGATAGCGCACGATCACCCAGCCCACCCCCCAGAGGCTGGAGAACATCACATTCATGGCCAGAATCCCCGGCAGCACCCAGTCCGCGTAGCGCAGGGCGGCGCCACTGCGGGTCCGCCGCTCCGGTTCAGTGCCCCTGGACCCGGCGGGTCCCGCCGCCCCGGCCTCGGCCCCGAGCATGAGGCGCTCCGCGAGATAACCCCGGGGGGACTCCAGATTGACCCAATAGGCGAGGGGTGGGCGTTCAGTCCCCCCTGCCGAATCGGTTGAGTTCGATAGCTCAAGCAACCGATGCTCCTGCTCCCTCCCCCCTGGCGGGGGAGGGTTGGGGAGAGGGGGGTGAACGCTTGGATTGAGGGGCTGGGGCCGCGGGTCCAGCAAGAGGTCGAGCTGGTGGCGATCCACCTGGGTGATGGCGCCCTCCAGATCCGTGACGGGGACGAACTGGATATGGTCGAGGGCCAGGAACCCCGTCGTGGCCGATGGCAGGGCCCCGTCTACCGTCACCACCCCGACCTTGAAGGGGGCCTCGGGATCGCCGCTGAAGATGACGGCGAAGGCCAACACCATCAGGATCGGCATGAAGATGTTCCACCCCAGACCCGCGCGGTCCCGGTAAAACTCCCGGTTGCGGGCGACGAGGACGGCCAAAATGCGACGCCACATAGGGGCTACTCCGGGGTGTCCGCGGGCGCGGGGTTCGACGAAGGGGGCCTGCCGCTCATGTCCGCAGGTCGTGTCCCGTCAGCTTGATGAAGAGATCCTCCAGATTGGGGGTCGCGACCCGCAGGGCCGAGAGGTCGGCCCCGACCGCTTCCAGCTCCTTGAGGACCGGCGGCACCGCCTCGGCAAACAACTCAATTTCACCATTGCGGCTCACGGCCCCCGCCGGCAGGGGTACCTGAGCCGGCCAGCCGGCGGCCGGAAGCCGGATCACGGTCGCGGGGAAATGCTCCCGCACCAGTTGGGCCGGGTTGCCCTGGGCGATGATCCGCCCCCGATCCACAATGGCGATCTCGTCGCACAGGCGCTCGGCTTCTTCCATGTAGTGGGTGGTGAGCATCACCGTGGTCCCGCGCCCGCGCACCGTCTCAATCAGGCCCCAGAAGTTACGCCGGGCCTGGGGATCGAGCCCCGTGGTGGGCTCGTCCAGAAAGACCAGTTCCGGCTCGTTCACCAGGGCGATGGCCAGCAGCAGGCGCTGGCGCTGGCCCCCGGAGAGCTTGCGGGTGTCCCGGTCCAGGATCTCGCCCAGGTTGCAGAGCCGGACCAACTCCTCGCGGTCGGCGGTGCGGCGGTAGAGGGCGGCGAACATCTCCAGGGACTCGGCCACGGTCTGGAAATCCTGGAGGGCGGTGGCCTGAAACTGGATGCCGACGGCCTCGCGATAGGCGCCGTCCAGGGGCCGGCCCCGGTAGCGGACCTCGCCGGCGGTCGGCGTCTGGATACCCTCCAGCATCTCCAGGGTCGTGGTCTTGCCGGCCCCGTTGGGACCCAGGAGCCCGAAACAGCGGCCCGGGGCCACGGCAAAGCTCACCCCATCCACGGCACGCACGCCAGGGTAGGTTCGGACCAGGTTACGGGCTTCGATCAGGCTATCCAAGGAGAATGACCTTGAGGTGAGGGTGGACAAGGGCGGGGACAGGGGCGGCTAGCTTCCGGTAGTATTGTCCCAAGCCCGGGCGCGGACCGCCAGCAACCATTTCCCGCCCCTACCCCCTCGACCCTATCCTGACTCACCCCACCGGAGACCCCTCGTGACCATCCTGATACTTGGCCTTTGTCTCTTCCTCGGCATGCACTCCCTGGGCTTTCTCGCCCCCGCCTGGCGCGGCCGCATGGTGGCGCGCCTCGGTCAGACCCGCTGGCAGGGCATCGCCGGCCTGGTCGGCCTGGTCGGTTTCATCCTGATCGTCTGGGGCTATGGACTCGCCCGGACCGCGCCCATCAACCTCTACTCCCCACCCCTCTGGACCCGCCACCTGAGCCTCCTGATCATGCTGCCGGTCTTTCCGCTGCTCCTGGCCACCTATCTGCCCGGCCGCATCCAGGCCGCGGTCGTCCACCCCATGCTGACCGCGGTGATCATCTGGGCCCTGGCTCACCTGACCGCCAACGGCAACCTGGCGGACCTGCTGCTCTTCGGGGGCTTCCTGGCCTGGTCCCTGACGGACCGCATCTCCCTCCTCACCCGCCCGGCCCCCGCCGTCCAGGGCGCGCCCAGTCGCAAGGCCAATGACCTGATCGCCCTCGGCGCCGGGCTCGCCCTCTATGTCGTCTTCCTATTCTGGGCCCATCAGTGGCTGTTCGGGGTCTCGCCCCTGCGCTTGGCATGAGCCCCAGGGGCGGAGACCCGCAAGATGATCGACGAGCAACTGCGCCAGGCGGGATGGATCGTGGACTCGGAGCGCAGACGTTTCTCCG
>JADZBU010000172.1 GCA_020851955.1 Chromatiaceae bacterium | reverse complement strand
GTTCCCGCGGCCAAGTGCCACCGGGTCCGATAGCGGGCGCATTGCCCTCGGCTTGCGAGGGGTCGCCGCGGGCGGGAAGGCCCACTTGCTCCTCGGTCTCAGGGCTCCAGGAACTCCTGCGAGAGATGCTTCTCGGGGACTCCCAGGCCCCGCAAGCCCGTCGCCAGGGGTTCGATTCGCGCCCGCGGACCCGCCAGATAGAAGCGCCGGCTGACCGGATCGGGATGGTCGGCGATCACCAGGGCCAGTATGTCCTCCAGACTGGCATCCACCATGGGGGTCACGAAAAAGTTGTCGAGGGCGTCCTTCATGGCCCGGTACCAGCGCCACTGGTTTTGGCAGGAGAAGGGCTCTCCCGCCGGGGCGTCCCAGTAGAGATGGAAGGATTCGATCAGATCGATAGAGACGCCGTGCTCGATCAGGCCCCGCACCGGGGCTATGCCCTCGCCGAAGGCGATGAAGACCGCCGGCGCCGGAGAGGACTCGTCGAGGACGAACCGGCCCAGGGGGCCCTCCAGGTTGATGAGGTGGCCGGGCCGCACCTGGTCGCTGAAGAGGGCCTCGGCAAAGGGGTTGCCAGGCCGGCGCCGGACCAGAAACTGGAGGTGGCGGGGATCGCAGGGACAACTGGCGATGGGGAGTTCCGCGCTGGCGCCATCCTCCAGCCGCAGCAGGGCGCGCTGGCCGGCCATGAAGCGCAGGGTGTGGGTGCGGGGGGTCTGGATCTGGAGACCCATGAGATCCGGGTCCAGCACCTCCTTCTTGCGGACCGTGGCGCGAATGTCCTGGCGCGGCAGGTCATCGACACTCAGGGCCTCGGCCGCCTCCAGCACCAGGTCGGTGACGGCGGTGTTGGAGCAGGCCAGGATGTAGCCCATCTGTTTCTCGCGGGCACTGAGCGGGTAGTCATGGTCGCGCATCTTCCAGACCTCGCCGCTCACCACCCGGGCCTTGCAGGCGCCACAATTGCCGCTGGAGCAGCCGTAGGCGAGATTGAGGCCGGCGCGTACCGAGGCGTCGAGGATGCTCTCGTTGCCCTCGACAAAAAAGTCACTTCCACTGGGGATAATTTTGATATTGGCGGCCATGAGACGCAGGAAGGTGTCCTTGGCAAAGAGTTGGGCTTCGGGGTCGGGCTGGGGGCCGGCCGCCAGTTCCAGGCGGGCCTGGGCCAGCCAATCTGTGAATTCCCGGGCCAGGGCCCGGGCATCGGCGTCTGGGCTGGTCAGGGCGGTCAGCCGCGTTTCGACCTCGTCGAGGAGGGCCTGGGCGGCATCCAGGGCCGACGCCTTGGCCACCAGGGCCTTGCCCATGGCCTGGAGGCGCGTCACCAGCACCGCGGGACTGGGCAGCATGGTGTCGGCATCATGGGAGCGCGGTAGGGCCGCGGCCTTGATGCGCTGTACCCGCTCCAGGGCGTCGTCATTTTCCAGGCTTACCCGCGGAAAGACCCGCAGCAGGTCGCTGACCGCGATTTCACCCTCGAAGGTGGTCAAGTCACCGCGCCGTATGTGTCTCTGGATGTCGGCGCGGGTCACCCCGGCAAGGCGCGCGGCGCGAGAGAGGCTCAGGAGTTGGGTCATCGGCGAATCCGGAGGTATGTGGTGGTGGCGGTCTGCCCGCCTGGGCTGGCCGGGTGGACTGGATACTTGTCTTGGCCCTGGAGATATTTATACCCCCTTGCCGGCTGCTTGGCCAGCCAGGGGGGAATTGACACAGGAACTCGGGCTAGACCCGGCCTGTCTCAAAGGGATCGCGTAGCGGCCTGACTATCGCCTTTACCAGCGGCCAAGGGATGGCTCAGGATATCTCGTGGCACAACTCAATCAACACCTCTTCAGGAGCAAAACTCATGGTAAATGGTCTTTTTGATCAATTGTTGAAGTCTGGACAGGATCTGCTCAACAAGCAGCAGGCCGGGGGGCAGGGCGCTGGGCCGGCCGGCGGCGGGGGCGCGCTGGACGCTCTCGGTGGCTTATTCGGCGGCAAGGATCAAGGCGGTGGCGGTGGTGGTGGTGGCGGGGTGATGGACGTCCTGGGTGGCCTCTTCAACAAGGGTCAGGAGGGCGGCAATTCCTCGCTAGGCAGCTTCCTCACCGGCGCTGGCGGCGGCGCCCTGGCCGGCAGCGCCATCAGCCTGCTGCTGGGCAATAAAGGCGGGAGAGAAATCGTCGGCAATGTTCTCACTTACGGGGGCATGGCCGCGGTGGGGGCGATTGCCTACAAGGCCTACAACAACTGGCAGGCCAACCAGGCGGCCCCTGGCACTCCCCAGGCCGAGCCCCAGACCCTGGACCGTCTGCCCCAGGCCCAGGCCGAGCAACATCAGCGCGCGATCCTCCTGGCCATGGTCACCGCCGCCAAGGCCGATGGCCATGTCGACGCGCGCGAACAGGGCTTGATGACCGAGGCCCTGACCAAGCTGGGCGGCGGCAATGCCGAATTTGAACAGTGGCTGGCAGCCGAGCTGAACAAACCCCTGGACCCCGCCGCGGTGGCCCGCGCCGCGACCACCCCGGAAATGGCGGCGGAGATCTATATCGCCAGCGTCTTAGTGGTCAACGAGGAGCACTTTCTGGAGCGGGCCTACCTGGACGAGCTGGCGCGCCAACTCCGCCTGGAGCCTGGCCTCAAGGCCGAGTTGGAACAGCAGGTCAGGCTGGCGCTGGCCCAAGGTTAGAAATAGACCAAAGACCAGAGAGTTTTCTGGCCCGCGGGGTCGGGTGGCGGCGGGTGGGGGTGTCGACAGCAGGGATGCTGTCGCCAAGCCTACAGGGACGTATCCACGGCGTCCCCCACCCGCCGTTACCCGACCCCGCTGCTGTTATGCCGAGGATTGAGGCCTTCTGGGTATCCGGATGGCTCCCGATCAGGGCGCGGCATCGTCGCAGAAACCATAGTCCACCGGCACCCGCAGGTAGAAGAGGTTTAAACCCTCACCCTTGAGGCGGGCCAGGAAGCGGTCGGCCTCCTCCGGGGTGGTGACGAAGCTGACCTCTACCGGCAGATCGCCGGCCAACTCGAAGAAGTGCTCTTCATGGAGTCGCCCCTGGCGGCCGAAGCCCGCTAGGGCGCGGAAGGCGGAACCCCCTTGAAGACCCAGGCGTTGGGCCTCCTCCAGCAGCCACTCGTAGGCCAGCAGGTGGTGGTGACGGCGATTCTCCGCCACGTAGAATTTGAGAAAACAGCCGTTCATGGGGTCGTGTCTCAGTGCGGGGTGAAGAGGGCATGAGCCAGGCCCATGCCCAGAGCGGTCAGCAGCAGGGAGCCGAGCAGATGCGCCGCGGCGGCGGACAGACCCAGTACCAACTCGCCGCGCGAGAGGAGGGTCACCACCTCGGCGGAGAAGGTGGAAAAGGTCGTGAGGCCACCCAGGAAGCCGGTGATCACCAGGAGGCGCAACTCCGGTGGCAGGGCGGGGTGGCGGTTGAGCCAGATCAGCAGGAAGCCCACCAGGAAACCGCCCAACAGGTTGGCGGTCAGGGTGCCAAGCGGGATGCTGGGAAAGACCGGGTTTAGACGCTGACCGAGGAGCCAGCGCAACAAGGCCCCCAGTCCGGCGCCGATAAAGACGGAGAGGGCGGCAAGCAGGCTCATGGCACTCCGGGCGTGGGTCGGGGCTTAGTGCCGCCGGCGGGCCGATCCCTCGGTGGCGGTTCGCGGTCATTCCGGCCTGATGGCATCCGGTGCTACCGCCCGGCTAGGCCGCCGCCTGGACCAGCTTCGCCTTCAGCAGCGCCAGGGCCGGCTTGGGATCGATGGCAATCAGATAGCCCCGCTTGCCGCCGTTGATATAGATGCGCGGCAGGTCGGCGATGCTGGCCTCGGCATAAACCGGCAGGGGATGTCGGGTCCCGAAAGGGGAGGTGCCGCCCACCTGATAGCCAGAATGGCGGTCGGCGGTCTTGGGGTCGCAAGGCTGAATCCGCTTGACCCCCAAGGCCCGGGCCAGAAGGCCGGTGGCCACCTCGCGGTCCCCGTGCATGAGCATGATCAAGGGGTTGCCAGCCTCGTCCTCCATGATCAGGGTCTTGATGACCCGATGTTCGTCAACGCCCAGCTCCCGGGCCGAATGGGCGGTGCCACCCCCGGCCTGGTAGGGATAAGGGTGACCCACGAAGGGAATGGCGGCGGCCCGCAGCAGGCGCACCGCCTGGGTCACGGGTTCCTTCTTCTTGCCCGACACGAACCGCTACCCCCTTAGCCCTGCCCGGGATCAGTGCTCGCCCACGGGACCGCCAACATGGCCAGGGCCGCTGGAGGGGCCCTTGGCGGCCGGTCTTTCGCCGCTGGTGGTCCCGCCAGCGCCGCCGGTGGGGTTGGCGCCGCTGTCCTCGTCCTCGGGGGCGAGGGCGGGCCGGCCCGCCATGATGTCGTTGATCTGGGTCAGATTGATGGTTTCAAATTGCAGCAGGGCCTCGGCCATGGCATGGAGCTTGTCCATCTCGCTTAACAGGATGGTTTTGCTGCGCTGGTAGTTGCGATCGATGATGGCCCGGATCTCCTGATCGATGGACCGCGCCGTCCGCGCCGAGATCTTGCTGGTCTGGGTCACGGAGCGACCAAGGAAGACCTCGCCCTCGTCATCGGAGTAGGCCAGGGGCCCCAAACCATCGGACAGACCCCAACGAGTCACCATGTTGCGGGCGATCTCGGTGGCGCGCTCGATGTCATTGGAGGCGCCGGTCGTGACGGATTCGGGCCCGAAGATGAGTTCCTCCGCCAGTCGGCCCCCGAAGAGGGTGGAGATCTGGCTTTCGAGCTGGCGCTTGGTCATGCTGTAGCGGTCCTTTTCCGGTAGGAAGAGGGTGACGCCGAGGGCGCGGCCACGGGGGATGATGCTGACCTTGTGCACCGGGTCGTGGTCGGGCACCAGGCGGCCGATGATGCAATGACCGGCCTCGTGATAGGCCGTCAGCTTCTTCTCATGGTCGGACATCACGACGCTACGGCGCTCGGTGCCCATCATGATCTTGTCCTTGGCCTTCTCGAACATGGCCATGGTGACCTGGGCCAGGCCGGTGCGCGCGGAGAAGAGGGCGGCCTCGTTGACCAGATTGGCCAGGTCGGCGCCCGAGAATCCCGGGGTGCCACGCGCCAGGGTGCGGGCCTCGACGTCGTCGGCGATGGGCACCTTGCGCATGTGGACCTTGAGGATAGCCTCACGTCCGGCCAGGTCCGGCAGGCCCACCACGACCTGGCGGTCGAAGCGGCCCGGCCGCAGCAGGGCCGGGTCCAGCACGTCGGGCCGGTTGGTGGCGGCGATGACGATGATGCCCTCGGTACCGGCAAAGCCATCCATCTCCACCAGCATCTGGTTGAGGGTTTGCTCGCGCTCGTCGTGACCACCCCCCAGGCCGGCGCCCCGGCGGCGGCCCACGGCGTCGATCTCATCGACGAAGACGATGCAGGGGGCCTGCTTCTTGGCCTGCTCGAAGAGATCGCGCACCCGCGAGGCGCCGACACCCACGAACATCTCGACGAAATCCGAGCCCGAGACGCTGAAGAAGGGCACCTTGGCCTCGCCCGCGATGGAGCGGGCCAGCAGGGTCTTGCCGGTGCCAGGGGGGCCGACCATCAGCACGCCCTTGGGGATCTTGCCGCCAAGCTTCTGGAACTTACCGGGGTCGCGGAGGAAGTCCACCAGTTCCGAGACCTCCTCCTTAGCCTCCTCAACGCCCGCCACATCCGCGAAGGTAACCTTGACCTCGCCCTCGGCATGCTGACGGGCGCGGCTCTTGCCGAAGTTGAAGAGACCGCCTCCGCCGCCACCCCCGCCCCCGTTCATGCCCCGGCGGACAAACCAGAACCAGACGCCGATGAGGACCAGGAAGGGCAGCCAGGAGGCGAGCATCTGGGCCAGCAAGCCGGGGCGATCTGGCGGCATGGCTCGCACGGTGACCTTATTATCAAGGAGATCGCGCATCAGGGCGGGGTCGCCGGGACTGTAGGTCTCGAAGAAGCTGCCATCCGTGCGCGTTCCCTGAATATCCTGGTCCTGGATGGTTACCTCGGTCACGGCGCCATCCGCGACGTCCGCGAGGAACTCACTATAGGTGATGCGGCTGGGGTTGGGCCCGGCATTGAACTCAAAGCCGTTGATCAGCATCATCAGCCAGAGGCCGGCGGCGAACCAGAGGAAGATGGTAACGGGCTTATATTTCATGGGCTTGATCGATCTCTTGGGGTCGGTTGGGCAGCGTATTGATGCTCTGGCTGACAAAATCGGGGTCGAACCCCTCAATTAAAAGCGGTACTAACATAATCGTGGCCAGGTCGCGGGCAGCCGGTCTAAATCCTGGCCAAACTCGCCGCATCTTAACCCAAACGCGCTATCCTTGGCGGCTTCCCGGCGGATTTCCCCGGGATGCCCCCGGCGAGGGGCCGGCGTACAATTTTTGGCACCCTAGATCCCGCAGGCACGGCACCATGACCAGCTATCATCTTCAAGACGAGGAAATCCGCCGCCTGCGCTGGCAATGCCGGCGCGGCATGTTGGAACTGGATGTTGCCCTCCTGCGGTTTCTGGATGAGGATTTTCCGACCCTGGATGCCGCCGCCCAGGCCACCTTCTCCCGCCTGCTCGAGGCACAGGACCAGACCCTGCATGGCTGGCTCATGGGCCGCACCCTGCCGGAGGAGGCGGATGTCCAGCGGCTGGTGGCGCGCATCCGGGCTTTCGGGCGCGAGGGGCAGCCATCTCCGGTTTAAATCCCTGGCGAACCTCTGGGGGCGCCCGCCAGGCGTAGCTAACCCAGCCTCTGGTCTTATAGTGCGCTGGTCATTGACCGGCCTATCTCGGGAGGGCTGGGTGGGGGCTGGCGGGGGTGTCGACCGCAGGGATGCGGTCGCCAAGCCTACCGGGACCTATTCACGGCGTCCCCCGCCAGACACCATCCGGCCCGGGGAACCGAAAACCCAAACATTTTGGGTATATCAGGAAGCGAACCATGCGAGACGGGATGAAGGGACTGGTGACGGGCGGCGCGATCCTGATCGGGCTCGGGTTGGTCACGGCTTGCCAGCCGAGTTCCGACCCGGCGGCGACCGAGGCCTTGCCGCCTTATGTCCTCACCGCCCAGGTCGAGGACATTGCCACCGATACCTGGAGCCTGACCGGCGCGATCCGCCCCCGCTATGAACCCGCCCTGTCCTTCCGGATCGCGGGCGAGATCCAGGAACGCCTGATCAACGCGGGCGAGCGGGTGGCGGCCGGCCAGGTCCTGTTTCGCCTGGACCCGCGTGATGTCACCCAGCAGCGCCTGGCCGCGGAGGCCACGGTCGCGCGGGCCCTGGCCGAGCAGGAGAATGCCGAGCGCGAGCGCGCCCGTCTGGCCGACCTCATCCCCAAGCGGCTGGCCAGCGAGCAGGATTACGATCGGGCGGTGACGGCCGCCAGCGCCGCCGAGCAGGGCCGGCTGGCCGCCGAGGCCAACCTGGAACAGGCCCGCAACGCCATGGGCTACGCGACCCTCGCGGCCCCGCGCCCTGGTGTCATCCTCGAGGTCGCGGGCGAGGCGGGCCAGGTGGTTACGCCGGGCCAGGTGGTCGCGCGTCTCGCGGAGGATGGGCCCCTCGAGGTCGAGGTCTATCTGCCCGAGGACCGCCGGCAGGGCTTGCCCACCCAGGCCGAGGCGCATCTCCTTGGCCGGGCTCAGCCCGTGACGGCGGAACTGCGTGAGATCGCGGGCAGCGCCGACCCCATCACCCGCACCTGGCGGGCCCGCTTCCGCCTGCCGCCCCTCGACCCCGCGCCGGGTTTTGGCACCACGGCCACCCTGCTGTTCGCCTCGGCGACGGGTGGGGACGCGGACCGGGTCCGGGTCCCCAGCGGTGCCATCCTGGAGCGCGGCGAGGGCCCCCTGGTCTGGCGGCTGGAGGCGGGACGCGTCGTGGCCGAGCCGGTCACCCTGCTGCGGATCGTCGGGGAGCATGCGGAAATTCGCTCGCAATTGGCCCCTGGCACCCCGGTCGTTGCCCTGGGGGTGCAGCTGTTACAGCCCGGCCAGGCGGTGCGGGTGCGCACGCCATGAGCCAGAACCCAGCAGAAGACCCGAGCCAGCCCGCCGCCAGGGCCGCACCCCCCTCGCGATTCAATCTCTCGGCCCTGGCGGTGCGTGAGGGCTCGGTCACCCTCTTCTTCATCCTGCTCACGGCCTTGGCCGGTCTCCTGGCCTTCCTGCAACTGGGGCGGGCGGAGGACCCGGCCTTCACGGTGCGCGTCCTGGTGGTCTCCGCCCTCTGGCCCGGGGCCAGCGCCCAGCAGATGCAGGACCTGGTCGCCGACCCTCTGGAGAAACGTCTCGGCGAGGTGGAGTATTTTTATAAGCTGGAGACCACCTTGCGCCCCGGCCGGCTGGACATCCTGATGGAATTCCAGGACTACACCCCCTCCGAGCGGATTCCGGGCCTCTTCTACGAGGTGCGTAAGCGCATGCTGGACGAGGTCGGCAAGATGCCGGCCGGGGTGCGGGGGCCCTTCGTCAACGACGACTTTTCGGATGTCTATTTCGCCCTCTATGCCCTGTCCGCCCCCGATCTGCCGGGGCGGCTGCTGGTGCGCGAGGCCGAGGGGATCCGGGATCGCCTGGCCCGCGTCCCGGGGGTGCAAAAGGCTCGCGTTCTCGGCGAGCGCCCGCAACGCGTCTTTGTCGAACTCGATAACGCCCGCCTGGCCAATCTGGGGCTGACGCCCGCCGTCATCCGTGACGCCCTGGATGCCCAGAATCGGCTGCTGCCCGCCGGGCGGATGGAAACGGCGGGGCCCCGCCTCTATCCTCGCCTGGACAATGAACTGGATGACCTCGACCAGATACGGCAGGTGCCGGTGCGGGTCGGCGACCACCTGCTCGCCCTGGGCGAGATCGCCGAGGTCCAGCGCGGTTACGAGGACCCACCGGATTATCTGATACGTACCGGCGGCACCGAGTCGGTCCTGCTGGGGGTGGTGATGGGCCGGGGCGAGAACGGCCTGATCCTCGGCGAGCGCCTCGCGGCCTTCGAACAGACCCTGAGGGAGGAGTTGCCGCTCGGCTTCCGCTTCACCCGCATCACCAACCAGGCCGACGCCATCGCCCGGGCGGTGAATCTCTTCCAGATCAAATTCATGGTCGCCGTCGCGGTGGTGATGCTGGTGAGCTTCCTGGCCCTGGGGTGGCGCGCCGGGCTGGTCGTCGGCATTGCCATCCCCTTGACCCTGGGATTGACCTTCCTCCTCATGGGCATGCGGGGCATCAACCTGGATCGCGTGACCTTGGGGGCCCTCATCATCGCCCTCGGCCTCCTGGTGGACGATGCCATCATCTCCATCGAAATGATGCTGGTGAAGATGGAGGAGGGCTGGGATCGGCTGCGGGCGGCGGCCCATGCCTGGACGGTGACCGCGGCGCCCATGTTGAGCGGCACCCTGGTGACCGTCATTGGCTTCGTCCCCATCGGCTTCGCCCGCTCCGGCGTGGGTGAATACGCCGGCAACATCTTCTGGGTCCTGGCCTTTGCCCTGCTGGTCTCCTGGCTGGTGGCCGTGACCTTTACGCCCTATCTGGGGGCCAGGCTCCTCGCCGTGCCCAAGGCCGCCACCGGGCATCCGGCCTCGGCCTACGACAGCCCCCTCTATCTGCGGCTAAACGCCCTGGTTCGCGGTTGCGTGCGTCACAAGCTCTGGGTCGTGGCGGCCACCGTTGGTATCCTGATCCTCTCCATCCTGGGCCTGGCCACGACGGTGGAGAAGCAATTTTTCCCCTCCTCCGATCGGCCGGAGGTCCTGGTGGACATCAGTCTCCAGGAGGGCAGCGGCATCCGCGCCACGACGGCCGTCGCCGATCGCGTCGAGGCGATCCTGAAGGAGGCGCCGGGGGTGGAGTCGCTCTCCACCTATATCGGTGCCGGCGCGCCGCGCTTCTTCCTGGCCCTCAACCCCGAACTCCCCAACCCGGCCTTCGCCAAGCTGATCATCGTGGCCCATAGCCCCGCGGACCGCGACCGCCTCATGGAGCGGATTCAGTCCCATATCGATGCCGGGGACTTCCCGGAGGCCCGGGTGCGGGTCCACAAACTCCTCTATGGCCCACCGGTGATCTGGCCGGTGGTCTTTCGGGTGGTGGGCCCGGATGCCCAAGTGCTGCGCAAGATCGCGGGCCAGGTCCGTGAGCGGGTTGCCGCTAACCCCAACACCCTGAATGTCCATCTCGACTGGGGCGAGCGGGCGCCGGTGGTCCGGCTGAAGCTCGACCCGGAACGGCTGCGCCTGATCGGTCTCACGCCGCGCGAGCTGGCCGGCCAGTTGGAGTACGAACTCTCGGGCCTGCCCGCCACCGAGATCCGCGAGGATGTCCGTAATGTCCAACTGATCCTGCGCGGCCGGGTCGATACCACGGGGGCGGGGATGGGGGCCGGCCGTCTGGCCGACATCAATATCAAGACCCTGGATGGGCGCTCCGTCCCATTGAGTCAGGCCGGGGTCCTCGCCATCGATTTCGAGGACCCGGTCCTCAAACGTTACAACCGCGAGCCGGTGCTGGCGGTGCAGGCCGACGTGACCGATGCTCAGCCCCCGGATGTCACCCAGGCCATTTGGGCCGATCTTCAGGATCTGATCGCGACCTTGCCGCCCGGCTATCGCATCGACATCGGCGGTTCGGTGGAACAGTCCGGTAAGGCCGATGCCTCCATCCAAAAGGTCCAACCCATCATGCTGGGTCTGATCCTCATCGTTCTTATGCTGCAGATGCGCAGCTTCTCGGGCACCCTGATGGTGATCGCCACCGCGCCCCTGGGCATTATTGGCGCGACCCTGGCCCTGCTGATCGCCGACCGGCCCTTTGGCTTCGTCGCCCTGCTGGGGCTCATCGGGCTGGCCGGCATCCTGATGCGCAACACCCTGATCCTCGCCAAGCAGATCGAGGATAACCTGCATCAGGGCATGGAGGCCGCCAGCGCCGTCATCGATGCCACGGTGCGCCGCTCACGCCCGGTCGTGCTTACCGCCGCCGCCGCCGTCTTTGCCTTCATCCCCCTGACCACCGACACCTTCTGGGGCCCCCTCGCCTTCGTCCTCATCGGCGGCATCATCGTGGGGACGGCTGTCACGCTCCTCTTCCTGCCCGCCCTTTATGCCCTCTGGTTTAGGGTCAATCTCGCTAAGGGAGATTGAGATAAGGGGCCTACATAAAATTAAGGACGATCAAAAGCCCTTACGAGGAGGCGGAGATTAGGTGGGCAGGGTGAAAATTGGCTTATTATTGGAGGTTGGACAAGGCGGTTGATATTATCGCTGGCCCGGCGGTTTGGTTGGCATAAATTACTTTTTCGATAAATGGATCTCGGTATCCGCGCATTTGCCTGGAATAATGATGAGATGGTAAAGCCCCAAGGCAATCTTTCTATAGTAACGACCAAATACTGTTTCAAAGGCCGATGGCTCGATTTCGATCGTTTTCGCGGGGCTTTCTAATCGAAAATCCAGGGCATACCATTGGGGCTTGTCAGTGTCTGTAATGAAGCGCTTTTCCTCGGATCCCAGGCGTACAATCACCTCCTTGCCAGTTTGAGCGCGAACCGCAACGGCATGGAGTATCAAACACAGTTCTCCCGAAAAAGGCTCTTGATAGGTGATCTTGGCGAAGGGCGCCAGGCGGGCGTCCGTCCATCGCCCCCCTCTTTCGAGCGAGGAAAGGCCCATTGTGGCCTGAATAAAATCAGGCTGGCCAGCCCTTGAAAAATCAAAACCTTCCCTTATCGAGCCGGAATATTTTGCGGGTCTCCAGTCCGAGGTATTGCGTTTGATATAATAATTACTATATTCTTTGCTGACATTGGGCGATGCTATCAGGTAAGCGACGCCTATGTAAAAAAGGAAAATAATTAGGCTGGCGCCCATTTGAAGTCGCTTGATCATCCTGGTTTAAATCGCAAATGGGTTGTTCTTGAACCAGGTCACGATGACAAACCCGCTCATGCCCGCGCTGAAAATCAGATACAGGGCCGAAAGCAATTTGTCTTTAGCTAGTAACTGGACCAGGCCCAGCAGGACTGGCATTTGCCAGAATATGTAACGGGGCATTGACATGAGCCCAGTGGACCATGGCACCAGTGTGGAGCCGGCGATTAATAGGGCGTAATCAAAGCGCCGTCTGATGGCAAACCAGATACTCATGGCTAAGGAAGCAAGCGCCAGCAAGGAGGGAAAGTTCGGTTCCCAGGCTAATTTAATATGTTCCATCAATACGTTAAGAGGATCACCTAAATGACGCCACCAGGCAATCTGAACGTGCGCGAAGGACAGGGCATCGCCCATGTGAAAATGCAGATAGGCCATGTAACAGGCGAGACCGAGACCGCTGAGCATGAGCCCAAGAATATACCCTGGCCAGACACCCGGTATTTTGTCTTTGGCCAGTCGCCAGGCATGAGTGATATAGACCAGGCTAAATATGAACCCCACCGGGCGTGTTGCGGAGAGTAAACCGCCCGCAATACCGGCCAATATCCAGCTTTTACGTCTCAGTAATAAAAAACCCAGGGTAGTTAAAAAAAAATATAAGGTCTCGGTATAGCCCGAGTGGGCATGTATGATGTAGGGGTTGAATGCCAGAATTAGTCCGGCAAAAGCTTTTTTGTCGGCGCCCAGTTCCTCTTCCGCGAGCGTTATGAAGGCAAAAATAGATAATAGAAGGAAAATTTTGCTGGTGATAATCAGCGCTAGTTCCGAGGCAGTATTGAGTAGGGAGGCCACCGCGCCTGCTATTAAGGGGAATGCGGGAAAGAAGGCCCAGTTCGCGGAATCCCCTTTAATGTGAATGTGATGATTCATCGGCTCCAAATAGTAGCCCTTTTCAAGAATGGATGTGTACCATTCGCAGTCAAATTTGCAAGCACCCGTTACCCAGTCCGATGGTAAGCCGTATGCTTGAGTTACCAGATACTGAAAGAGATCCGTAAAAACGGAACTTGCAATAAATAACACACACGCCAGGACAAAATTCTGTCCATGCAATACCCGTGTGTATCCCTGCTTTATGACCATACTGAAAGCCCCGGCAATCGAATAATCGCGCCTTTATAATTTTGAAGAGCCGAAGGGGTTGTAGGTTGTTCAATAGGCAAAAGCCGGCGGCAAGCTGGAGGTTTTCAGAGCTTGTCGAGATCCTTGTCCCTATTTCCCAATCCAACCAACCGCGATAGGTACGGCCTTTTCGGGTTACAACCCGGGATGGATTTAGTTTCAGCATGTCGGATCCGTTGCGCCTGATTTAGTCAGAAATACGGAATCCGAATACTAGGATGCCAGATTGGGATTCTGGTGCATAACTTGAGGAGGGGTTGCTTGAAGACCCAAAATGTCATTTGGATCTTCAAGCCGTACCGAATGCCTACCAGGCTAATGAATAATCCATAACCCAATAGATCAAAAATGGTGCCGAGGAGAGGACTTGAACCTCCACGGGCTTTCGCCCACAAATACCTGAAACTTGCGCGTCTACCAATTCCGCCACCCCGGCAGGGGACTGGAGAGCCGACAAAGGCTGCCGGACTCCAGGAAGCCGACATGCTAATGAGACAGAAGGGGCTTGTCAAGGTTACACTAGCCATCAATTCAGTCAGCAGCAAAGACCCTAAAAGAGTGACCAAGCGCAGCAAAGAAGCCTCACCCCGCCTCGCCGACCCGCACCGCACCCGCGAGGCGCGCAAGTACGCGAACCCCATCCCCAGCCGTGAATTCATCCTGGAGACCCTGACCCAGGCCGGGGTCCCCCTGGTCTTCGAGGAACTCAGGCAGCTTCTTGAACTGGATGGCGAAGAGGATCGGATTGCCCTGGAGCGCCGCCTGGGGGCCATGGTCCGCGACGGCCAACTCGTGCGCAACCGCAAGGACGCCTTCTGTCTCGTTAACCGGCGCGACCTCATCGTCGGGCGCGTCATCGGCCACCAGGACGGATTCGGCTTCCTGATCCCGGACGAGGGCGGCGACGACGTCTATCTCGTTCCCCGCCAGATGCGCGCCCTCTTCCACAACGACCGGGCCGTGGTGCGCGTCACCGGCCGCGATGCCCGGGGCCGGCTGGAAGGGGCGGTGGTGGAGATCCTGGCGCGCAACACCCGCACGGTGGTGGGGCGCTTCTATCGGGAGGGTGGGGTCGGCTTCGTGGTGCCGGACAACAAGCGCCTGGCCCACGACATCATCATTCCCAGCGACCGCCTGGGCGAGGTGGAGCAGGGCCAGATCGTGGTTGCCGAGATCACGGACCAGCCCACCAAGCGCACCCAACCCATCGGCCGCATTCTGGAGGTGGTGGGGAACCACATGGCCCCGGGCATGGAGACGGATATCGCCATCCGCACCCACGACCTGCCGGTGGAGTTCCCCGAGGCGGTGCTGGCGGAGATCGCCGGGCTGGGCGCCGAGGTGCCCGAGGCGGCCAAGGCGGGGAGGGTGGATCTGCGCAAGATCCCGCTGGTGACCATTGACGGCGCCGATGCCCGCGACTTCGACGACGCCGTCTTCTGCCAACGCCGGCCCAAGGGCTGGCGGCTGCTGGTCTGCATCGCCGATGTCTCGGCCTATGTGGCGCCGGGCAGCGCCCTGGACACCGAGGCCCACGGCCGGGGCAATTCGGTCTATTTCCCGGATCGCGTCATCCCCATGCTGCCCGAGATCCTGTCGAATGGTCTCTGTTCCATCAATCCCGAGGTGGACCGACTCTGCCTGAGCTGCGAACTGCTGGTGGGCCTGGACGGCAAGGTCACGCGCTCCAAGTTTTATCCGGCCGTGATGCGGTCCCAGGCCCGCCTGACGTACGATCAGGTGGCGGCCATGCTGGTGGATGGCGACCCGGACCTGTGCGCGCGCTTCGCCACCGTCCTGCCCCACCTGCGCGAGTTGCACGCCCTGTACCAGGTGCTGCTCCAGGCTCGCAAAGAGCGGGGTGCCATTGAGTTCGATACCACCGAGACCCGCTTCGAGTTCACGGATCAGGGTCGTATCGCCGCCATCCATCCCCTGATCCGCAACGATGCCCATCGCATCATCGAGGAGTGCATGCTGGCGGCCAACGTGGCGGCGGCGCGCTACTTCGAACGCCAGAAGATGCCGGCCCTGTTCCGCATCCACGAGACGCCCAAGGAGGAAAAGCTCAACGACCTGCGCCAGTTCCTCAACGAGCTGGGGCTGACGCTGCCAGGCGGCAAGAAGCCCACCACCCAGGATTATGCCGCCCTGCTGGAGTCGGTGCGCGAGCGGCCCGATCAGCGGCTGATCCAGACCGTGCTGCTGCGCTCCATGCAGCAGGCCATGTACAGCTCGGACAATGTCGGCCACTTCGGGCTGGCCTATCCGGCCTACACCCACTTCACCTCCCCTATCCGCCGTTATCCGGATCTGATTGTCCATCGCGCCATCAAACACCTGCTCGATGGCGGCAAGGCCGAGGATTTCGACTACACCAAGACCGCCCTCCAGGGCATCGGCGAGCACTGCTCCGGTACCGAGCGGCGTGCCGACGAGGCCACCCGCGACGCCGAGTCCTGGCTCAAATGTGAATACATGCAGGACAAGCTGGGAGAGGAGTTCGACGGCACCATCACCAGCGTCAACTCCTTTGGCATTTTCGTCGAACTTGATGGCATCTATGTGGATGGCCTGGTCCACATCACGGCCCTGGACAACGACTATTACCACTTCGACCCCATCGGTCACCGGCTGACCGGCGAGCGCACCGGTACCGTCCATCGGCTGGGGGATCGGCTGCGCATCCAGGTTGCCGCCGTCAATCTCGATGAGCGCAAGATCGACTTCGTCCTCGCCAAGTCCACGGAGCAGGCACGGAGCGGGTCCGGATCGCGACCGAGACGGCGCAAGACCTGATCGGGTACCCGGGTCGGCTGGCCAGGCGGCCGTCCGCGCTGGCCGGTAGGGCTCGGGGCCTGATCCCGGTCCTTGTCCCCGCCTAGCCAAACTCGGGAGTTGCCATGCCGTCCCCGTCTACCTCCACCCAGCAACCGCCATCGGCAAGTCCCCGGCCGGGACGGCGCGGCGAGTGGCTCGTCGTCCTCCAGTTCGTCCTCTTCTTCGCCTTCCTCTTTCTGCCCGCCTGGAACCCCTGGGCGAGCCAGGACCTGCTGGCCAGCACCGCCTACCCGCGTCTGGCCCTCCTGGCGATAGGCGGGCTGATCGCCCTCGCCCTTGGGGTGCTCGGCCTCTTCCATTTGGGCCGCAACCTGACGCCACTCCCCTATCCCCTCGACCATAACCAGTTGGTGACCCGGGGTGTCTATGGTTGGGTGCGGCATCCCCTCTACAGCAGCCAGTTATTCGCCGCTCTCGGCTGGGTTTGCTACAGCCTGAGTCTCGGCCATCTGCTCCTGCTGGTGGTCGGCTTTCTCTTCTTCGACTACAAGGCCCGCAAGGAGGAGGACTGGTTAAGCCAGCGCCACCCGGAATATGCCGATTATGCGCGGCGGGTCAGCAAATTGGTGCCCAGGGTCTATTGATGCCGCCTCGCCCTCCTGGGCCTGGGGCAGGGAGGCGCCAGGTCCTAGCCGGGAGAGGCGAGTCAGGAAAGCTTAATCCCGCCGTTTACGTCATTCACAGAAATTCTTCAGCACCTCATGCCCATGATCTGGCAATATTTTATGGCTGGCTAGTGCTAAAGAAGTCATGTGGGCGACTTAAGCTGGCCTTAAGGCTGGTTTGATATCTTGGCCGCTCTGGTATCGAGGCGCCGAAGCTTTCCTGGCGCCTCGCTCCAGTCCACCGGTCGGTGTCTGGTTGCCGGCCTTGTCCCTTATTCTCGTCGGGAGAACCTAATCTTGAGCATGCCAAAAAAGCTCGCTCCTCTGGTGTTACTGCTGCCCCTCGTGGCCTTCGAGGCCCTGGCGGCGACGGTCTCGCCCAGTTCGCTGAGCCTGATTCCGGGTCAGGCCGCCACCGTCGCGGTCACCAGCATCCAGGGCACCCTGCAACTGACCAATTCCAATAATCAGGTAGCTTCCGCTACCCTGTCGGGCGCCAAGATCAAGGTGACGGCGAAGACCGCCGGCAGCACCACCCTCTCGGTCAAGGACCGCAAGGGCACCAAGACCGTCAAGGTCACGGTCAAGCCCGCCATGACGGTGAGTCCCCAATCCCTGTCGCTCGCCGTCGGGGCAACGGCCACCCTGACCGTCTCTAACCCCTCGGGCACCCTCAGCCTGCGCAATTCCGATGCCGGTAAGGTCGCCGCAACCCTGAAGGGCAATGTGGTCACCGTTAAGGGCAAGGCGGCCGGAAACGCCACCCTGACGATTCGTGATAGCAAATCCAGCCGCAGTGTCCCCGTCCAGGTTACGGGTGGTGGTGGTGGTGGGGCGGTGGTCATCGGCAACACGGCGGGGCGCCTGCTTGCCAGTAACTGCTTCCAGTGCCATGGCACCTACGGGAGTGGCGGTTTTGAAAAGCTGCTGGGCGAGACCGAGTCGGAAATCCTGGAGGAACTCAGGGAATATCAGGCCGATCCGGATTTCACGACGGACATCATGGCCGCTCATTTGCAGGGCTATACCGATGCCCAATTGCAGGCGATCGCCAAGTACCTGGCCAACCCCTAAACCGGAGCAGATCCTATGAACCGTCGTAAATTTCTTGAAATGCTGGCCGCCAGCAGTGCCGGTCTCCTGACCCTGCCCACCGTCCTGATGGCGGATGATGACAAGGGGCTACCCTCGGCCCTCTTCCAGGTGCCCACCCAGACCGGCATCAGTGGCAACATCCTGATCGTCGGTGGCGGCATGGCGGGCGCCACCCTGGCCAAGTACCTGCGGCTATGGGGTGGCACCGGCGTCAAGGTCACGCTGGTTGAAAAGCAGCCCTCCTATACCTCCAACATCATGAGCAACAAGGTCCTGACCGGCCAGATGAGCCTGGCGGATCTCAACTATGGCTATGACACCCTGACGGGCCATTACGGCGTCCAGAGGGTGCAAGGCGAGGTCAAGGCGATCAATCCGGCGGGCAAATCCGTGACCCTCGCCATGGGTGGGACCCTCGCTTACGACCGCCTGGTCCTGGCCCCTGGCCTGGAATTCGACCTCTTGCCCGGCATGACGAGTCAGAGCGAGTACGACCAGTTCACGCCGCACGCCTGGCGCGCAGGTCCCCAGACCCAACTGCTGCGGGACCAGCTCGTGGCCATGCCCAATGGCCGGGAAGTGGTCATCACCATCCCCAAGGCCCCCTACCGCTGCCCGCCGGGACCCTATGAGCGGGCCTGCGTCGTCGCGGATTGGCTGGCCGACAATAAGCCGGCCAGTCGGGTCATCGTTCTGGATGCCAACCCCGCCATCCTGGTGGAGCAGGAAAACTTCTCGGCGGCCTTCCGGGGGGATTTCGGCTATATCGTTGATTATCGACCCGGCTGTACCCTGACGGCTGTGAATAGCCGAGCCCGGTCCGTGACCTACACCAATGCCAAGGGCAGCAGCCACGCCATCCAGGCTGGGGTCCTAAATCCCATTCCCCCGCAGCGCGCCCCCAAGTTGCTGGCAGACGCCGGTTTGTATAACCCTGCCGCCGAGATGTCCGTGCCGGTCAACGTCCTGAGTTACGAGTCGCGACTAAAGGGGATTCATGTCATCGGTGATGCCAGTAACACCACCCAACCCAAGGCCGGGCACATCGGCAACCAACAGGCTAAGACTTGCGCCGATGCCATTCTGCGGGCACTGCAGGGTAAGGCGGTCGACCCGGCGCCCGTAACCAATTCCGCCTGCTACACGCCGATTACCGCGACCACCGCAACCTGGTTATCCGCCGTCTACCAGTACGATGCCGAGAAGGGAATCATGAAGATTCCGGCCCGGCACCATGGCGGCGGGGCCATTAGTGCCTCCCGGGCAACCACCGAAAACTACAAAGACATGCAGGTGTGGTTTTCGACCCTGATGGCCGATTCCTTCACCTGAAATTCAATGACTCGCGGACTTGGAGGGTGCGGCTTCCTGGCCAGTCCTCCTTGCCCACCGCATTCGTCCAGCAGAAAGGCCTTGGTGGGAGAGTAAAACCCCCTCCCGCCACCGCCTGCCTCGGAGTATGCCCATCGCCAGTCAGGCTTTGGCGTACCGGTGGGGGGCGGGTGGCGGCGGGCGGGGGTGTCGACAGCAGGGATGCTATCGCCAAGCCTACAGGGATGTATTCACGGCGTCCCCTGCCCGCCGCCACCAGCCCCCCACCCCGCACCTCCATCGACACCCGCCCTCCGCAGGCTTGCTATCCGCCTCACTCCACGTAAACAACCGACCGATCGGCGATGGGCAGGGTGAGGGTGTCCTGCCGCTCACCCGTGCGAACCACCACGACAATCTGCGCCAGGTGCGCCGGCAGCCGCAGATCGCCGCTGTAGTGGCCATCGGCGTCCGTGAAGGCATTCTCCAGCAGCCGCAACCCATTGGGGCCTTCGCTGTAGAAGGCCAGGAGTGCCGGGCCGCCATCGGGGGTGGCCAGGTCGATATCGACCGCCGTCAGATTGCTACTGTCGTAGCTGAAGACGTTGGTGGCGGGGTCGGCGAGGGACGCCGACACCGTGGCGCTGTAACCCCCGCCGGAAAAAATCAGGACGGTCAGCATCCCCAACAATTTGAGATCGGTCCACAGGGACTGCGACTGGCTGTACTGCTGGTCCAGCTCCACCAGCCTGTCGATCCGGACCTCGGGCTGGCGGGCGCTCCGCCAGATGCCGGGGGTGATTTCCAGGCGGCAGTGATCCGCCAGCGAGTAGCGATCCACCTCTTGCGACTCGGGCGGCCGCGGGCCTATCAGCGACATCTCCCCCTTGATGACGTTGACCAGTTGGGGTAATTCCTCGATGCGCCACTGGCGGAGGAGGGCACCGATCCGGGTGAGGCGCGCGGCGTCGTTGCCGCCGGTCGAGGGGGCCACCGATCCATCAGACCCAGGCTGGGCAGGGTCGGACCGGGTGGTGCGAAAGGACCAGACCGCGAAGAGTTTGCCCCAGCGCCCCACCCGGGTCTGCTGAACCAGGACCGGACCGGGGTTGTCCAGCCAGATCGCTAGGGCGACGAGCAGGAAGAGTGGCAGCAGCAGCACCAGTAGCAGGGCCGACACCAGGATGTCCAGGGTCCGTTTCACGAGATAGGTGCCATGCACCACGGCGGTCCAGCCGATCCGTTTCAAATAGAACTTCAGCAGGTGGCGGGGCGCGTTCCGGTCCATGCCCGCGTAGCGTTTGATCAGGAGTTCGCGGAGTTGACGGTCATCGATTTGGGCGATCATGGGATGCAACTAACCTCTTTCTTGTGAATTATTTTCGCCTGGAAGCCGGGTCTGGAGGCCGTTTTTCCGATCGGGCAACGGCCAGCCCCCATGCCGCTACTTAAAAATCAAGGGCTCATCCATGCGGCTCTGATACCAGTTGCCCGAGTTGGTGCCGGCGCTCAGAGCCCAGGGCGCGAAGTCCGGATAGGCCTTGGTGATGCTGTTCCACTCCGTCGGATGCCGCCAGGTCTCGGGCACGTCCAGGGCCCAGGGCTGATCGTCGGCGGTGCGGTAGGTGCGGCCCGCGGCCAGGTCGGAGCGGTCATCCAGGGTGCCGAATAGCCGGAGATCAGCCTTGGCGGTGGGCGGATGATCCACCAGATGCACCTCCAGGCCGCGCTTGGTGGTGCGGTAAATGAAGGGGTTGTAGGGTGCCTCGCCCAGTTGCGCCCGGGTCAGGGGCTGGCGAAAGTGGATGTCGGCCACCAGGGGCACGGCCGGGGAGCGCGGGCACTTGGCGACGCTGTTCATCATGGAGCAGGGGAAGGCCTGGCCGGTGCGGGTCAGGGGCGTGACATTGGTGGAGAGGATAAAGACGGCGTCGTTCTGGCCGCTCTCCAGGGCCAGGGCCACCGGGGCATTATTGCCGACGGTCAGGGTAGTCCGGGCGGGATCGATGGCGTCGCGGCTCAGGCCCGGGAAGTGGACGGCAAAGCCGTTGTCGGCGCCGGCGCCGCGGGCGCGGATCTCATAGATGAGCTTGAGGTCCACGATCTCGTTGCGGGCGTTGAGGGTCTCGACGGCGCGGTAGGCCACCACCAGGTCGTTCATGTCGAAGTCACCCTTCTTGGGCCACAGGTCCTCGAAGGCCAGGGAGCCAAAGCCGGTGGCGTTGGGGCTGAAGCGCCGCGCCGCGCGCTCCGGGTCCGACGGGAAGGCGTCCAGCGTATCGGGGATGGTGTCGCCGTCGCTGTCCAGCACCACGGTCTTGACCAGGGCCTGCACCTGGGTGCGGTCGATGGCGGAGAAGGGCGTCACCTGGATGGCGATGAGGACGTCGTTGAAGTCGTGATCGCCGCCGGCGCGATTGAGGTCCTCGAAGCCCAGGACGAGGAGCCCGGCCTCGGGCTTGGACAGCAGGACGGTGTGAGCGTTGAGGTTGGGGTCGCTGGCGGTCGGCTTCTCCGGGTTGAGGGCCTTGAGGGTGGTGAAGATATTATTGGTAGGCTGGTTGGGGTTGACGACACTGCCGTTCCAGCCATTCGAGACGATAGTGAAACCGACGGCGGTGCCGGCCTTGAACTTGCCGAGTTGGACGGCGTCGCCATACTTCATGCCCCCCAGGGTCGGCAGGGAGAAGTTGGGGAACATGATGTTGGTCGTCAACTCGCCGAAGGCCTTGGGCTTGTTGCCGGGGTCGAAGGTGAAGTAGCCGAGGGCGTTGCGGTAGCCGGCGCCTTCGTCGATGAAGGCGACGGTGATTTCGGCATCTTCGAGCAACACCAGGTTGGCCCCCAGGTCATCGGTGATGAGCTTGGGGTCGTTGGTGCGGATGTCCTTGGTTTCCGGCAGGCGCTGGCGGATCTCGGCAAGCAGGCCGGTCGGCAGGGTGGCACTGAGATCCAGCAGCTTGGTGGGGACGCCGAGGGAGTTGTAGCTGTCCAGGTACTGCCAGGTGATGGCCTGGCTGGTCTGGGCGCTGGCGGCGAGGACCAGGGCGGCCAGGGCGGCGGCGCGGGGCTGGGGGTAGGACATGATGGCCTCCTGGGAAGGGGTGAGGATTTGGGGGGTAAGGGGTACTGAAGCCTTGGCGTCGGCCCGCCGCCTTATTCTACGGCGGGGGCTTCTTTCTGACCGAGTCTTCGTTATTGGGTGTTTGCGGAATCTGGCTTACTTTATTCGGCGTAGGCGAGGGTCTGGTCGCTGATGGCCAGGGTCAGGGTGTCTTGACGCTCGTCGCCACGAATAACCATCACCACCCGCTGGAGGTGGGCGGGCAGGCGCAGTTCGCCGGTGAAGGCGCCGTCGGCGTCGGTAAAGACATTCTCCAGCAGGCGCAGGCCATTGGTGCCTTCGCTGTAGAAGCTGAGCAGGGCCGGGTTACCGTCGCTCGCCAGCTGGATGGCGACGGCGGTGTTCTGGCTGGACTGATAGCGGAAGCCGGTGTCGCTGGCGGTGGCCAGGGTGGCACTCCCCAGGGTCAACAGCAGGGTCGTCAGCAGGGCGAGGCGGCGGGCGATGTTGGCGATGGCGTGGC
>JADZBU010000171.1 GCA_020851955.1 Chromatiaceae bacterium | reverse complement strand
TGGGGTTGAGCGGAAAGCCAAAGCGCTGCCGTAATTCCTTGCGGGTCCGCGACAGCAGGCTGTCCTTTTCGGTGCGACTCAAATCGGCGATGCCCAGGCGGGTGGGATCGACCTTGCCTCCCATGCCGCCCACGGTCACCACGAACTGTTTGCGCCGGCGGCAGCCGGCGATGATGAGGGCCTTTTCGCGGTAGTGGTCGATACAGTCGATGACGGCGTCGAAGCCGCCGTCCAGCAGGCTGTCCAGGTTGGCGGCATCCACGAAGTCATCGACCAGATGGAGCTGGGTGGCGGGATTGATGTCCGTCACCCGCTCGGCCAGGACCTGAATCTTGGCGCGCCCCAGGGTCGAGCTCAGGGCCGGGAGTTGGCGGTTGATGTTGGACTCGGCGATATGGTCCATATCGACCAGGGTGAGGCGACCCAGGGCGCTGCGCGCCAGGGCCTCCACCACCCAGGAGCCGACCCCGCCGACGCCGATGACGGCGACGTGGGCCCGCCGCAGCCGCTCCAGCCCGGCGTGGCCATAGAGGGCGGCGATGCCGCCGAAGCGGCGGTCCGCGTCCATCAGGCCGCCGCCAGGCGCCCGGGGAGGGGACGCCCCAGGCCCGGCAGGGGAGCAGAATGCCGCCGGGCCTTGGGTCCCGGCGGGACAAAATTTCCAGGAGAAGTCACAGTGCCGAATACCATCGCCCAATACAAAGTCACCCGCGAGCCCTATTACAACCCCCAGGGTGACGAGATCATCCTCTTCGAGGCGGCCTACGCCGAGCGCCTGCCGGTCATGATCAAGGGACCGACCGGCTGTGGCAAGTCCCGCTTTGTCGAACACATGGCCTGGCGTCTGGGTAAGCCCCTCATTTCGGTCGCCTGCAACGAGGACATGACGGCCTCCGACCTGGTGGGCCGCTATCTGCTCGACGCCCAGGGCACCCGCTGGGTGGATGGCCCCCTGACCACGGCGGCCCGCATCGGCGCCATCTGCTACTTGGACGAGATCGTCGAGGCCCGTCAGGACACCACGGTCGTCATCCATCCCCTCACCGACCATCGCCGCAATCTGCCCCTCGACAAGAAGGGCGAGCTGGTCCAGGCGCACCCGGACTTCCAGCTCGTCATCTCCTACAACCCGGGCTACCAGAGCCTGATGAAGGATCTCAAGCAATCCACCAAGCAGCGCTTCGCCGCCATGGATTTCGATTATGCCCCGGAGGCGCTGGAGGTCGAGATCGTCCGCAAGGAGACGGGCATGGACCAGGACATCGCCGCCAAGCTGGTCAAGATCGGCATCGCCGCGCGCCACCTCAAGGGTCACGGCCTGGACGAAGGCATCTCCACCCGCCTGCTGGTTTATGCGGGCCAGCTCATCCGTCGCGGCATCCCCCCCGGGCCCGCCTGCCGCATGGCCATGGTGCGTCCCATCACCGATGACGCGGACATCCGGGCCACTCTCGACCACGCCATCGACGCCATCTTCGGGGTCTGATCCCGCGCGATCCGGGCAAGGACTTCGGCAAGCACGACCCTAGGCGGCACCCCGGGACATTCTCATGGCCAATAGCGACGACCCGCTCACCAGTTACCGCGAGCGCCTGACCTGTAACTTCCCCCAACTCGGGCAGGTCTTCCCCGACTGCATGGCGGAGGCGGCCCAGCGCCTGACCCCCCAGGGCATCGAGGCCTATCTCGCCGGGGCCTCCCTGGTCTGCATGATCGGGCGCGGCTTCGAGCCCGTGCTGGTCTATCTGGAGGAGATGCCCCGGGTCGCCGCCCAACTGGGGGAGGGTAGCCTGGAACTGGTCTCCCAGACTGTCTGGAAGATGTCGCGCACCCCCAATGGCAAGGCCATCCTGCCCTTCCTGCAGACCATCGCCGAGGCGGCGCGGCGCTTGGGCAGCCTGGAGCTGCTGGAGCGCTACATCGGCCTCATCCTGGAGCTGATGACCCGGACCACGGGCTCCATCCACGGTTTTCACACCACCATCCCCAGCCCCGGCCTCCCGGAGATGCTGGACCAGATGCCCCAACTGCTGCGCCATCTCAGCGTCAAGGGTCTGGGCAACTGGATGGATTACGGCATACGCAATTACGGCAAGCATCCGGAGCGCCAAAAGGAGTATTTCAGCCTCCAGTCCGCCGACAGCCGCGCCGTCCTCCAGCGCGAGCGCCACGGCACCCTCTTCGCCGACCAGGAGCGCCAGCTTGACCTTTATCTCAAGGCTCTCTGGGACCTGAAGGAACATCTGGTGCCCTACTCGGAGGGCTGGGACGACCCGCGCAAGCCACAGCCCTATTGCGATGACCTGGGCATCCGCATCCCGGATGTTTACGACGACCGCAATGGGGTAAGGGGTATCGACCGCTATCGGGCCACCTTGGCTCACCTGGCGGCCCACAAGCGCTGGAGCGGCCACACCGTGGCCGACAACTTCAGTCCCTTCCAGCGCCTCGCCATCGAGCTGTTCGAGGACTCCCGCGTCGAGCAGTTGGCCCTGCGCCTCTACCCCGGCTTGCACCCCCTCTGGCTGGCCCTGCATCCCAAGCCGGGGGAGGACGACTGCGATCCCACCCAGGAATCCTGCATCCGCCATCGCCTGATCCTGCTCTCCCGCGCCATCCTTGACCCCGGCCATGGCTATCGCAATCCCGATCTCCTGGCGTTCGTCGAGCGCTTTCGGGGCCTCCTGGCCCAGGGCGAATCCAGCACCCAGGAAATGGTCGAGCTCGGGCTCGCCTTCATCGCCCGCACCCGCCGCCAGCAGGACCAGATGGCGCGGGTCTATTTTCACGACACCGAGGTGGACTACCGCGACGACAACCGTCACCTCTGGCAGTTCATCGAGGAGGGTGACGAGGAAGAGACCGCCCCAAACCGCCGGCCCCAGCGGCGGGCCGAGGAACTCCAGGGCCTGCCCCCGCGCCACTATCCCGAGTGGGACTATCGCTCCCAGACCTACCGCCCGGACTGGGTCAGCCTCTACGAGAGCCTGCACCCCAGCGGCGATGCCGCCATTATCGACCGGCTGCTCGCCAAGCACGCCGCCCTGGCCAAGCGCCTGAAACGGATCCTCGATCTCCTCAAGCCCCAGCATCAGGTGCGGGTGCGCTACCAGGAAGATGGCAGCGAACTTGACCTGGACATCGCCATCCGCTCGCTCATCGACTTCCGGTGCGGCTTCACCCCGGACCCGCGCATCAACATGAGCCACCGTCCCGATGACCGCGACATCGCCGTCATGCTGCTGCTTGACCTGTCGGAATCCCTCAACGAGACCCCCGCGGGCGCGAGCCAGACCATCCTCGAACTCAGCCAGGAGGCCGTCGCCCTGCTCGGCTGGTCCGTCGACCGCCTGGGGGACGAGTTCGCCATCGCCGGCTTTTCCTCCAACACCCGCCACGAGGTCCGCTACCAGCACATCAAGGGCTATGGCGAGTCCTGGGACGACCGCGTCAAGGGCCGCCTCGCCGCCCTGGAGGCGCGCTGGTCCACCCGCATGGGGGCCGCCCTGCGCCATGCCGCCCACTATCTCGAGGCCCGCCCCGCCGAGAAGAAGCTGTTGCTCATCCTCACCGACGGCAGGCCCTCCGATATCGACGTCGAGGACGAACGCCTTCTGATCGAGGACGCGCGCCAGGCCGTGCGGGAGATCAAACAGCAGGGCATCTACCCCTATTGCATCAACCTGGACGCCGGCGCCGACGACTATGTCCGCGATATCTTCGGCAAGCAATACAGTGTCATCGACCGGGTCGAACGTCTGCCCGAGCGGCTGCCCCAGCTCTTTTTGGTCTTGACGGGGTGAGGCCTGGGCTCACCGGGCAGGGGCTAATCGGTGGGGGCAAACGGTTGTGTTAACGGTTCCCGCTCCCCTACAATCCCGCGTGGCTTATCCAATCAAACAACCGTGGTATCAGGAGGCATGATGGAGCGTCGTTCATTTTTGCAGGGCGCCGGCATGGCCGGCATTCTGGCTTCCGGCATCGCCCCGGCCTTCGTCCGGGCCCAGGAGCCCATCCGCTGGCGTCTGGCGTCCAGCTTCCCCAAGTCGCTGGACACCGTCTATGGCGCCAGCGAGTCCTTCGCCCAGTATGTCGCCGATGCCACCGGCGGCAATTTCCAGATCTCGGTCCATCCCGCGGGTGAAATCGTCCCCGCCTTCGGCGTGGTGGACGCCATCCAGCAGGGCACCGTCGAGTGTGCCCATACCGCGCCTTACTACTTCTTCGGCAAGGACGAGACCTTCGCCCTGGATTGCTCGGTGCCCTTCGGCATGACCTCGCGCCCCATGACTGCCTGGATGTATGACGGCAACGGCATGAAGCTGCTGCGGGACTTCTATGCCAATTACAACATCGTCAACTTCCCCTGCGGCAATACCGGCGCCCAGATGGGCGGCTGGTACCGCAAGGAGATCAAGTCGGTCAAGGACCTGGACGGCATGAAGATGCGCATCTCCGCCTTTGCCGGGCGCGTCCTGTCCAAGCTGGGGGTGGTGGCGCAGACCCTGCCGGCGGGCGAGATTTATCAGGCCCTGGAGAAGGGCACCATCGACGCCTCCGAGTGGATCGGCCCCTACGACGATCTGAAGCTGGGTCTGCATCGGGTGGCACCCTACTACTACTATCCGGCCTGGTGGGAAGGCAGCACCCAGTTCTCGGTCTATATCAACAGCGAGAAATGGAAGAGCCTGTCCAAGGAGTATCAGGCCATCGTCGCCGCGGCCGCCTCCGCCGCCCATGTCCAGTGTCAGGCGCGCTACGACGCCCGCAATCCGGGTGCCCTGAAGCAACTGGTCGCCGAGGGCGCCAAGCTGAGCCGCTTCCCCAAGGACGTCATGGATGCCGCCTTTAAGGCCGCCCAGGAAGTCTATAAGGAACTGGACGAGAAGAACGCGAACTGGAAGAAGGTCTATCCCGATTACAGCGCCTTCCTGGCCCAGCAGGTGCAGTGGCAGTCGGTGGCCGAGGCCAACTACACCCAGTACCTCGCCGCGCAGAAGCTCTAGGCCCCGGCCCGGTGATTCGGGGTCGCGACCCGTGGATCACCGGTTCCCTCACCCCTCATTGACAGCGGAGGCCCAACGCCGAGCGCCACCCCCCTGGCCTCGGCGTTTTGCCATCCGTCTGGTCTCGGGCCATCTCCATGAAGATCCTCCTCCGCCTGTCTCGGGTCATCGACGGCATCAGTAGCCTCCTGGGCAAGCTGATCCCCTGGCTGGTGCTGGCCGCCGTCCTCATCAGCGCCGCCAACGCCGTGGCCCGCAAGGCCTTCAATCTGAGCTCCAACGCCTTCCTCGAGATTCAGTGGTACCTCTTTGCCGGCGTCTTCCTGCTCGGCGCCGGCTACGCCTTCCTGGTGAATGCCCATGTCCGCATCGACGTCCTGGCGGGCAAGCTGGCGATGCGCACGCGCAACCTCATCGATATCGTCGGCATCCTGGTCTTTCTGCTGCCCTTGTGCGGCTTCATGATCCACCTCTCCTGGCCCTACGTCTGGCAGGCCTACACCTCGGGGGAGATCTCGCAAAATTACGGCGGCCTCATCCGTTGGCCCGCCTACGCCCTGGTGCCCATCGGCTTCGGCTTTCTGGGTCTGCAGGCCCTGTCGGAACTCATCAAGCGCCTGGCCTTCCTGAAGGGGCAGGGGCCCAATCCCCTGGCGGTGGGAAGCACCGAGGAGGAGGTCATCGAGCATGGGCATCTGGGTGATGCCACCGCCGTTACCGGTACTGTCGGAGGGGTCACCAAATGATCGCCCTCCTCACCGCCCACATTCCCGAACTCATGTTCGCTTCGCTGCTGCTCTTTTTGCTCACCGGTTTTCCGGTGGCATTCTCCCTGGCCGCCGTGGGCATGACCTGGGGCTTCATCGGCATGGAGCTGGGCCTGCTGCCGCCGATCCTCTTCCAGGCCCTACCCCTGCGGGTCTTCGGCATCATGCAGAACGAGACCCTGCTGGCCATCCCCTTCTTCACCCTCATGGGCCTGATCCTGGAACGCAGCGGCATGGCCGAGGACCTGCTCGATACCGTTGGCCAGGTCTTCGGGCCCATCCGCGGCGGCGTGGCCCTGGCGGTCATCCTGGTGGGCGCCCTGCTGGCGGCGACCACCGGCGTGGTGGCGGCCTCGGTCATCTCCATGGGCCTCATCTCCCTGCCGATCATGCTGCGCTACGGCTACAGCCCGGCGATCGCCTCCGGCACCATCACCGCCTCGGGGACCCTGGCGCAGATCATCCCGCCCTCCCTGGTGCTGATCGTCATGGCCGACCAGCTCGGCCGCAGCGTCGGCGACCTCTACATGGGCGCCTTCATCCCGGCCTTCAGTCTGGTGGGCATCTTCGCGCTCTTCATCATCCTGCTGGCCATCTTCAAGCCGAGCCTGGTGCCCGCTCTGCCTCCCGAGGCACGCACCTACCAGGAGCCCAACGGCCGCTCGGGCCTGCGCTCCCTGGCGGTCTTTACCCTCATCATCGTCGCCATCGCCGTGGTCTTTGGCCTCTATTACGGCGAGATCCTGACCGCCCTGCAGGGCAGCGAGGTCAAGCCGGCCCTGGACGAGACCATCGTCGTCGGCCTCACCGGCGGCACCCTGCTGGCCTGGCTGGCCGCCGTCATCAACAAGGGGCTG
>JADZBU010000170.1 GCA_020851955.1 Chromatiaceae bacterium | reverse complement strand
TGTAGGCCTGCATGTCGAAGTGACCATGACCGCAGAGGTTGAAGAGGATGGTCTTGGCCTCGCCGGACTCCCGGCACTTCTCGGCCTCGTGGATGGCGGCGCGCACCGCGTGGTTGGCCTCGGGCGCCGGGATGATGCCCTCGGCCTTGGCGAACTGGAGCCCGGCGGCGAAGCACTCCAATTGGTGGTAGGAGCGCGGCGCTATGTAGCCCAGCTTGGCCAGATGGCTGATCTGGGGGGCCATGCCGTGATAGCGCAGCCCGCCGGCGTGGAAGCCCGGGGGGACGAAGCTGGAGCCGAGGGTGAACATCTTGCACAGGGGAGTCAGGTGGGCGGTATCGCCAAAGTCATAGGCGAAGAGGCCCTTGGTCAGGGTCGGGCAGGCGGAGGGCTCCACCGCGATGAACTCGATGTTGCCGCCCTCGCGCAGTTGCTTGCCCAGGAAGGGGAAGGCCAGGCCCGCGAAGTTACTGCCACCGCCGGTGCAGCCGATGACCATATCCGGCCAGTCGCCCGCCATCGCCAGTTGTTGCATGGACTCCAGGCCCGTGACGGTCTGGTGCAGCAGGACGTGATTGAGGACGCTGCCGAGGGCGTACTTGGTGTCGTCGCGCTGGGCGGCCATCTCCACCGCCTCGCTGATGGCGATGCCGAGGCTGCCGGTGCTGTCCGGGTGCTCGGCCAGGATGGCGCGCCCCGAGGCCGTGGTCTCGGAGGGGCTGGCGATGCACTGGGCGCCGAAGGCCTCCATGAAGGCGCGCCGGTAGGGCTTCTGGTGATAGCTCACCTTGACCATGTACACCACGATTTCCAGTCCGAAGAAGGAGCCGGCGAGGGCGAGCGAGGAACCCCACTGGCCGGCGCCGGTTTCGGTGGTGATGCGCTTGACCCCTTCCTCCTTGTTGTAGAAGGCCTGGGGGATGGCGGTGTTGGGCTTGTGACTGCCGGCGGGGCTGACGCCTTCGTATTTGTAGTAAATTTTGGCCGGGGTGTTGAGGGCCTTTTCCAGGCGGCGTGCCCGGAACAGGGGCGAAGGGCGCCACTGGCGATAGACTTCCCGCACCGGCCCGGGGATTTCGATCTCCCGCTCGGTACTCATCTCCTGCTCGATGACGGCGCGCGGGAAGATGGCCGCCAGGTCATCGGGGGTGATGGGCTCGTGGGTGCCCGGGTGGAGCACCGGGTCCAGGGGGACCGGTAGGTCGGCATTGATGTTGTACCAGGACTTGGGTATGTCCTGCTCGTCGAGCAGGTATTTGACGTTGTCGGACATGGACGGCCAGGACCTCTCCGTTGGGGCTGCGATCTTGATCGCGATGGAAATCGCGCGGGTGATGCCCGAGCAAGGCACCGGGCCGGCCTAGTTTGCCAGTTTCCGGGCCGGGCATAAATGGGAGTTTGAAATTCCGCTCGGCTTCCGGGCTCCCGCTCCGGCCCCGAGCCGGGCTCGCCTTGCCCGCGAGACGCAAATGTTTCGGGAAGTGGGTGCCCGGGCATGTTAAAATATATCCTTTCACCGGGTGCGCTAATAAAACCACGAGGTAATCGTCATGTCGGATGATTTGAAGAACCCTGAATTTGTGGAATATCGCGGTCAGCAGGTCAAGCTGACGGAGCTGATGGACGATTACCGTAACATGCGCAATAAGTTAGCGCAGAGTAAGAGCGAAAACCGCAGTTCCGTCGTGCGTCGGCGCCAGGAGAAGAGTCTCAAGCCTTACCAAGCCGAGTTGATCCGGTTGCAGAAGTATCTGGAAGAAACCAAGACGCGCATGATCATCGTCTTCGAGGGTCGGGACGCGGCGGGCAAGGGCGGCACCATTCGCCGGGTTTCGCGCTACATGAACGAGAAACGTTATCGTCTCGTCGCCCTCGGCAAGCCCACCGAGGAGCAGCGTCACCAGTGGTTCTTCCAGCGTTACGTGGCCCAGTTCCCCACCGGTGGCGAGGTGGTGCTCTTCGATCGGAGTTGGTACAACCGCGCCGTGGTGGAGCCCATCTTTGGTTTCTGCTCCGACCAGGAGTACCAGAACTTCATGTACGGCGTGGTGGGCTTCGAGAAGGATCTGGTCCGCCAGGGCACCATCCTGGTCAAGCTCTATTTCAGCGTCACCAAGGACGAACAGTCCCGCCGGTTCGAGCGGCGCAAGACGGACCCCCTGCGGCAATGGAAGCTGTCGGAGATCGACGCCCAGGCCCAGGACCGCTGGGACGACTTCACCCGCCAGAAGTACGAGATGATCAAGCGGACCCATGCGGCCCATGCGCCCTGGACCATCATCCGCTCCAATAATAAGTACCGCGCCCGCATCAATGCCATGAAGGTGATCCTGAACGCGGTACCCTACGAGCGCCTGAACAAGGAACTGGACTTTGTGCCGGACCCCGAGATCGTCATCTCCGGCGCCCGGGAGCTGGAGATCATGGAGGCCCAGGCCCTGCGCGAGGGTCGCTTCACCGGCTAATCGAGCGTCCGACGGGGCGGCCCCCTCCCGGGGCCGGCCCGTCGAGATCGCTATCCCTGGCACTCTTGGCTAACGACCGCCCATGACCCTAGGCCCCTTCACCACTCTACCTGGCCGACGTTATCCCCCGGGGGCGAGCCTGGAACCCGAGGGGGTCAATTTCTCGATCTTCAGCCGCCACGCCACCGGCGTCGAACTCCTCCTGTACGCGGGCCATGACAGCCCGGAACCCTTCCAGGTCATCCGCCTGGACCCCGAGATCAATCACACCTTCTTCTCCTGGCACCTGTTGGTGGTGGGGCTGCCCGTCGGCACCCACTTCACCTGGCGCATGGAGGGGCCCAACGATCCGCGGGGTCGGGGGTTGCGCTTCGATCCCCGGGTGGAACTCCTGGACCCCTGCGCGCGGGCGGTCAACAAGGCGGGCTGGGATCGCTGGCGCCGCCTGCGGCAAGGCGTCGTGCCCCATGACTCCCCCCGCGCCATGGTCATTGGCGACGACTATGACTGGGAGGGCGACGCCCCCACGCGCCTGCCGCCGGAGGAGATGGTCATCTACGAGCTGCACGTCGGTGGCTTCACCCGTCATCCCGCCGCGGGCGTGCGGCACCCGGGCACTTTTTTGGGGCTGATCGAAAAGATCCCCTATCTCCAGTCCCTCGGCATCACCCATGTCGAGTTGATGCCGGTCATGGCCTTCGATGACGAGGATGTACCCCAGGGTGTGCGGGATCTGGGCCTGGGCAATTTTTGGGGCTACAGCACCCACAGCTTCTATTCCCCGCATCCGGGCTATTGCGTGAGCCCCGAGGCCGGGACTCATCGCGATGAATTCCGGGACATGGTCAAGGCCCTGCATCGGGCCGGGATCGGCGTCATTCTGGACGTGGTCTTCAATCACACGGCGGAGGGCGGGGCCGATGGGCCTGTCCTGAATTTCAAGGGCTTTGGCAACGAGACCTTTTACCTGCTCGACAGCATCGACAAGGGCCGCTATCTGGACTTCACTGGCTGCGGCAATACCCTCAACGCCAACCACCCCCTGGTGTCGCGTTTCATCATCGATTGCCTGGAGTACTGGGTGCGGGCCATGCACGTGGATGGCTTTCGCTTCGATCTGGCCAGCGCCCTGGCGCGGGGGGAGGACGGCCAGCCCCTGCACAATCCGCCCCTGCTCTGGGGCATCGAGTTTTCCGATGTCCTGGCCCACACCGAGATCATCGCCGAGGCCTGGGACGCCGCCGGTCTCTACCAGGTCGGGACCTTTCCCGGTTACCGCTGGATGGAGTGGAACGGCCGCTATCGCGACAGCGTGCGGCGCTTCGTCCGGGGCGACGGCGGCCTTATCGGCGAAGTGGCCAGCCGCATCACGGGCAGCAGCGACCTCTATCAGGCCAACCACCGCCTGCCGATCAACAGCATCAACTTCGTCACCTGCCATGACGGCTTCACCCTCTGGGACCTGGTCAGTTATGGCCGCAAACACAATGAGGCCAACGGCGAGGCCGCCCGGGATGGCAGCGACGAGAACCTGAGCTGGAACTGCGGGACCGAGGGCGAGACCCAGGACGAGGCCATTCTCGCCCTGCGCCGGCGGCAGGCCCGCAACCTGATGGCCATCCTTTTCCTCAGCCAGGGTATCCCCATGATCCTGGCGGGTGACGAGGTGTTGCGCACCCAGGGCGGCAACAACAATGCCTGGTGTCAGGACAACCCGGTGGGCTGGTTCGACTGGACCCAGGTCGCGACCCAGGACCCCATGCGCCGTTTCGTCGCGGGGCTGGTGGCGCTGCGCCAGCGCCACCCGAGTCTGCGGCGGCGGCGCTTCCTGACCGGTCGTCCCCGCCAGGATGACGCCCGGCCGGACATCGCCTGGCAGGGGGCCGATGGCCAGGCCCCGCGCTGGGAGGCCACCGGCGACTCCTGTCTGGGTTTCACCCTGGCGCGGGTCACCGCGGAGGAGGCCGATCTGTGCGTCCTGCTCAACATGGGTGGCGAGGGCCGGTGTTTCCGTCTCCCCAGCCTGCCGGGCCGCGCCTGGCACCGGGTCCTGGATACGGGCCAACCCCCGGGCGCGGATCTGGTGCCCGCCTCGGAACAGGTGCCTCTGGGGCGGGACGAGTTATATCTCGAGGCCCATAGCCTGGTAGTGCTCGAGGGGCGCTGAGGACCGTCCGCTGCCGCTGTACAACCAGATCGGCATTCTGGCCGACAACTCCTTATGACGTGCTGGAAGTGAAGGGTGTGGGCAAGCTGATGAAGCTCGCCGTGGACTGGGGCCGTTCGGTCAAGCCGGGGCTGCATGTGGGCATCTGCGGCGAGCACGGCGAGCACGGCGGTCACCCGGAGTCCATCGCCTTCCGCCAGAAGGCCGGGCACGACTATGTCTCCTGCTCAGCCCCGCGCATCCCGGTGGCGCGTCCGGCCGCCCCCCCCCATGCGGCCTTGAACGCGAGGGGCTGAGGGGCACTGAGCGCGGACAGGTAGGTCCGCGACCGACAAGCCCACCCCAACGGGGCGGGCGCCGAGGGATCAGGGGCGCTATGCTTTTGGCCCCTTTGCTTTGGGGGGCTGGGTTTGCCCACTGAGTGCAGGAGCAACATTCATGATCAATCCTGACGAGTTGGGGCAAGCCAATGCCCGGGCCGCACACCGCCTGGCATCTGGTCCGGTGGCGGTCACCGCACGCTACGACAGGCGGGTGCACCGTGTCGTGATAGCCCTGTCCAGCGGGATCGAGGTCGCGTTTCTGCCGCACGATGCCCAAGGGCTCGAAGTCGCGAGGCCGGCCGATCTGGATGTCATCGAAATCAGCCCCTCCGGCCTGGGGATTCACTTCCCGAAGCTGGATGCGGACCTCTACCTGCCCGCCCTGCTGGAGGGCTTTTTCGGAAGCCGTCACTGGAGTGCGGCCAAGGCCGGTCAGAAGGGCGGCAGTGCCAAGAGCCCGGCCAAGGCCCAAGCTGCACGCGCAAATGGGCGCCGCGGTGGTCGCCCCAAGGCGGTGACCGCGCACTGACCGGCATCGCCCAGCGATGCAACTCAACCCCCGCTTATCCTGTTCTAGCCTGACCATAAGTATCTTATAGTTCTCCAGCCCTTGCGTTGGGAGGCGCCCGAGGCCCATAGCCTGGTGGTGCTCGAGGGGCGCTGAGGACTGCCCGCCGGGCTGGTTGGGTTATCCGAGTGGCGTCTGGCGGTGGAAAGGGGCGAAATCGCCCGTCTCCTGAGCTAGAATCCGACCTTTGTCGCCGCCAGTCCTGGGCGCCGGCACTGACGCCAGCAGCGGGTTCGAGCCATGACCGGTATCTTCCTTGCCATGCGATTGCGCGGGCAGCACCCGAATGCCTGAGACCCCCGGGGGCGGGTGGGCGCCGGAGCGGCTCCGCGCGGTGGCGGCGGGCATCGAGCGCGACTTCCCGCTGACCTCCCGTCGCACCCTGCTCAGTCTGTTCGACCTGGATCCCGATCAGTTGCAGGCCCAATGGCAGGTGGAGTCGGGACAACTGGCGTTGGTCCGGGGCGCTTTCCCGGTGGGTCTGGAGGGTATCCATCAGCGTCTGCGCCTGTTGCGGGAGGATGCGGGGCAACGGGAGGTCGCCGCCCTGTCCCTGCCGGCGGGCGAGTTGGATGCCCAGGGCGTGGCCCGCTTCCTGGTGAGCGGCGGTCCCGGTGTCCTCTATCGGGCCGAGTTGGGCCTCGCCACCCCGGAGGGCGGCTGGATCCTCTTGGCGCGCTCCAATCTGGCGACCCTGCCCCCGCGTCCATTGCGGCTGATTCCGCCCCGGCCGGTGGGGTCTGGCGGGGACCAGGAAGCGGCTAGGGCGCCCCTGCCGCCCTCGGCCCCGGTCCCGGCCAGCGAGGAGGCCGCGCCGCCCTGGGACCCGACCCTGGCGGATACGGGCCAGGAGCTGGAGCCAGAATTTCCCCGGCCGCCTACTGTGGCAGGCCCAGCCGTCGGGGCGTTCTCCCAGCCCCCCGGAGCCCTGCGGTCAAGGCCCGCCAGTGGACGCATGTCCCCGCCTCTGGTCATAGCGCGCAACCTCCCGCCAGGGCAAAACCGTTCCTCGACGGTGGGGATTGCGGCGCCACGGTCGCCCCTGGCGCCAGCTCGGGGGTTCGAAGTTCCGCCCGCGAGCGCCGGCCAGACATCGCCTCTTCTTCCGCTCGCGAGCGCCGGCCCGACATCGTCTTCACTTCCGTCCGCGCGCCCCGACGTAACCGTTCAGCCCCCGCCGCCGCATGGGTTGGGTTCGATGGCTCAAACCACTGATTCTCTTGCTCCCTCCCCCCTTGTGGGGGAGGGTTGGGGAGAGGGGGCTGAACGGTTACGCCCCGACCCCACATCCCCCCTCCTAGCGACCTTCGATCCGCGCGGCACCCGCTCCAGTCCCGGTTCCGGCGCCACCTCCGCCTCCGCCGTGGGGGACCCGTCCAGTGCCTGGCCAGATCCGGGCGGGCAGGGCCTTGACGCCCGCTACTGGCTCTTTGCCTACCCCCACGGGACCCCGGCCGCCGCGGGTCCCGGTCCCCACCCGGTCGAGCCAGCCCCGTCCCCCAGGTCGTGATCGCCCCCGCTCGGTTGGCGCTGGTGCTCCACGCCCATCTGCCCTATGTCCGGCACCCGGAACAGGTGCGCAGTCTGGAAGAAAGCTGGCTGCACGAGGCCATCGCCGACTGCTATCTGCCGCTGCTGGGGGTCCTGGAGGCCGCCCGGGGGCGGGGCAGCCCCTGCCGCCTGACCCTGTCGCTGTCGCCGACCCTCCTGGCCATGCTGGCGGACCCCAGTCTGCCAGAGCGGTTTCTGGACTATCTGGATCGCCGGCTGCGCCTGTGCGCGAGCGAACTCAGCCGCCAGCGCGACCCGCGCCAGCGCCGGCTGACAGGCTGGTATGAGCGCCAATTCGAGGCCCGGCGGCGCCAGTTTCGCGATGAGCTCGGCGGCGACCTCATCGGTGCCTGGACACGCCTGCGCGACGACCAGGGGGTGGAACTCATCACCACCGCCGCCACCCATGGCTATCCGCCCCTCCTGCGCACCCATCCGGGTGCCGTCCGGGCCCAGCTCCGGGTCGGGCGCGACGCCTTCACCGTCCTGACGGGCCAGGCCCCCGCCGGGCTCTGGCTGCCGGAGTGCGGCTATTACCCGGGCCTGGAGACCGAGATCGCCGCGGCGGGTTATGGCTATAGCCTGCTGGAGGCCCATGGGCTGCAGCAGGGCCAGCCGCGCCCACCCTGGGGGGTCTATGCCCCGGTAGCGGTGGGGGACGTCGCCTTCTTTGGCCGCGACCCCGACTCGGCCCGCGAGGTCTGGGGTCGGGAGACGGGCTATCCGGCCCATCCCGATTACCGGGAGTATTACTCCGACCTGGGCTTCGCCGGCCCCTCGGCGGCCCTGGCCGACTACCTACCTCCGGGCGTGACCTCGGGCCCCACGGGGATCAAATATCATCGGGTTACGGGTGGCATAGGCCCCAAGGACCTTTATGATCCCGCGCGGGCCGCCCGGCGGGCGCTCCAGGACGCGCGGTCCTTCGTTGCCCGGCGTCGCCAGCTCATCGCCCGCCTTCCAGCCGTCCCCCGTCCCCCGGTGATCGTCGCCCCCTTTGACGCGGAACTCTTCGGCCACTGGTGGTACGAAGGCCCCCTGTTTCTGGATGCCCTCCTGCGGGAACTGGAGGTGAGCGAGGACCTGGCGATGGTGAGCCTCGGCCAATATCTCGCGGAGCAGGGCGTCGCCGGGCCCTGTCGCGTCGCCGCCTCGAGTTGGGGCGAGGGTGGCTATAATGGCACCTGGCTGCGGCCCGAGACGGCCTGGGTCCATCTGCAATTGCAGCAGGCGGCGGTCGAATTTCAGGCCTTGCGCCACCAGCATGGCTCCGCGCCGGCGACCAGCCTCCGGGGGCGCCTGCTGCGGCAGGCGGCCCGCTCCCTCTTGCTGGCCCAGGGCTCGGACTGGACTTTCCATCTGGGTCGGGGCGGGGGCGGGCCCTATGCCGAGGCCCGTTTGCGAGCCCACCTGGCGCGCTTTGCCTTTCTGGCCGATGCCCTGCGGCGGGGGCTGGACCCGGGGGATCGCCTGGTAGGCCTGGAACTGCTGGATGGCCTCTTTCCCGATCTGGATCCGGGCCACTTCGGCTAACCCCTCTTAATCCGGAGGTCTCTGCTTGTGTATATCGTCATGGCCAGCGCCGAATGCGCCCCCGTGGCCAAGGCCGGCGGCCTGGGGGATTTCGTCCACGGCCTGGCTCGGGAACTGGCGCGGGCGGGGCATCGGGTCGAGGTCATCCTGCCCAAGTACGACTGCCTGCGTCTGGAGGCGATCGTCGGGCTGGAGAAGGCTTGCCCCGATCTCTGGGTGCCCTTTTACGACCAGGGGTTTGCCTGCGACCTCTACCGGGGCCAGGTGGATGGCATCGACTGCTGGTTTATCGACCCCCAGGCGCCTCAGGACTTTTTTAACCGGGGTGTCATTCATGGCGAGCCGGACGACCCGGACCGCTTCGCCTCTTATGCCCGGGCCCTGCTGGAGTTTCTCCACCAAACCGGGCGCCACCCGGACGTCATCCACTGCAATGACTGGCACACCGGGCTCATTCCGGTGCTCCTCTACGAGACCTACCAGGCCCTGGGCCTGAACCGGACCCGGGTCTGCTACACCCTGCACAACCTGGGGCATCAGGGCTGGGTCGGGGAATACATCCTGCATCAGCTCGGCCTGGACGCGCGGCGCCTCATGACCGCGGACCGGCTGCGCGACCCGGGCAACCCCCATACCGTCAACCCCATGAAGGGCGGTATCGTCTATGCCAACGCCGTCACCACCGTTTCGCCCCGCTATGCCTGGGAGGTTCAGTCCACGGCGCAGGGCATGGGCCTTCAGGAGACCCTGCGTCGCCATGGCCACAAGTTCAGCGGCATCCTCAATGGCATCGATTACGCTGCCTGGAACCCCCTGACCGACCAGCACCTGCCCCAGGCCTATGGCCCGGAGAGCCTGCCGGACAAGGCCCGCAACAAGCAGGCCTTGCGCCAGCGCCTGGGCCTGGCCGAGGCCGCCAAGCCGCTCATCGCCGTGGTCAGCCGGCTGGATGCCCAGAAGGGGGTGGAGCTGATCCGCCATGCCATCCTTCATGGTCTGGAACGGGGAGCCCAAGCCGTGCTGCTGGGCAGTGCCCAGGATCCCCTTCTGGAGGCCTACTTCCGCGTGCTGCAGCGGGAGACGGCGGCCAATCCCGACTGCCACCTGGAGTTGGGCTACGACGAAGCCCTGGCCCACCTCATTTACGCGGCGGCGGACATCATGGTCATCCCCAGCGTCTATGAGCCGTGCGGCCTGACCCAGATGATCGCCATGCGCTACGGCGTGGTGCCGGTCGCGAGGCGCGTCGGGGGCCTGGCGGACACGGTCTTCGATGCCAACGATGCCGGACTGCCCTTCGCAGAGCGCAATGGCTACGTCTTTGATGACCTGACTCCCGAGGCCCTGGAGTCAGCCCTGGATCGCGCCCTGGGCCTCTGGTTCGACTACCCGGAATACTTTCGCCAGTTGCGTCTCAACGGCATGGCCATGGATAACTCCTGGGCCAGACCCGCGCGGCAATATCTGGACATCTTCGCCAGGATCCGGGTTCAGGACTCGGCGTAATCATGACGGGGTGTGAGACGGTTCTGACCGGGCGGCCCCCGGGGCCCAGCCATTCCTGGTCTCGCCATGGCGTCTGACCGGCCCATCGGCGTCTTCGATTCCGGCGTGGGCGGACTCAGCGTCCTGCGCGAGATCCGACGCGAACTGCCCCACGAGGATCTGCTGTATGTGGCGGATTCGGCGCATGCCCCCTATGGTGACCAGCCGCTGGCGGCCATCGAGGCCCGCGCCATCGCCATCGCCGAATTTCTGCTGGAACGCGACGCCAAGGCCCTGGTGGTGGCCTGCAATACGGCCACGGGGGCGGCGGCCAGGCTGTTGCGGGCCCGTTACGCCGTGCCCGTCATCGCCATGGAGCCCGCCGTCAAGCCGGCGGTGGCCACCAGCCGCGCCGGCGTGGTGGGCGTCCTGGCGACCCGCCAGACCCTGGCCAGCGCCAAGTTTTCGGATCTGGTGGCGAACCATGGCGGCGCCCAGGTGCTGACCCAGGCGTGTCCCGGCCTGGTGGAGCGGGTGGAGGCCGGGGATCTGGAGGGGGAGGGGACCCGCGCCCTGCTGGCCGAATATCTGGAGCCCCTCCTGTCCCGGGGCGCCGATACCCTGGTGCTGGGCTGCACCCACTACCCCCACCTGGCGCCCCTAATCAGGGATCTGGCGGGTCCCGAGGTCCAGGTGTTGGACTCGGGCCTCGCCGTCGCCCGCCAGGTACGCCGACGCCTGGCCGAGGCGGGTTTGCTTGCCCCCCCCGGAGCCGGGCGCGATTTCTTCTGGACGAGCGGTCAACCCGCGCGACTCCGTCGGGTCATGGAAAGGCTATGGGGTACCCGGATCGAACTCTGGCCCCTGGGGGAAGGGGTCGCGGCCCCGGGGTTGGCCAGGGACCCGGACCCATCGGCGCGGGGTTAGCGCGGCCCCGCGGTCGGCAGTGACGCGGTTGTGCGAACCGCTCCCGCCGGCGCGGGGTCAGTGCCCCCCGGCGTGACGCTGCTTGTTCTTGACCGCCTTGAGGATATGGGAGGCGATCTCCTCGATGGACTGGCTGGTGGTATCCAGGACGCGGATCCCCAGGCGCTGGAACATGGCCTGGGCGCGGCGGATGTCGGCCTGGCAGCGGGCCAGGGAGGCGTATTCGCTGTGGGCGCGGCGCTCCTGGCGGATGAGGTGCAGCCGTTGGGCGTCGATCATGAGGCCGTAAACCTTATCCTTGGATTCGTAAATCTCCCGAGGCAGGTCCCCCTGCTCGAAGTCTTCCTCGGTGATGGGGTAGTTGGCCGCCATCAGGCCGTAGTGCATGGCCAGATAGAGGCAGGTGGGGGTCTTGCCGGAGCGCGAGACGCCGGTCAGGATGACATCGGCGCGCTTGAAATTATCCGGGCGCACCCCGTCATCGTTGGACATGGCGAAGTTGATGGCGTCGATGCGTTGAATGTAGGAATTGGGCTCGGTGATGGCGTGGCTGCGTCCCGACTTGAGGCTGGGGGGTATCCCCAATTCCTTGCTGATGGGCTCCATGAAAATCTCGAAGAGTTCCAGGAAGTAACCCGTACCACTCTTAATCACCCCCCGCACCCGGTCATCCAGCATAGTGCTGAAGATGATGGGCCGGGCCCCGTCGCGATCCGCAGCCTCCTGGATCAGGTCCAGCAGGGCCTTGGCGCGCAACTCGGTGTTGATGAAGGGCATGTAAACGCGTTCGAAGTCCACGCCCTCGAATTGGGAGAGCAGGCTGTGGCCCAGGGCCTCGGCGGTGATGCCAGTGCTTTCGGAGACGAAGAAGACGGTGCGTTTCATGCGGGCGCTCGGTGGGTGCAACGGAATGGCCAGTCCCGCGGGGCGCGGGTCAGGGTGACATTGTGACCTATTTGCCCGCGGAAATGTCATTCACGGCCTTGTCAGAATGCGCGCGGGAGTCCCGCCTGCTTGAGCACGGTATTGGCCGTATGTCGGGAAAGGATTTTTGAATCAACCGGAAAACGGCGACCGCTGATCGGACTTTCCCATATCCCGTGGTCGCCTTTGCCAGGCCTCACCAGCCAACAGCCTGCCGCCTTGAGTAATCGGATCAGTTCCGGGGTATAGCTCTCGCCCATCAGGCTGCCAGGCGTAACTGCGCAAGATGGGCCGTCGTCAGAAGCCGCAGCGGGATGTCATCACTCATAGGGCAACCGTTTTCCTCAAGCATTTCAGGTACCCGTGTCTGCAGGAGTGCGACCATGGCTTCCAGGGTAGGCGCTTCGCCGACCAAGCCGGGCACATTGCTGTCCTCGATATACCAAACACCCGCCTCGGCATCCCACTCGACATTGATTTCGTAAAACAAATCGTTCTCCAAGGTTTCCGGTTGAGATGTCATCATGGCCAGGCTCACGGGATTCACCAACAAAGATCTGTGGGAAAGTTTAAGACTCTTCCCGTGTTTCAGAAAGCTCGGGTCGGCAAGGACAAGGGCATGAACCCGGATGGTGGAGTTTGGAGAGGTCCTTGTGACCTAAATCAATGCGCTGATGCCGCTTCAAGGCCATACTGATCAGTGTTTGATGAAACACTAATGAATCCATGGTCCCGGTTCGCTCGCCCCCGGGCGGCCTCGGCCAGGCATACGGAGCCCTATCATGACCCAGATCGCCAATGATCAACAGCTACGCGCCGCGCTCAATGCCCTGACGCCCCAGGAGCAACGCCTCATGGGCGCTCGTTTCGCCGGGAATGTCATGCACCTCTGCCTGAATGACCGGGTGCGCCGCGCCGGCCAGCTGGCCCTCGACCCCGAGGCCGATCCGACCGCCCTGGAAGACGCCTTGAAGACCGCCAAGGCCCATGCCGTCAAGACCTACACCGATTGCGGCAAGGACACCAATTGGCTGGAACAGGCGGACCATTTCGTCGCCGCCGCCGTGGTCGCCGCCCTCACGCCGCCAGAACAGTTGGCGGCCAAGTCCAACCCGGCCTGGAAGGCGGCGGTCCAGGCGCGCATGGCCAAGAACTGCGAGATCATCGAAGAGGAGGAGATCGAGGCCGAGACCGAGTCCGATCGCCAGTACCAGATCGCCAGTCAGTATCTTTAGTTATGAGGAAAGATCAGGCGAGGCTGACCTCGGCGGCCAGCATCTGGTCGTAGATATCCCAGGCCGCCGCCGCCTCCTCCGGGGTGATCTTGTTCATGGCGTAACCCAGGTGCAGGACGACAAAGTCACCGATGGCGAGGTTCTCGTGTTCCAGCATCAGGAGGTTGGCCTCCCGCTCGACGCCCTTGGCCTCGCAGCGCGCCAGCAGGCCATCGATGGAACGGATTTGCATGGGGATTCCGAGGCACATGGGGTCTTGAGTCTCCGTTGAATATATAAGTACAGCCTAATACGCCGGGGCGGCTTGGCGCAAGCCGCCCTTCAACGCACAGGATAACCGCGTGTTCCCACTCAACCCCGCTGACGAATCCCCGCCCCGGACCCTCATCCTGGGGCTCGGCAATACCCTGCTCACTGACGAGGCCCTGGGGGCGGTGGTGATTCGGCGCCTGGAGGCGGAGGGCGGTCTCGGTGATGTCGGCCTGCTCGATGGCGGCACCCTTAGTTTCACCCTCTCCGGTCCCATCGCCGACAGTCCCCGCCTCATCGTGGTGGATGCCGCCGTCATGGGCGAGCCGCCGGGTACGGTGCGCGTCTTCGAGGGCGAGGCCATGGACCGCCAACTGAGCGGTATCGGCAAGAGTGTCCACGAGGTGAGTCTGATGGATCTGATGGACATGGCGCGGATCACGGATTCGCTCCCCAGCCACCGGGCCCTGGTCGGCGTCGAACCCGCGGTGGTGGACTGGGGGGATGAGCTCAGCCCCGCCGTCGCCGCGGCGGTGCCCGAGGCCCTGGCCAGGATTCGCGACCTCTTGCGGACCTGGGACGGGGAGGCGGCGCCGATGACTGGCCAGGACCAGCGGCCTGGCTAGTCCCGATCGGGCCGTTTGGCTGCGCTGCGTCAATTAAATTACGCCAGGGCCTGCGTATAATTGATAATTAACAATTAACGATACGCTAATAGACATGATGTCCGGTCCGCAAAGCATCCCCCTCGCGGTCGAGGTCTCCAAGGTGGCTCAGGAATGGGGCAATGCCCTGCCCATACTCCACGAGGTGCGACACGCCCTGGAGCGCCTGGCCACCACCGGCGCGCCGGGCCTCATCGATCTGCGCGCCATCCCCTTCGGTCCTGGCGACGAGGCGCGGCTGCTGGCCCGCCTCGGCCGCGGGGAGGTGGAGGCGGTCATTCACGCCCTGGGCGAGACCCAGATCTGGGAATGCGCCATCCCGGCGGTCTGGGTGATCGATCACTACAACGCGGAAGGCGAGCGCATCGCCCTGCACCTTGAGATCGACCGCATCCCCAGCCTGCTCATGACCCAAGCCGAGGATCTCGCAGAGGCCACCGCCCGGCTCGACGCGATTCTGGGCGGCGAGGCGGGCGTGGGGTCAGGGGCATGATTTGATGTCGGTTACGGGTACGCCGGTAGCCGAGTGACGAAGGGCGTCGCGGTCCCTGCCGCGGGCGCCAGGCAAGCGGTGGCCCCGGCCACCGTGATTTCTTGGTAAGCAATCATTCCCGCCAAGCGGGGGTGAGACCGGCCCAGCCGGTCCTGCAGTGATATTCAACCGACGGGAGGGACAATGGCCACCCAAAAGACCCTAGGCGAGAGCTTGCGCGAACATGGGGTTACGCGCCGCGGCTTTCTGAAGTTCTGCGCCGCCACCGCCTCGATGATGGCGCTGCCGCCGACCATGACGTCGGCGATCGCGGCCGCCCTCGACAAGGCGCGGCGGCCCTCCGTCATCTGGCTCTCCTTCCAGGAGTGTACCGGTTGCACCGAGTCCCTGACCCGCAGCCATTCCCCCACGGTCGAGAACCTGATTCTCGATGTCATCTCCCTGGATTATCACCACACCCTCCAGGCCGCCTCCGGCGATGCCGCCGAGGAGGCCCGTCTGGCGGCCATGAAGGAGAACTGGGGCTCCTATCTGGTGGTGGTGGATGGTTCCCTGCCGGGACCCGGCTCCAACATGGGCTATTCCACCATCGCCGGTCACAGCAACCTGGACATTCTCAAGGAGACGGTGGCGGGGGCGGCGGCGGTGGTCGCCGTGGGCACCTGCGCCGCTTTTGGCGGTTTGCCCCGCGCCTACCCCAATCCCACCGGCGCCGTGGCCGTGCAGGACATCATCACCGACAAGCCCATCATCAACGTCTCGGGCTGCCCGCCGATCCCCACCGTCATCACGGGCGTTCTGGCCCAGTACCTGACCTTTGGCACCCTGCCGGAAATGGACGAGTACAAGCGGCCCCTGGCCTTCTTCGGTCAGTCGATCCACGACCGCTGCTATCGCCGGCCCTTCTATGACAAGGGGCTCTTCGCCGAGACCTTCGACGACGAGGGCGCCAAGGCGGGCTGGTGCCTCTACCGCCTGGGCTGCAAGGGCCCCAGCACCTACAACGCCTGTGCCACCATGCGCTGGAACGCCGGCACCAGTTGGCCGGTGGAGTCGGGTCATCCCTGTCTGGGCTGCTCCGAGCCCGATTTCTGGGATGCGGGGGGCTTCTATCAGGCCCTGTCGGTGCCCACCGCCCAGGCCACCCACACCCTGGCGGTGGCGGGGCTCGCCGGCGCCGTCGTCGGTGGCGTCGCGGCGGCCGTGGCCAAGAAGCAACAGCAGCATGCCGTGGCGGATCGCGAACCTGTCACCATCGAGCAACTGGAGCAGAAGCTATGAGCAATCCGATGGAATTTCTGCTTTGGACCAAGGGCCCCATGTTCAACTGGGCGATCGCCATCTTCGCCCTGGGGATGCTGGCGCGCCTGGTGGAAATCTTCTGGCTGGGGCGCAAGATCAACTATGCCGAGGCCCGCGCCAGCGAATGGGGTCCGGGCTTCCGCACCATGATCACCCGCTCCTTCGCTGATCCGGGCACCTTCAAGCGCTCCGGCTTCGATGTCCTGGTGGGCTGGATCTGGCACCTGGGCTTTATCATCGTCCTCTTCCTCTTCATCCCCCACATTGAACTCATCAAGAGCGTCTTCGGGGTCGCCTGGCCCGGCCTGCCCAATCCCGTGATCGACGCCATTTCGGCGGTGACTCTCGTCGGCCTGGTCGCCGCCCTGGTCCATCGTCTGATGCATCCCGTCAAGCAGCACCTCAGTACCTTCGAGGACTATCTGACCTGGGGGGTTACCTTCCTGGTGGTGATCACGGGCTACCTGGCCTATCACCGGCTGGTCAACCCCTATCCCCTCGTCCTGGGCCTGCACATCCTGTCGGTGGAGATCTTCCTGATCGTGCTGCCCTTTACCAAGCTGACCCACATGTTCACCGCCTTCATTGCCCGTTGGTATAACGGCGCCATTTTCGGGCGCAAGGGAGTCCAGTCATGAGCGAGCTATCACTGGAACGGGGCCTCAATGCCCTGCGCGCCGAGATCGACGCGCCCGTCGCGGCCTTCTTTTCGAGCTGCGTCCACTGCGGTCTCTGCGCCGAGGCCTGTCTCTTCTACGTCGAGACCGGGGACCCGCAATACACCCCCATCAAAAAGCTGGAGCCCCTGCGCCGGGTGTGGCAGGCGGAATTTACCCTCTTTGGCCGCATCAAGGGTCTGTTTGGCCTCAACAAGAAGGTCACCGACGAGATGCTGAAGGAGTGGGAGCCCCTCCTCTATGACTCCTGCTCCATGTGCGCCCGCTGCTCCATGGTCTGCCCGGTGGGCAACGACATCCAATACATGATCCGCAAGACGCGCGAGGGCATGGTGGCCGCGGGCCACGCCCCCGAGGGCCTCATCACCGCCGCCGCCCGCGCCGTGCGCACGGGCAGCCCCATGGGGCTCAAGTGGAAGACACTGCAGGTCCAGATCGACCATGTGGAGGCCAGCTCCGGGCTCAAGGTGCCCATCGATGTCGAGGGGGCCGATTACCTGGTCCTGCTCTCTTCCATGGAGATCATCAACTTCCCCGAGTACCTGGAGGCCATCACCAAGATCTTCGACCATGCGGGCGTCAGCTGGACCCTGAGCACCGATTGCTACGAGGCCACCAATGCCGGCATCCAGATCGGCAACAAGGATATAGCCGCCACCCTGGTGCAGCGCATCGTGGATGCGGCGGTCAAGCTCAAGGTCAAGAATGTCATTAGTCCCGAATGCGGTCATGCCTACACGGCGGTACGGTGGGAGGGCCCCAACCTGATCGGCAAGTCCTATCCCTTCCGGGTCTTCCACATCATCGAGGTTTTGGACGAACTGCGCGCCTCGGGGCGGATCAAGACCGAGGGCAAGGAGATGGATCGCCTGTCCCTGCATGACCCCTGCAACCTGGCCCGCAAGAGCGGCGTCATCCAGCAGCAGCGCAATCTCATGGATCTGGTCGCGGACAACTTCGTCGATCTCAAGGAACATGGCCGCTACCAGTGGTGCTGTGGCGCCGGCGGCGGCGTGAGCAGCAACGAGCGCGCGGCGGAACTCAAGATGACGGCCTTCAAGCGGAAGAAGGCCCAGATCGAGGAGGTCGCCCCGGAGCGCATGGTGACCATGTGCGCCACCTGCCGCACCCAGCTCGAGGAGGGCCTGGAGGAGTTCAACATGGACATCCCCGTGGTCGGCCTGACCGAGATGATCGCCGAGCATCTGGTAGAGAAGAACGGAGATAGAACATGAGCGAACGCATCGTCGTCGATCCCATCACCCGGATCGAAGGGCACCTGCGCATCGAGGCCCAGATGGACGGCGAGAACATCGCCCAGGCCTACTCGTCTGGCACCATGGTGCGCGGCCTCGAAATCATTCTGCGCGGGCGCGATCCCCGGGATGCCTGGGCCTTTGCCCAGCGCATCTGCGGCGTCTGCACCCTGGTGCACGGCCTCGCCTCCGTGCGGTCCGTGGAGGCGGCCCTCAAGTATCCGATCCCGCCCAACGCCCAGATCATCCGCAACCTCATGATCGGCGCCCAGTACATCCACGATCACGTCATGCACTTTTATCATTTGCATGCCCTGGATTGGGTGGACGTGGTCAGCGCCCTGAGCGCCGACCCCAAGGCGACCTCCGCCCTGGCCCAGAGTCTGAGTAACTGGCCGAATTCCTCGCCGGGCTACTTCAGCGATGTCCAGAAGCGCGTCAAGGGCCTGGTCGAGAGCGGGCAACTCGGCATCTTCGCCAATGGCTACTGGGGCCACCCGGCCTACAAGCTGCCGCCCGAGGCCAACCTCATGGCGGTGGCCCACTACCTGGAAGCCCTGGCCTGGCAACGGGACGTGGCCCGGCTGCACACCATCTTCGGCGGCCGCAACCCGCACCCCAACGTCGTCGTCGGCGGCGTGGCCTCGCCCATCGACCTCAACTCCGACTCGGCCATCAATTCCGCCCGCCTGGCCCAGGTCCAGAACATCATCAATCAGATGAAGGTGTTCGTCGATCAGGTCTATGTGCCGGACACCCTGGCCATCGCCGGTTTCTACAAGGATTGGGCCAGCCGGGGTGAAGGCCTTGGCAACTTCCTCTGCTATGGCGATTTTCCCGCCAAGGGCATGGATGACCCCGCCAGCTTCCTCGTCCCCGCGGGCGTGATTCTCAATCGCGACCTGAGCCAGATCCATCCCGTGGACCTGGATGCCCCGGACCAGATCGAGGAATTTATCTCCCACTCCTGGTATCACTACCAGGGGGGCAAGGAAAAGGGTCTGCACCCCTATGCCGGGGAGACCGAGCTGGACTACGACCGCCGCGGCGGTGTCCAACCCCCCTTCAAGCAACTCGACGTGGCGGACGGCTATTCCTGGCTCAAGGCCCCGCGCTGGAAGGGCCACTCGGTGGAGGTCGGACCCCTGGCGCGCATGCTGATGCTCTACGCCAGCCCCGAGTCGCCCCTCCACGGCCGGGCCAAGGACCTGGTGGATATGACCCTGACCAAGCTCGACGTGCCGGTCCGGGCCCTCTTCTCCACCCTGGGGCGGACCGCCGCCCGGACCCTGGAGACCAAGCTCCTGGCCGACCAGATGCAGGTCTGGTACGACAGCCTGATCGCCAATATCAAGTCCGGCGACACCAGGACCTTCAACGATGCCCTCTGGGATCCCGCCACCTGGCCCAAGAAGTGCCAGGGCGCCGGCTACATGGAGGCCCCCCGGGGCGGCCTGGGCCACTGGATCGTCATCGAGAACGGCAAGATCGCCAACTACCAGGCCGTGGTGCCCTCCACCTGGAACGCCGGTCCGCGCGATCCCAAGGGTATCCCCGGTGCCTACGAGGCGGCGCTCCAGGACAACCACCAGGTGCATAACGTCAAGCAGCCGATCGAGATCCAGCGCACCATCCACTCCTTCGATCCCTGCATCGCCTGCGCCGTCCACGTGAGCGACCCGGAGACCGGCGAATTGGTCGAGATCCAGATCGTCTGATCCCTGGCCTTGCCCTCCCCACCAGGGGCGCCGCGGAATCCTCCCGGTGCCCCTTTTTCTTGGCCAGCGGCACCCCGTCATCGCTAGACCCCAGGCCTTCGCTGTGTTGCTGGGGTACAATGTGGCCCGACAAGTTTCGAGGATCACACTATGTCCGCAAATGCCGTTGTCCGCGCTCGCATCGACGAGCACATCAAGGAAGAGGCGACCGCCGTGCTGGCCGCGATGGGGCTGACCGTATCCGATGCCTTCCGGATCATGCTGACGCGCATCGCCCACGAAAAGGCGCTGCCGTTCGAGCCGCTGGTACCCAACGCCACCACGATAGCGGCGATGAAGGAAGCGCGCCGGGGTGGCTTGAAGTCCTTCGCCACCGTGGAGGCCCTGATGGCGGACCTGAATGCGGACGATTGAACAAACCGGCCAGTTCAGGCGTGACTACAAGCGCGAGGCCAAGGGCCCGCATCGACAGACGCTGGCCTGCGATTTCGCCGCTATCATCACGGCCTTGGCCAATGACCAACCACTGGCCGAGAGGCACCGTGACCACGCCCTGACCGGTGGCTGGGAAGACCACCGGGATTGCCACATCAGGCCGAATCTGGTGTTGATCTACCGCAAGCCAGATCAGGCAAGGCTGCAACTCGTGCGACTCGGCTCGCATAGCGCGCTCGGCCTCTGAAGGCGCGCCAGGCCAAGGTAGCGAACTAACCAACAACCCTCGGGATCATTCCTCTCAAGATGACCGGGGTCTCCCTAACCCAGCAGCTACGACAGGACCTGATGGCGATCTGGGAGTGTCTCCTCCTCCCATTCCCGTAACGCCGCGGCCCGCCCCCGGGGCGCCCGATTATGGTTTAATAGGCCCATGTTTAGACCTCTCCCCCTCTTCATTGGCCTGCGCTATACGCGAGCCAAGCGGCGCAACCACTTCATCTCCTTCATCTCCCTCATCTCCATGCTGGGGATCATGCTGGGCATCGTCGCCCTCATCGTGGTCCTGTCGGTGATGAACGGCTTTCACAAGGAGATCCAGGAGCGCATTCTCGGCATGGCCTCCCACGCCACCCTGTCCGAACCCAATGGCGACATGGCGGACTGGCGGGAGCAACTCCCCCGGGTGCGGGAGCATCCGGCCGTGGTGGGGGCCGCGCCCTTCATCGAGATGCAGGTCATGCTTGCCAACGGGGGCGAGGTCAGCGGCGCCCTGGTGCGCGGCATCGAGCCGGTGGAGGAGGATCAGGTCTCCGAGCTGCGCCAGGACATGATCCGCGGCGAGGTGGACTCCCTGGCGGCGGGTTCCTTCAACATCGTCCTGGGGCGGGAACTGGCGGCGGTGCTGGGGGTGGGTCTGGGCGACAAGGTGACGGTGGTGACCCCCCAGGTCAGCGCCACCCCCATCGGCATCATGCCGCGGCTCAAGTCCTTTACCGTCAGCGGCATCTTCGCCGTCGGCATGTCCGATTACGACCGCGGCGCCGGCTTCATCCACCTCCAGGA
>JADZBU010000169.1 GCA_020851955.1 Chromatiaceae bacterium | reverse complement strand
CGGGCCATCGAGCGGATCAACATCGAGCAGTCCATCGCCAACAAGCAGCGGATTCTGGAGGCCCTCCAGGACTATGTGGAGACCGAGATGCCGGAGGCCCGTGACTGGCCCGGTTTCGAGGACTCCGCCGAAGCCCAGGCCATTCTGGAGGCTAAGCGCGGGGCGGCCCGTCAGGTGCTGGAGGGGGCCCATCGACGGTGGGGCCAGATCCTGGCCCTGCTGGACGCCCCCGCGTCTGATCAGGCCCACCTACTGGGGGAAATGGAACAGACTCTGGTCAAGGCCGGCGATAGCCTGTTGGATCTGCTCCTGCGCCGCGACCTCCGCCAGTCTCTGCGCCAGGAGGTCCGTCAGCGCCTGGACGAGATCTTCAGCGGCCAGGACATGGCCGCGGTCCGGGAACGGCTCGCCGCCATCCATGCCCAGGTCCGGGAGGCGCGCCTCTTCGTGGCCCTGCATATGCACGCGGGCGATGGCAACGTTCACACCAATATCCCGGTGCACTCCTCCGACTACGCCATGCTGCACGAGGCCGACCGCGTGGTGGCCCGTATCATGGCCTTGGCGACCGGACTGGGGGGGGTTATCTCCGGTGAGCACGGTATCGGGCTGACCAAGATCCAGTTCCTGGAGCCCGACAAGCTGGCGGCCTTCGTCCGCTACAAGCAGCTTGTGGATCCGGCGGGGCGATTCAACCCGGGCAAGCTGCTGCCGGGCTCGGGTCTCGAGAGCGCCTATACGCCCTCGCTCCGACTGGTGAGCCAGGAGGCCATCATCCTGGAGGAAACGGAACTCGGCGCCCTGAACGAGGACATCAAGCACTGCCTGCGCTGCGGCAAGTGTAAGCCGGTCTGCATGACCCATGTGCCCCGCGCCAACCTGCATTATTCGCCGCGCAACAAGATCCTCGGCACCGGTCTCATCATCGAGGCCTTCCTGTACGAGGAGCAGACGCGCCGCGGTCTGTCGCGGCGCCATTTCGCCGAGATGAACGATCTGGCGGACCACTGCACCGTCTGCCATAAATGTCAGCCCCCCTGCCCGGTCAAGATCGACTTTGGCGAGGTGACGACGCGCCTGCGCCGCATCCTGGTGGACCGGCGCCAAAAGCGCTTCAGCCCCGGCGCCTGGACCGCCATGCGTTTCCTCGACGCCAAGGACCCTCGCCTCATCCGCCTGCTGCGTATCGGTCTGGCGCGCTGGGGTTTTCGAGGCCTCAATCTCGCCAGCGCCCTGACCCGGCGCCTGGGCATCTATCGGCGCCAGGAACCCCCGGCCGCGACCACGGGGCAACCCCAGGCCGTCACCCTGGCAAAGGAGCTATTGCGCCGGTCTATCCGGGTCGAGGTGCCGAAACAATCCTTCCGCCAGATCCTGGGCCTGGAGGATGCCACCCAGGTGCCCATCCTGCGCGACCCCCAGCGCAGCCCGGAGGAGATGGAGGCGGTTTTCTACTTCCCCGGTTGCGGCTCCGAGCGCCTCTTCTCGGATATCGGTCTGGCGACCTTGGCGCTCCTCTACGAGCAGGGGGTGCAAACGGTGCTGCCACCCGGTTACCTCTGCTGTGGCTACCCCCAGAGCGCCGGAGGCTACGAGGCCCAGGGCCGGCGCTTGACCATGGAGAACCGCGTCCTTTTCCACCGCATCGCCAATACCCTTAATTATCTCGATATTCGTACCGTCGTCGTCTCCTGCGGCACCTGTATGGACCAGTTGCTCCAGTATGAATTCGAGCGCATCTTTCCCGGCTGTCGTCTGTTGGACATCCATGAATATCTGATGGAAAGGGGCGTGACCCTCGCGGGCGGCGCCTTGCCCCAGCATGGAGGCGAGGCGGCCTCCGTGACCGCTGGGGGGGAATCCGGGGCGCGGGGTGGCTTGGGTATCCAGTACCTTTACCATGACCCCTGCCACAGTCCCATGAAGACACATGCCCCCCTCAAGGTCGCCGCCAGCCTGCTCGGCCAGCCCGTCACCCTCACCGACCGCTGCTGCGGCGAGGCCGGAACCCTGGGCAGCGCCCGCCCGGATATCGCCAGCCAACTCCGGTATCGCAAGGCGGAATCCCTGGTTCAGGGCATCCGCACCCTCTCCGGCCGCGACCACGCCCAGGGTGACGTCAAGTTGCTGACCGCGTGTCCCGCCTGCCAACAGGGCCTGGCCAAGTATGCCGACGAGACGGGTTTGACCACGGAGTACATCGTCGTGGAGCTCGCCCGTTACCGTCAGGGCCAAGGCTGGCGGGAGCATTTTCTCGATCGAGTCCTCAGGGGTGGGATTGAGCGGGTTTTACTCTAGCCGGTCGGGTGGGATTGACGGCCTTGCCGCGCATCCGGGCCTGTGGCCCTGGCTCAATCAGGCCGTAATTGGTCAAGGGGCAAGGTCAGGGGGAAGGGGTTTGGGATTGGACAGGGGGATGAAAAAACGTCGGGACCGCCGGCTAATATCTCGTCGGCTCTGTTTGCGGAAATTATCACGGTGTTTGCGGAAAATTTGATTTCCTGGGGGTGGCCTCTTTCACGAAAATGGTGAGAGAGGTTGTAGCTTTTAAACAGGAAGGGCCCTTCGCTCGTCATGCTGGGCAGGTTGGTAACCTGAACACAAGGGTGTGAGATGTCCGGCGAGGACAGTATGAAATCAACCGTGTTTTTTGCGAAATGAGTCGCGAAGCGCCAAGAACTGATTTGGCTGAGGGTGCTTGAGTAGGCAAGGGTAAGAATTCCTGGCAAGAGTATCGCGAGGATGCTTTTGGCCTGTATTGGCCCCGGCCAACGCCGGCTAAGATTGGCCTGGTTCCAGAGAATGGAGCCGCCTATGCCGATTAAAAAACTCCAGAGGATGCCAGGGGCATAGAGGATGCGCCCACCCGAGGTCGTTTGAGGATTAATAGTCATCCAGGCGACCGGGGCCATGGCGATGCAAAAGAGTAACAGCGTCGCGATCAGTATCCTTGGTCTGGTGATAACCGCTCCAATACAAACCAAGACTCCGCCAGTGTATAAGAAGGCGAAATAATGTAGCGATGTATGTATTCTTGTGTCAAGAAACAGAAAAGCTTTTATAAATATCGCAATCGATGAAAGAATGTCGGCATTGCGATAAACTGAAAACAGGTCGCCATAGGCGCCTCCCAGATTGGGCAGGTAATAGGATCTGACGATTAAATAAATTACGGAAATGACCCCGAATGGTGCCAGCAATAGTGCGAACCGTCGCCAGGATAATTGATGCTGAAATCCTAATATTAAAAAAATAATGGCAGGAAGGATGATTGCGTTTTCCTTGAAGGTCAGGGCCAGGGTGAAGGTGCCACAGGCGGCCAGCAAGAAGTGGAGTTTGTTAGATTTAACCTGATGGCTTAAAAGAAGAAGGGTTAGTAGCCCGAAAAATACGGAAAAAATATCGAATTGAGCGCTAAACCAGAGCGTCGCCTCGGTGGCCCATGGGGATGCCAGAAATAGAAGCGCCGACATTGTCGCTGCGAGAGGGTCGAAATCGAGCTCCAGCAGTAAATGATAAAATATCGTGACGGAGAGGCTGTGAGTCAGGATCGAGACGAAGGAAAAGCCAAAGGCCTTATCCCATCCAAATAAATGATATTGAATTTTTGCTAGTAAAATGCCGCCGGGACGGTAAAACCCGATGACGGGCCTCGAAAAAATATCCGTCACGGTCAGGTTTTTCGCCCAGGTGACGATGGAGGTGTCGTCGAAAATAAAAAAATAGCTACTGGAATAAATTATCGCGACGCCGACCGTGAAAAGGCAGGCGCCGGCCCATAACGCCGAGCTAAAATGTTTGTGCATGAATTGACCGTTATCCCTGAATTGGCTATGGCGGGAGTTAAGGGGAATTATAATATTCACCTTGCCTGGCGATGGTGTGACAACTTCTTGCTCTATCTGTCCCAATTCAGGCATGGATCAGATTAATCGCCCAGGTCGCCCCACAGCGCCTGGACGATGGCCAGTGCCGCCAGCGGGACCGTCTCGGTGCGCAGGATGCGCGGACCGAGGCGCACCCCGGTGAAGCCGCTTTGGTAGGCGCGTTCGCGTTCAGCGGGGGCCAGGCCCCCCTCGGGACCAATCAGCATGGTCAGGGCTGGCCCTGGCGGGGCGAGGTTGGGCAGGGAGCGGCTGGCGCCATGATCCAACAGCAGGGGGCAGGGATGTCCCTGGGCGACCCAGGTAGCCAGGTCCTGGACAGAGTTCAGCCGGGGCAGGCGCCGACGCCCGCTTTGTTCACATGCGGCAATGAGGATGCCCCGCCAATGTTCCTGGCGTTTGGCCAAGCGGTCGCCGGTCAGCCGGACCATGCTGCGCCCGGCGAACAGGGGGCTGATCTCGGCGACGCCCAGTTCAACCGCCTTTTGGATGGAGAAGTCCATGCGCTCGCCCTTGGAGATGCCGATCCCCAGGTGGACCCCAAGGGGCAAGGGCGGTTCGGGCTCACCGGACTCACCTATCCGGATCAGGACCTCCTGCCGGTGGGCGGTGAGGATCG
>JADZBU010000168.1 GCA_020851955.1 Chromatiaceae bacterium | reverse complement strand
CTGAAGCGGGATTATCGCGAGGAAGACCTGCGCTCCGAGGGTCTCATCATCTTCACCACCCTCTCGCCCACGATTCAGGGCCAGGCCGAAAGGGCCGTGCGCGAGGGTTTGCCGGATCTGGAGAAGCTGCGCAGGTTCAAGCGCGGCACCCTGGAGGGCGCGGCCGTGGTCGTCTCCGCCGCCCAGGGCGAGGTGCTGGCTTTGGTGGGAGGGCGCGAGGCGGATTATGCCGGCTTCAACCGGGCCCTGGAGGCGGTGCGGCCCATCGGTTCCCTGGTCAAGCCCATGATTTATCTGGAGGCCTTGAACGATCCCAAGAAGTACAATATTGCCTCGCCCCTGAACGACAATGGGGTCAGCCTGGCCATTGGCGATGGTAAGTACTGGGAGCCGAAGAATTATGACGGCAAGACCCATGGCCATGTCCCCCTCTATCTGGCCCTGGCCAAGTCCTATAACCTGGCGACCGTAAACCTGGGCCTGGAATTGGGCCTGGATCGGGTCATCAAGCGCTTCCAGGACCTGGGCGTGCAGCGCAAGATCGAGAAGGTCCCGGCCATGCTGCTGGGCTCCATCTCCCTCTCCCCGGTCGAGGTGGCCCAGGTTTATCAGTCCGTCGCGGCCAGCGGCTTCCGTGCCCCCTTGCGGGCGATCCGGGATGTCCTCAATACCCAGGGGGAGCCCTTGAATCGCTATCCCCTGGCGGTGGAACCGGCCTCCAGCCCCCAGGCCGCCTATCTGCTGACCTGGGCCATGCGCCAGGTGGTCCAGCAGGGGACGGCGACCTGGCTCAAGACGCGCTTGCCCAAGGAACTGGAGGTCGCCGGCAAGACCGGCACCACCAATGAGTTGCGGGATAGCTGGTTTGCCGGCTTCAGCGGCGACAAGGTGATCGTGGCTTGGGTGGGGCGCGATGACAACCAGCCCACCGGCCTCACCGGCGGCACGGGGGCCCTGCGCATCTGGGGAGAGATCATGGCCAATATCGACAGCCAGCCTCTCCCGGACTTTCCCCCGGACGGCATCGAGATGGTCAACGTCGATCGTTACAACGGTCGTCGCGCCCCCAGGGGGTGCAGTCGGGCCATGTCGCTCCCCTTCGATGCGAACGCCTTGCCGACCAAGACCTCGGATTGCGGCGCCGCCGCCGCTGCCGCCGCCGCGGCCGCGCCGACGGCCGAGGATGCGGCGGCACCCCCGCCCCCGCCCAAGGAAGAGAAGAAATCCAGCGGTGGCGGAATTGGGAGTTTCCTGCGTGACTTTTTAGGTAACTGATGAACAAACTATTGATATCGCTATTGGCCGCCGCCCTCTTGGCCGGCTGCGCGGGCAAGCCCCGGGCCGGGGGGCCGGCTCCCGTCGAAAGCCTTAGGGGTCCGAATGCCCCCAGCGCCCCGGCCCCCGCTCCAACGCCGGCTAAGCCGGCGGTGGATGTTTACGCCTACCGTGCGCCCGCCGGGGCCCCGGCTGCCCCGCCTCCCGCCGAGCCGCCCAAGGAATCGGGCGGCTCCGCTGGCACCATGTTGGCGCTGCGCTCCGAGACCCCAGGCCCGGCCCCGGCTCCGAGGGCGAATGTCACGCCAAAACCCCAGGAAGTAGATCCGGGCCTGGCCCCGGCCATTGCCTGGACGCCACCGCCCGCCGCCGCGGCGGCCCCCAAGGCCCCGGCCCCCCCAGTCGCGACGGCATCCTCGCCCCCTGCGCCCGCCGTCCCACCCAAGACCAGCCCGCCGGCCAACCCAGCCCTCCCGGTCGGCGCCCCCCCCAAGGCCAACGCGCCCGTGCCCGTCAAGCCAGCGCCGCCGCCACCGCCGCCGCCCGTCGTCAAGTACACGGCGCCACCCCCGGCCGCGCCGGAGCTCCCCGCGGCGGCGTCCTCGCTGGCGGCGCAGGCCGAGAAACAGCGCGAGCGTGGTGATTATGTCGGTGCCGCGGCGACCCTGGAGCGTGCTATCCGCATCCAGCCCCGTGAGGCCTACCTCTGGAACCGGCTGGCGCGGGTGCGGCTTGATCAGAACAACTACGATCAGGCCGGCTCCCTGGCCCAGAAATCCAATACCCTGTCCAAGGACCAGGACCAGATCAAGCAGGACAATTGGGGCATGATCGCCGCCACGCGCCGGGCCGCTGGCGATCAGAGTGGCGCCGAGGAGGCGGAGGCCAAGGCCGGTGCCAAGTGAAGACCGGGGTCCTGCCGCGAGATCCCAGGCATCGCGGCGGGGCCCCCGTCGGCCGTCCAGGGAAAGGCTTTCAACCTCTCGGTCCGGGAAACCTAAAACCCTATGTTGTTGGGTATCACTGAGCGCGCCTTGACTGAACCGTGAGCAAGGTCGCCGATATCCTGGGTCCCAACGGTCTCCTCGCCCGCCGCCTGGCGGGCTACAACCATCGCCCCCAGCAGGAGGCCATGGCGGAGCAGGTGGCCCAGGTCCTGGCGGAAGGCGGCACCCTCATCTGCGAGGCCGGCACGGGGACCGGCAAGACCTACGCCTACCTGACGCCGGCCCTGCTCTCCGGGCGCAAGATCCTCATCTCCACCGGCACCCGCAATCTGCAGGATCAGCTGTTTCATCGCGACCTGCCGCTGGTCCGCGACGCCCTGGACATACCGGTGCGCATCGCCCTCCTCAAGGGTAGGGCCAATTATCTGTGCCCCTACCGACTAGACCTGGCCCTCCAGGATCACCATGGCGGAACCAGCGAATTCCGCCGCCAGTTGCTGGCCGTGCGTGATTGGGCGAGCGCGACCCGGCACGGCGATATCGCGGAATTGGCCCTGCCGGACGATGCCCCGGTCTGGCCGGCGGTGACTTCCACCAGCGACAACTGCCTGCGCCAGGATTGCCCCGACTGGGATCAATGCCCCCTGCTGGAGGCCCGCCGTCGCGCCCAGGAGGCGGACCTGGTGGTCGTCAACCATCACCTGCTGTGCGCCGACATCGCCCTGCGCGACGAGGGCTTCGGCGAGATCCTGCCCGGGGCGGATGCCTTCATCGTCGACGAGGCCCATCAGTTGCCGGAGGTGGCGGGTAATTTCTTCGGCACCGCCGTCAGTGGCCGCCAGTTCCTGGAGTTGGTCCGCGACACCGAGGCCGAATATGGGCGCGAGGCCGGGGATATGCCGGAATTTCCCGACCTCCTCGCCAAGCTGCGCCTTGCCGCCCTGGAAATGCGCCTCGGCCTGGGCGAGGAGGCCCGCCGCTCACCCTGGCGGGATATCGCCGAGAACAGTGCCACCTCCGCCCGCCTGGAGGAATTGCGCCAGCGCCTGGTGGATGTCCAGGCCGCCCTGGAGGCCCTGCAGGGGCGCGGCAAGGGGCTCGACTCCTGCCTGGCCCGTGCCACCGATCTGGTCACCGGGCTGGCCCGCATCATGGAACCCCCCGCGGACTCGGCGGATATCCGCTGGTTCGAGACCCAGGGCAAGGGCTTTCGCCTACACCAGACGCCGCTGTCCGTGGCCGGCATCTTTCAGGCCCAGATGGAGCGCTATCCCGCCGCCTGGATCTTTACTTCCGCCACCCTGGCGGTGGCCGAGCGCTTCGACCATTTCGCCAGCCAGTTGGGCATCACCGATGCCCATACCGCCTGTTGGGACAGTCCCTTCGACTACCCCAACCAGGCCCTCTGGTTCGTCCCCCGCGGCCTGCCCGATCCTGGCCTACCCGAATACGGGGATGCGGTCACCGACCTGGCCGCCCGGATCCTCGCCTTCAGCCGGGGGCGCGCCTTTCTGCTCTTCACCAGCCACCGCGCCCTGCGGCGCGCGGCGGAGCAATTGGAGACGCGGCTGGACTACCCCTTGCTGGTCCAGGGCACGGCCCCCCGTGGCGAACTGCTCAAGCGCTTCCGGGAACTCGGCAACGCTGTCCTGCTGGGCACCGCCAGCTTCTGGGAGGGGGTGGACGTGCGCGGCGAGGCCCTGTCCTGCGTCATCATCGACAAGCTCCCCTTTGCCTCGCCCGGCGACCCGGTGCTGGCCGCCCGCATCGATGCCCTGCGCCAGCGGGGCGGCAACCCCTTTCGGGATTTCCAGTTACCCCAGGCCGTCATCAGCCTCAAGCAGGGCGCGGGTCGCCTCATCCGTGACGCCACCGACCGGGGCGTGCTGGTGGTCTGCGATCCGCGACTCCTGTCCAAACCCTACGGCCATGCCTTCCTCAGGAGTCTGCCCCCCATGGCTCGCACCCGCGACCTGGACCTGGTGGAGCGTTTTTTTGCCGAAGCCTCCTAGCGACTCATCGCCGACCCCGGAACACCATGCGCATCCTGGCCATTGACACCTCCGGCGAGGCTTGTTCCGCCGCCCTCCTGACCGAGACGGGTCCGCGGCAGCGCCTGGCTCTGGAGCCGCGCCGCCATGCGGATCTCATCCTGGGCATGGTGGCGGCACTGATGGAGGAGGCCGGTCTGAAGCTCCGGGAACTGGACGCCCTGGCCTTTGGGCGGGGTCCCGGCTCCTTCACCGGGGTGCGCATCGCCACCGCCGTGAGCCAGGGCCTCGCCTTTGGTGCTGATCTGCCGGTCGTTCCCGTCTCGACCCTGGCGGGCCTGGCCCAGGGTCAGCACCGTCGCCAGGGCGCCCGCCAGTGCCTGGCCGCCCTCGATGCGCGCATGGGCGAGGTCTATTGGGGGCGCTATGTCCTGGATGGCCAGGGCCTGATGCGCCTGGTGGGTGAGGAGGCCGTGACGACCCCGGCCGGGGTCGAGCTGCCGGATGAGGCTGGCTGGCAAGGCGCCGGTAGTGGCTGGGAGACCCATGGCGATCTTCTGCGCCAGCGGCTGGGGCCCAGGATCGGCTGCATCGACCCGGCCGCCATCTGCGAAGCCCAGGACCTGGCCCTGCTCGCCGCCGCAGATTTCGCCGCCGGCCTGGCCCTGCCCCCGGAGCGGGCCCTGCCGGTTTATCTGCGGG
>JADZBU010000167.1 GCA_020851955.1 Chromatiaceae bacterium | reverse complement strand
GCCGCCGCCACCGCCTGGGCCTTGGCTTCAGCCAGGCGCGTCACCAGGGCCTCCGGAGATTCACCCGGCCGGCGCGCCTCGTCCACCTCCGGGGCGGCGGTGAGGAAGGGCAGGCCCAGTCGCTGCAAGAGTTCGCGGCGGAAAGGGGAGGTGGAGGCCAGTACCAGGGTGGGATGTGTCACTTGGGCCTCGGGGCGGGATAAGCGGGGAGGGGCGCCGACGGGGTAGCCAGGACCCTCTAGCCAGGTCGTCAACGTCAGCTCGGTCCGGGGCTGCGCGTTGGCGGGGCGAGAGAGATATCCCCCCCGCCGCCAGGCATGGCCCTCAGCGGGTGCGCGGGCAGACCCCCTCGGGGAAGAAGAAGGCGATCTCGACGGCGGCGGTATCCGGGCCATCGGAGCCATGCACCGCGTTTTCCGTCACTTCCTGGGCAAAGTCGGCGCGGATGGTGCCGGGGGCGGCCTTGGCCGGGTCGGTGGCGCCCATCAGTTCCCGGTTGCGGGCGATGGCGTTCTCGCCTTCGAGGACCTGGACCATGATGGGCCCGGAGGTCATGAAATCAACCAAGTCGCCGAAGAAGGGGCGCGCCTGGTGGACGGCATAAAAGGCCGAGGCCTGTTCGCGACTCAGGTGCAGCATGCGCGCCGCGATGATGCGCAGGCCGCCCTGCTCGAAACGTTGATAGATGTCGCCAATGTGATTCTTGGCGACCGCGTCGGGCTTGATGATGGAAAAGGTGCGTTCGATGGCCATGGGGCGAAGACTGCCTGCGTGGATTGAGATAGGGAAGGGCGGGGAAGCCCGTTGGCGCGGTCGCGCCCTGACGGCCCCAAGCCCGCCCGGCTAGGGAGGGCGAAGTTTAGTCCCTGACGATCCAGGTGGCAATTCAGGGGGCGATAAGGGCCTTTACCAAGTCCGGTCTCCGCTACACTAGGGCGTAGCCATCCGGCCCCGAGGTTCGCCCATGCACACCGATTCTCTGCTCTACCGCCTGTTTCAGGAGCGCCCGGCGCTGGCCTTCACCCTGGCCGGCCTGGACATTCCCGCGGCGGCGGACTATCGCATGCAGGCGATCGAGGTCAAGCAGACCGCGTTTCGCCTGGATGGCGTCCTGCTGCCGCCGGCGAGCCATCCCGAGGCGCCCATCATCTTCACCGAGGCCCAGTTTCAGGGGCGCCCGACCTTCTATGGGCGGTGGCTGGCGGCGATCTTTCTCTATCTTTACCGGCACAGGGTCACCCGACCCTGGCAGGCGGTCGTCGTTTTCCCCCATCCCGGCGTCGATACCGGCTGCCTCACCCCTTACGAGAGTCTCCTGAACTGTGGCCTGCTGCGGCGGGTCTATCTTCAGGACCTGCTGGGCCTGGATGGCCTCGGTTTAGATGCCCGACTGGCGCGCCTCATCATCCTGGATGCCGCGCAAGCGCCCGCCGAGGCCCGCGCCCTGGTCGCTACCCCCGATCCCGGTGCCGACCCACTGGAGATGCTGGATCTGGTCGAAACCATTCTGGTCTATAAATTCCCTACTTTGTCCCGCGAGGAGATCCGCGCCATGTTGCACTTACCTGAGATGGAGTTGAAGAAGACCCGCTTTTACCAGGAGGTCTTTGGCGAAGGCCGCCAGGAGGGTTGGCAGGAAGGCCGGCAGGAAGGTCGCCAGGAAGGTCGGCAGGGAGGCGTGGCGGACACCCTGCTGCGCCAGGTCACCACCAAATTTGGCCCGCCGACGCCAGTCACGCGCCAGCGCCTGGCGTCCGCCGATACCGACACCCTGTTGCGCTGGTCCGAGCGCATCCTCACTGCCACCAGCCTCGATGAACTCTTCGGCGATTTGCATTGAGACCAGGCCGGTAGGTGCAATTCTTGGCCATGAGTCACTTCCCACGCCCTGCGCCCCGGCGGGCCATGGCAATGGTGGACCAAGGCCGAACGGGGCCTTCCGCTTCCCATGCGGGAGCATTCGCCAGGCCTCCGCCGGACTGGAATCCGGTATCATCCTTAAGTTGCTTCCTTGCTGCCTATCGCCCAGACCGCCATGTTCTCCCTGCATCTTTCCAGTCTCGTCAAGTTCCTGATTGGTATCTTCTTCCTTCAGGGCTCCACGGGTTTGATCGTCTATACGGCCCTGAAAACGGACCTGACGCAAACCTGGCCGCTCTTTGGCGCCCTGGGCGTGACCGTCGCGGCCATGACCACCCTCTGGTTCAACGCCATCGCCACCGGTGCCCGCAAGGAATCCCTGGCCAAGGCCCAGGCCAGCTTTTCACGGGAGAAGGAACAGCTCCGGGTGCGGGTGGAGCAGGAAAAAATTCGGGAGATCAAGAACACCCAGCGCCAGGCGCAACGTCAACAGCAGCGCGCCCGGTTCGGTAGTCAAGCCAAGACCGGCCTCATCATTGCCGGCGGGGTGGGTGCGGGACTCCTGCTGCTCATGACCCAGATGATTTCCCTGGGCGTGCTGGCGCTCTCCACCGCCGGAGGTGCCGCGATTGGCTACGGGGTGCGCGCCCGCCAGGACCGGCTGGCCAACGGGGAAGACCTGCCGCGGCTCGGTCGTCGCGACAAGCCGGTTCAGGTCCTGGAGGCGGGGCCGCAACCCCGGATCATCGCCCAGCCTGCCCGCCCGGGGACCGAGCGGGGCTGGGAGACGGATTGATCATCCCTGGGTTGCAATCGATTCTGGGTAAGGGCCCGGAACAAGCGCCGTAGCGCCGGGCCTGGTGGCTGGCCCCCCTGCCGAGCCGAAGGCTTTTGGGCCCCGCCGGCAGGGTCACTCACTGGAGCAAGCTCCTTAGGATTTGGCCTTTGCCCCGCGCAAGGCGCCCAGACGCTCGACAATGAGGGCGGCCCATTTGTCGAAGGCGTTTTTGGCGTAGGCCCAGGCCTGGAAGGAGTTGACATAGCCGCTCGTCCAGGTCTGGACGGCGCCACCTACCCCATTCTTGTCATCCGCGGCGTACTTGCGGCCGATCTGGGTATCCCGACACTCGGCGAGGACCTTTTGGTTGCCGCCGTCGATGACTTGCATCTCGATGCCGGTTTCGCCCAGGTAGGGGGTGGACCCGGCGGGTCGGCCGGTCGCGGCCCCGGCCCCGATCTCGGCGACGAAGCCATAGGGAACCAGGGTGCCGAGGGCGCTCTCGCCCACCTTGGTTGGCACCAGATCGGTCAAGGCAATGCGCAGGGCCAGCACGCCCGGTCCGGCCTTATCCACGACCTTGAACTTGGGCGACAGGGCCTTGACCAGGGCCTGATGGAAATAGTCCGTCAGGGCCTTGAGGTCGGTGGGGTCGATGCCATCCCCTTGGCCGTCCTTGAGCTTGACGCTCATGCGGGTGATAAGCACCTTGTCAAAGGTCCCCGCTTGCAGTTGCGGATTGCTCCAGCACTGGACGCCATCGGCCCAGGGTACGGGGGCCAGTCGCTGGTAATCACTGAGAAAACCACTTTTGGTCAGGCGGGCTGGATCGCTGACGGTGACATCGGTGCCACTACCAAGGACGGCGGCGGACCCGGAGTCCGGGCTGTTGGCGCAACCCGTGGCCAGCAGGGCCAGGGTCAGGGCTGGGAGCGGCCGGACGAGCCGGAAGAGGACAGGTTTCATGGCATTATCTCCGTTAAGGGGGGTAGGGGTTCGGCGCCGAGGATGCTGGTCAAGGCCAGGACATAGAGGGCGCCCATGGCAAGCTGGGCGAGGGTGATGGGCACGCCATAGCGGGCGAAGCGCAGGAAGGTCACATGGGCGCCCTGATTGTTGCAGATACCGACGCTGATGATGTTGGCCGAGGCCCCGATCAGGGTGGCATTGCCCCCCAGGGTGGCGCCGAACATCATGGCGATGAAGAGGGGCAGGGTCGCCGCGGGCCAGTCGGTAAAGCTGGGGGCCAGGGCAAACTCCGGTACGACCTGGGCGGCCACCAGATAGCCCTTGGCCATGATGAGGGAGGCGGCCACGACGGGGATGTTGGCCAGCAAGCTCGACAGCAGGCCAATGCCGGCCAGCATGACCAGGGCCACCAGGGTGATCTCGGCGCCAAACCAGGTATAGAGTTGCAGGGACATGCCCTGCAGCAGCCCGGTCTTGGTGAAGGCCTGGACCAGGGAAAAGATGGCGGCCAGAAAGATGAGGGTCTTCCAGTCTACATCCCGCAGCACGTTGTCAACGGGCTCCACCCGAGCGCCATGAATCACCAGCAAGGCCAGGCTGGCGGCGATGATGGCGACGGAGGGCGGCGGGACCGAGCTCGGCAGACTCTCCCCGAAGAGAAAGAGCGCGACCATGACCAGGAGCACCCCCAAGGCGAAGATCACGAAGCCCGGGTGCTCCAGGGGCGTCGGGGGTTCCGGGTCGGGCAGTTCCAGCCGCAGGCGCCAGATGTCTCGCATGAGCCATGGCAGCAGGGGGATGATGGCCAGGACCGCCAACAGGCCGCCCAGGCTCACGATCCGCAGATATTCCCCGAAGGTGAGGCCGATGGCGCTCCCGACCAGGAAGGTGGCCGGATCACCCACCAGGGTCAGCATGCCCGCCGAGTTGCTGATGAGGGCGGTGAGAATCAGGGGGCCGACGAAGTCGATCCGCAGGGCCCGGCAGACGCTCAGGATGATGGGGGCGACCAGGATGACGGTGGTGGCGTTGGGCAGCAGGGCGCAAATCGGCGCCACCAGGGCGAGCAGCAGGAGCAGGAAGCGTTTGCCACTGCCGCCGGTGGCGCGCAGAAAGGCGGCCCCCAGCCGCTCGAACAGCCCGGTCTTGGCCAGGACCCGCGCCACCACCATGCCGCCAAACAGCAGGGCGATGGGGCCATTGGCGACCCGGACCGTCTCCATCAGGTCATTCCGGTCGAAGACCCCCGTCAGGACCAGGACGGACAGGCCCAGCAGGGCGGCCACCGTCATGTCGATCACATCCAGGGCGATCAGCAGGATGACGCTGGCGAAGACCCCGATGGTCAGGTAGATCTGTAAGTCGGTCATGCGCTGGCCTGATTACTTGTAGGGCGGGGCGTACATGAGGCCCCCATCCAGCCAGAGCCGATTGAGACCGCGCTCCAGGCCGATCTCGCTGCCGGCCCCCAGATTGCGGTCGAAGAGTTCGCCATAGTTGCCGACGGTGGCCACGGCGCGCAGCGCCCAGCCCTTGGGTACCCCCAGGGTCTTGGCCAGGGCGTCCACCTCCCGCTCGTCCCAACTCAGCAGGGAGGCGAAATAATCCGCGGGCGGGTCATTGGCCTGGCCGCGGGTGAGCCCCAGAGCCTCGGCGTGAATCAGGGCAAACAGGACCCAGCGGACCATGGTGGCCCATTGCTGGTCACCCCCCCAGACCGCCGGGGCCAGGGGCTCGCTGGAGATGGCCTCGGGGAGGATGCGGTAGGCCAAACGTCCGGCGGGCGCCAAGATCCGTACCCCCGCGAGTTGGCCGCTATCCGAGGTGTAGGCCTGACAGCGGCCACTGAAAAAGGCCTCGGCGGCCTCCTTGGCGGAGTCGATGACCAGGGGCTTGACCGTGAGCCCCTGGCGCGTGAAGTAGGGTTGGAGATTGCGCAGGCTGGTGGTGCCCTTCTGGACGCAGATGGTGGCCCCATCGAGATCCGTGGCCCGTTGGATGGGCGAGGCCGCGGGGACCAGGAAGGTCTGGCCGTCGTAAAAGAGGGTGGCCGTGAACTGGACCCCCATCACCGCCTCCCGGACCAGGGTCCAGGTGGTGTTGCGCGTCAGGAGATCGATCTTGCGGGCCTGCAGGGCCGGAAAGCGTTCCGAAGCCGACAGGGGCACGAACTTGACCTTTTCGCCGTCCCCAATCACCGCGGCGGCCACGGCCCGGCAGAAGTCGGCGTCCAAACCCCGCCAGCGACCATCGGGGTCCCGCTCCGAAAAGCCGGGGATGCCCTCGCTGACGCCGCACCGCAAAACGCCGCGGGATTTGACGCCCTCCAGGACTTCCCCCGCCAGCGCGGGGGTCAGACCCAGGGTCAGGGCGAGGAGACCTGCGAGCAGGGTGAGGTTACCCGGCCGCACGGGCAACCCCCGGGCCCCTTAGCAGGCCCCCACCAGCCCCCGCACGGGGCGCCAAGGCGAGCAGGGCGCCGATGTCACATCCCCCGGATGCCGAGTTGGGAGGCCAGAATGGGGTCCACCTTCTCCACCACCTGTTCCAGGGACAGCATCTCCCCCCGGGGGCAGCGTACCAGGGTGATGACGCGCCGCCGCGAGCCAACGGTGAATTCGATCAGGGAGAGTTCGTTGACCTGCGCCTGTGGCTTGTCCGGCGCGGCCTCGTCAAGCTTGATCCCCAAGAGGTCCAGCCGCAGGGGAATATGGGCGAGGTGAATCTGGTCGCCAGGGGTGGCAAACAGGGCCCGCACCTGTTCCAGGGTGGCATCGAGACTCATAAGGGGTCCGCCCAAGGCCTCCATCTGGCGCGCGTTTTCCGCCAGGCTGTTCTCGACGGCCAGGATCTCGTCCCGCAGCTTGCCATCCGCGTCCAGGCCGCGCGCCCGGGTGCGCAGGCTGCGCAGGCGCACCTCCTGAATCTGGCGCTCATGGTCCAGGCCCTGGCGTTGGCCGAGGGTCTCGGCGACCCGCGCCTGGGCAAAGCCGATAAAGAGGTGCAGGGCGCGGTTCAGGGCCTCCTTGCGCACGGCCTCCTCGGAAGGCGAGGGGGCCAGGATGAGGGGTTCCACGAAGCCGACACTGGTCTGGGCCAGGTCCCGTTGCAGCATGTCGCCCTGGAGGCCGATGCCGAAGACCTGCCGCTCGGCGCGGGTCGAGGTCATGATGCAATAGGCCTCGGTCGCGAGGGGCTCGCGTTCGAAATAGTCGCTCAATTCGGGCGCGCGGGAGAGGCAGAGGGGCAGGTCCTTGGCGGCCGCGAAGAAGGCGTTGACCTGGGGATCCGTCCGCCAGGCGGCGCGGCTCAATTCGATGGCGGGGGGCAGTTGGGCGATGATGGCGGTGACGAAATCCAGGAAGCGCTGGATTTCCGGACCCAGCTTGCCCTGATAGCCGCTGACGGCCCGGAGTTTGGGCTCGACGCCGGCGACCACCTCCTCGACCGCATCGGTCAGGGCCTTGGCCCGCTCACGCTCAAGCTGCCGCGCCGCGCCGCGCGCCGCGAGCCAGCCACGCAGCTGTCCCATGAGTCCCGGAGCAACAGCGCCCTGGGGCGTGCTGTCAGTCATCTTTGGGCCCTCCTTTCATAAAGTCATAGAGACCGGAACCAGGCTAGCCAGCACCTTGCTCGTTCTCCAAGGCCTTGGTGGTAATCTCCTTATAAAGATGAACCACCTGCCCGGCCAGGTCCTGCCACTCGGGGTGCTGGTCGAAAAAGGGTTTGACATCGCTCGCATCCTGGAGCGCTTCGCCTAGGAAGGAGATATCCAGGTCGCTCAGCCGTTCGCCGCGATCGACTAGGGCCTTGAGATCCAGGGCTCGGGGCAGGCGCTGTTGCTCCAGCCGTTGGACCAGGACCTCGATGACACCCGCATCTTTTTCCGAATTCGTCATTTTTCACCTCAGGTTAACAGGCTTAAAGTTTCCGGGACCTCGTTGCGCCCGGGAGAACCATCGCATTGGCGCGCGCCATCGTCAAGCGGCAAGCAACACTCGCGATTGGCTAGGGGATATGTGAGAATAATTTATTGACCCGTCCGCGCCGGAGTAACCCATGCCTCTCATGCCCCGCAAGCCCCCCACCCGCTTCGCTCTCAAGCTCGTCGCCATCGCCATCCCCCTCCTGGTTGCCGGTTGCGGCCAGGGGGATGGGCCGGTGCTTCAGGATACGTCCGTTCCCACTGTCGAGGTCATGGCCGCTGTCATGAAGCCGGTCGAACAACAGGTGGCCTTCATGGGCCGGGTAGCGGCCGTGGACAAGGTGGAACTGAGGGCAAGGGTCGAGGGATTTCTCAAGGAGCGGCGGTTCACCGAGGGCCAGGAGGTGAAGGTGGACGAGGTCCTCTTTGCTGTCGAGCCCGAGCAATATCAGGCCATCGTCCAGCAGCGCGAGGCGGATTTGGCCAAGGCCCTGGCCGAGGTGGAGAATGCCCGCGCCCAGCTTGCCCGCGGCGAGGAACTCCTCAAGCAGAAAAATATATCGGCGGCGGAGGTGGACAAGCTCCGCGCCGCCCATCGGGTGGCGGTGGCGAGTAGCGAACAGGCCCAGGCGGCCCTGACGGCGGCCCGACTCGATTTAGACTACACCCAGATAAAGGCCCCGGTAGCGGGGCGCGTTGGCCGGGCGGCCCTGACGGTGGGCAACCTGGTCGGCCCCTCCTCCGGGGTTCTGGCCACCCTGGTCAGTCAGGATCCCATTCATGTCTTATTTCCGGTGACCCAGCGTGAACTCCTGGACGCGCGGCAACGCGCCGCGGCCAACGGTGGCGAGGCTAAGGAGTTGATCGCGCACGCCCGGCTCCCGGATGGCAGCCTCTACGATCAGCCCGGTCGCCTCGATTTTGTCGATGTGACCACGAATCCAGGCACCGACACCATGCTGGTGCGGGCGTCATTTCCCAACCCGGATGGTCTGCTTTCGGATGGCCAGTATCTCAGCGTCCTCCTGGCGGAAGAAGAGCCCGCGTCGGCCATCCTGATTCCCCAGGCCAGTCTGCAGGTCGATCAGCAGGGGGTCTATGTCCTGGTTCTGGACGCCGACCAGAAGGCGCAGATGCGCCGTATCCAGACCGGTCCCATGCAAGGGTCGAATACCGTGGTGCTGAGTGGGCTCAAGGAGGGTGAGCTCGTGCTGACAGAGGGCATCCAGAAGGTGCGACCCGGGCAGGTGGTGAGTGCCGCGCCGCCCCAGGCCGTGGCGCCCGCGGTTGGGGTGGCGCCGGCGGCGGAAGCCGGGGGTAACTCCGAATGATCTCCGACGTCTTCATCGACCGCCCGAGGCTATCCATCGTCATCTCGGTGGTGTTGACCATCGCCGGGCTGATCGCCATTACGGCGATCCCGGTGGCCCAGTTTCCCGACATTGTTCCGCCCCAGGTCTCGGTGACCACCAGTTATCCGGGTGCCTCCGCGGCCGTGGTGGAGTCCACCGTCGGTCAGCCCATCGAGTCGAAGGTCAACGGCGTCGACAAGATGCTGTACATGAAGTCGAGCAGCGCCAACGACGGCAGCTACACGCTCACCGTATCCTTTGCCCTGGGCACGGACCCGGACATCAATACCGTCAATGTCCAGAACCGGGTCAACCAGGCCACCGCCCAGCTCCCCGAGGAGGTCAAGCGCCAGGGCGTGACGGTAAAGAAGAAGTCCACCGCCATGCTGCAGGTGGTGGCCCTGACCTCGCCCAAGGAGTCCTACGACGCCCTCTTCCTGAGTAACTACGCGACCATCAATGTGGTCGATACCCTGGCGCGGGTCTCTGGCGTCGGCGAGGTCTTCCTGTTCGGTCCCCTCGACTACAGCATGCGCATCTGGCTGGATTCGGACCGGCTGACCGCCCTGGGGCTGGCCCCCGCCGACGTGATCTCCGCCATCCAGGGCCAGAACATGCAGGCCGCGGTCGGGCGCATCGGCTCCCAGCCCATGACCCCGGACCAACAGTTCCAGATCACCCTCCAGACCCAGGGCCGGCTGACCGACGTCAAGGAGTTCGAGAAGATCGTGGTGCGCGCCAACCCGGACGGCTCCACCGTACGGGTCAGTGATGTCGGTCGGGTGGAGTTGGGCTCCAAACAGCGCGACTCCTTCAGCCGACTCGACGCCAGCGACACCGCGGCCATGGCCATCTATCTCGCCCCCGGGGCCAACGCCGTGGCCACCGCCGCGGGCATCAAGGACGCCATGGAGCGTCTGTCCGAGCGCTTCCCGGACGACCTCGACTACGTGGTCATGTACGACACCACGGACTTCGTCAACGCCAGTATCGAGAAGGTCATCCACACCCTGTTCGAGGCCTTTATCCTGGTCATACTGGTGGTGTTTCTGTTCCTCGGCAGTTGGCGGGCCACCCTCATCCCATTGATCGCCGTCCCGGTTGCCCTGATCGGGACCTTTGCCTTCCTGCTCATGATTGGCTTCTCCGCCAACACTATCTCCCTGCTCGCGGTGGTGCTGGCCATCGGCATCGTGGTGGACGACGCCATCGTGGTCGTCGAGGCCGTGGAGCACATCATGGAGACCGAGGGTCTCGACCCCCGCGCGGCGGCCAAGAAGGCCATGACCCAGATCACCGCGCCCATCATCGCCATCACCCTGGTATTGCTCTCGGTCTTCCTGCCCGTGGCCTTCATCCCCGGCATCACGGGTCAGCTTTTCCAGCAGTTCGCCGCCGTGGTCGCCTTCTCCATGCTGATCTCGGCCATCAACGCCCTGACCCTATCGCCGGCCCTGTGCGCCATCCTGCTCAAGCCTGGCGGCCACAAGCGTGGACTCATGGGCATGGTGATGCGCGGGATCGATGGCATTCGCGATGGCTATGCCGCCATCGTCGTGCGCTTGGTGCGGGTCTCGATCCTGGTGCTGGTGCTCGTGGCCGGCATTGGCTTGGCCACCGGTTGGCTGTTCAAGGTCACCCCCACCGGCTTCCTGCCGGAAGAGGACCAGGGCGCCTTCATGGCCGAGGTTCAGTTGCCCCAGGGTGCTTCCGTCAACCGCTCCCTGGAGGTGGCCAAGCAGGTCGAAGAGATTTTGATGCGGGACCCGGCCATCGCGCATGTCCTGGCCGTACCCGGCTACAGCATCATCGACGGCGTCGTTCAGTCCAACAGCGTCTTCATCCTTGGCCGACTCAAGCCGTTCGAGGAGCGCCAGACCCCAGACCTCAAGGTCGATGCGGTGATCGAACGTTTCGCCCGCGAGAGCGCGTCCATCGCCTCGGCCCGGGTCATGCCTTTCAACCTGCCGCCCATTATCGGACTCGGGACCGGCGGCGGCTTCGAGTATCAGCTGGAAGATCTGCAGGGGCGTCCGCCGGAGGAACTGGCCGCGGTCATGCGCGCGGTCGTCCTCGCCGCCAATCAGGACCCGACCCTGCAACGGGTCTTTTCCACCTGGGCCACCAATAATCCCCAGGTTTTCCTCCACATCGACCGCGAAAAGGCTCAGACCCTGGGGGTCGCGGTAGGCGACATCTTCATGGGCCTGCAAGCCACTCTGGGCGGTTATTACGTCAACGACTTCAATAAATTCGGACGCGTCTGGCAGGTTCAGGTACAGGGCGAGGAGGGGGATCGCCAGCTCTTCGACGACGTGTTTCGCATCAACGTGCGCAACAGCAAGGGCGAGATGGTGCCGGTGCGTGCCTTCATGGAGCCCGAGCTGATCCTCGGGCCCCAGTTGATCCAGCGCTACAATAACTACCGCAGCACCACCATCCAGGGTAGCCCGGCCCCGGGCCGGTCCTCCGGCGACGCCCTGGTGGCCATGGAGGATATCAGCGCCAAGACCTTGCCCGCCGGTTTCGGCTTCGAGTGGACTGGCACGGCCTTGCAGGAGAAACAGGCTGGCGGCAAGACCTCGATCGTTCTGGGGCTGGCCGTGCTCTTTGCCTACCTCTTCCTGGTCGGGCTCTATGAGTCCTGGTCCATGCCCGCCGCGGTTCTGCTGTCGGTCACCGTCGGCATCCTGGGTGCCATGGCGGCCCTCTGGGTCAGCGGGCTGCCCAACGACCTCTACGCCCAGGTCGGCATCGTGGTGCTCATCGGCCTGGCGAGCAAGAACGCCATCCTCATCGTGGAGTTCGCCATGGAAGAGCGCCGGCAAGGTCGGACCATCCTGGAGGCCGCCGCCAACGCCGGGCGGCTACGTATCCGCGCCGTGCTCATGACCAGCTTCGCCTTCATCCTGGGTCTGGTGCCCTTGGTCATCGCCACCGGTGCCGGCGAGGCGAGCCAACGTGGCGTGGGTACCGCCGTCTTCGGCGGTATGTTGGCCGCGTCCTTTGTGGGTATCTTCCTGATTCCCATGCTCTATGTCGTCTTCCAGCGCCTGCGGGAGAAATTCCACGGCACGGCCGGGTAGGGCGGCCGCTACTGAAGGAACCACCCTGTCCAGGATGGGCAGGGGGTTCCTACGTGATCAGATCTCCAGCATGGGTGCCATTATCTGGTAGAAGCCCGCCAGCCAGGAGTCCGGTTCCGAGAATTTTTTCGATAGTGGCTGAGAACCGCCGGTTTCCCTTGAACTGACATAGACGATCCTGTCATCCCAGGTCAGTTCCACTTCGTAGGAGGCCTGACCGCCAGGCGTGTGGAAGCTCATGCCGTGGGGGCGGCGCGGGTCGCCGAGATAGCCGATGACCAGGGCCGAGGCCCGGTCGGGCCTGTGCTGAAAGTCATAGGGCCAGATGCGTTTGAGTACTTCGATCCGGACGGGGGCGTTCTGGACATCGGCAAAGGCCTTGAGGAGCGGCTGGGCCGCATCGTGCCGCCGCTGGGTTTTTTCCAGGGCCGTGGCCTTCGACCTGGCGGCGGCGATCTGACTATTTTCAGCCAATTGCTTGATTTTACTAATTGTATCGTTCATGGCCCTGCTTGTTATCGCTCCTGGCGTGGGTGCTATGGGTAAGGTCAATGCCAGACTTTCGTTAGCCTCCCCCAGGGAGAAGGCCTCCCGTGTCGTGGCGGCCACGGGGTTGAGGTTGACGAGAAGTCCAAGTATGCCTGGCGGGCGTGGGGAATCATAGACGTCAAGCGCGTCGAATTACGACGATAAACGACATTTTGACCGTATTTTAAATAAATTTCATCAAGTTAAATATTTTCAGCCGACCCGCCGCGCGGGCCTCGGGACCTCCGGCGCCAGTCTTCCGCCTCCGGCGGGGTTGGCTATACTTCTGGATGTCCTTCCGCCGGTTAGCTCCCTCCGGGCGGTTACCTGGCCTCTTCGGATCATCACCTCGACAATCAAAGGGTCCCTCTCATGTCCAGCCTGCCACGCCTGCTTACGGCCCTGTGGGTGACTGCCACCCTGGCCCTTGGCCTCGCCAGCCACGCCGCGGAGCCAACCAAAGACCCCATCCCGATGGCCCAGATCGAGCAACTGGTTGCTCCCATTGCGCTTTATCCCGATGCTCTGCTCACGCAGATCCTGATGGCCTCGACCTATCCCCTGGACCTGGTTCTGGCCAACCGCTGGCAAGCGGAACACCCGGACCTGAAAGGGGAAGACCTGGACAAGGCGGTCCGGGGCGAGCCCTGGGACGACAGCGTCAAGGTCCTGGTCCAGTTCCCGAGCGTGGTCGGCTTCATGAGCGACAATCTGGACTGGACCCAGGACCTGGGCGATGCCGTTCTGTCCCAGATGCAGGATCTGGTCGACGCCATCCAGAAGCTGCGCCGGGAGGCGGAGTTGGCGGGCAATCTGAAAAGCAACGACAAACAGCGGGTGGAGAAGGCGGGGGAGACCATCGTCATCCAGCCCGCCAGCGCGGAGACGGTCTATGTGCCGACTTACGATCCGGCGCGGGTCTATGGGCAGACGACGCCCCCGGCCACCCCCTATTACCCGGCCGTCTATACCGACGCGGCCTACGGCTACGCGGCCACCCAGCCCACCGCGACCACCGTCGTTACCACCGATAATTCCTACAACGCGGGGCTGATTGGCTTCGGGGCCGGGGCCCTGGTGGGTGGCCTCTTGACCGCCGCCATCCTGTGGGACGACCACGATGACCACATCTATTGGGGGGGCGCGGGCCGCTGGGGCGGCGGCTCCTACTGGAGTCAGCCGAACTATTGGCATAACAACGGCTGGCGCAGTGCCAATAACATCAATGTCAACCGCGACATCGATCGCAACCGTGTCAATACCGGTGACATCAATATCAACCGAGGGATCTCCGGCAACGAGATCAAACGTTGGAACCACAACCCCGAGCGTCGCGGCGGGGTGCGCTACCGGGATCAGGCCACCCAGAATCGCTTTGCCGAACAGCGCCGGCCGGGCGGCATCGACCGGGATGAGGCGCGGGGGCGTTTGAGTGGTGGCGAGGGTCTCGGGGACAGGTCCCTCCAGGCCGCGGGTAGGGACCGGGTGCCCGCGGCGGGCGCGGCTGACGGCAGGGTGGCTGATCTCAAGGACCGCCAGGGGGGCGGGCAGGGCCGGCTGGATAGCGCCAGGGAGCGGCCGGCCGCGGGCGAGGCCCGTCCCAAGGCGCAAGGCAAGGATAAGGCGGTGGCCAAGGCCAAACCCAGGGCCAATGCCGCCGCGGCCGACCGGCGTCCGGTGAATCAAGCGGCCAAGCGACCCGCGGTGGCGGATAGCAAGGCCCAGCGCCCCGCTAGGCCCGAGGGTGCCGCCGCTAGACCGCAGCGCCCGGCGACGCGATCGGCACCGGCGGCGGCTAGTGGGGCCTTCAAGGCCAGCAGACCCCAGGTGGAGCGGGCGGCCAGCAACCGGGGCGCGGTGAGTCGCTCCTCGGCGGGGCGGGCCAGTTTTGGCGGCGGTGGCGGTGGCCGGGCGGGTGGCGGAGGGGGTCGTGCGGGCGGCGGAGGCGGTCGGGGACGCTGACACGCCTAGCCCTGCCGCACCCAGGCCCCCTTGCCGCACCGGGCCAGACCTGGCCTGCGGCCCAAACTCATCCCTGCCCCTCACGCGAGATCCAAGCCATGAATAAGACCCTCATCCCGATCCTGATGCTGACGGCCGGACTCCTGCTCGCCGGCACCCTGCCCGCCGCCGATACCTCCCCGCCCGCTACGGGCTCGCCGCCGTCGGGGGCCAGCCAACCAGCGGCTGGCGACCCCGTCGTTACCGAGCCAGCCGCCGCCCCGGGGGCGATGCGCTACGAGACTCCGGACGCCGCCGCCCTGGCCCTCATCGAAGCCGCCGCCGCGGAGGGCTCCGACCAGCTCCTCGCCGTCCTGGGTCCGGACCTGGCCGAGATGGTCTCCGGCGACCCGGTGGCGGATGCCGCCGACCGCGCATGGTTCGTCGAGAATGCCCGGCTAGCCGCCCAGATCGAGGATGAGACCGGCGACAGTGCCCTGCTGGTCATAGGCCCCGACGACTGGCCCTTCCCTATTCCCCTCGCCAAGGATGACCAGGGCTGGTTCTTCGACACGGCGGCGGGGCTGGAGGAGTTGCTGAATCGGCGCATTGGCCTCAACGAGATTTACACCCTGGCGGCCCTGCGCGCCTTCGTCGAGGCGCAACGCGAGTATGCCTCCTTGGATCCCCTGGGGCAGGGGACTCCCGTCTTCGCGGACCGCATCCTCAGTTCCGAGGGTAAGCGCGACGGACTCTATTGGCCCACCCAGCCCGGAGAGCCCGCGAGTCCCCTCGGGCCCCTGGTGGCGGAGGCGGTGGGCGCGGGTTATGGGGCCTCCCCCGCGGGCGAGGGCCCCCGGCCCTTCCATGGCTATCTCTACAAGATCCTGACCGCCCAGGGTGATCAAGCTCCCGGTGGGGCCATGAGCTATTTCAAGGAGGGCCGCCTGACGCAAGGCGTTGCCCTGCTGGCCTGGCCCGCACGCTATGGGCACTCCGGCATCATGACCTTCCTGGTCAATCACAAGGGGCTGGTTTACGAGCAGGACCTGGGTGAGGATACTGGCGCCCT
>JADZBU010000166.1 GCA_020851955.1 Chromatiaceae bacterium | reverse complement strand
TTTCCTGCACCTTGGTGACGTCCTTGTTGGCCATGAACATGATGTGGTTGTAGCCATAGAGCTTGGCGGCATCGCCAAAGTAATCCGCCGCCTGGTCGATGGTGCTGGCGGTTTCGAGCACATCGCGGATGTCCATCTGGACCGAGCGCCGTCCCACTGCCGAATACTCTTCGCCGATGTCGCTGTAGAGATTGGCGATATAGAGGCCCTTGCTATTGATGCCGGTGCCTGATCCGATCTGACCAAGAAACCCGATCGACAGGTATTCCTGCCCGGCGGTGATGGCATGGACCACCGCGTGCATCTTGCCGAATTGATTCTCAAAGCCCGGGAACCAGTCCATGTTGCGGCCGACGATGGTGTGGCCGGTCTGCGCACGGTCACCATAGACCGCCACCGCGGAACAGGCATCGGCGGTGGCGATGTCCGGCGTCAGGTTGAGCACCAGGTATTCATCGAGGGACAGTTTGCCATCGCCCATGACGTTGGTCCTGCCGCCGCTGAGGGTCGAGGCAAAACCTTCGATCTCATCCTGGTAGGCCGGTTTGATCTGCTTGTTGATTTCAACGGCCCGACGGATTAGCTCCTCGTAATCGATGCCGCATTCCTCACAGAACTCTTTGAGAATTGCCACCGTATCAGCCAGATAGGAGTCAGCCGTGCGCTCATAGGTCGGAAAAGCCTGGAGGGCGAGGCGGCCATATTCCTGGCCGATGGCATAGGGACTGGCGGAGGTGTAATCGATCCGCACCGAATAGTATTGCCCCAGATTGGTCACCGATACGTCCGGCTTGGCGGGCAAGGGACCATGGCTGTTGCTGCTGTCGCAGCCGGGACTGAGCAAGGCGATCGACAGGCTGCCCAGCAGGAGGCTGGCGGGAAACGTTACCGCGAGGTGTTTCATACCAGATGCTTTCATGAAAACATCCCTTATCGTTGTGATGGGTTGATGGAGAGGAAGAGGCGGAGAGGTTTACAAACCGACCAGTAGTGCAGTTGACTATCCCGGAGCCGTGGTAACCCTTCACACCCCCCGACCGAGGCAGTGGCGCCAGAAAAGGCAAGCCCCTGCGGCGAGCAGCGGAGAGTGGCCAAGTTGCCGTCAGGTGTCGATCACACTGGCCAACAGGGTAAGTGACAGCAAATGGTGCGACTCTTTATTGGGTCCGCTGCGGCCAAATCTTGGCGCGACGAGTGTCCGTGGTCAAGTTCGACTCAGGACTAACCGGATATACAGCCGTTCCAGTCCTTTTACCAAGCTAGGCGGCCCTGGCCCGGTAGAGGAACCCCCGCCTTTGTACCCTCAGCGCCCGTTGGACAGCGCGGGCGGGCCGTGGTATTGACTTAAATATGCCTGGTTTGCTGATGGCAAGTCTGCTCAGGCCGCCGCGGACGAGTTCGCCGCCCAAGCGGAGAGGTCAGTCCGAGACCCGCTGGTTCGCCGCACCCCCGGGAGCTGGCATAGAATCCGTCATGGATTGCCGCGACGGCACCGCATGCCGCGACTTACAACCGAGGACCCTACCCATGATTGACCGCCAGCCACTTTGCCGGCGCCTTCGCCTTTGCCTCCTGATCCCCCTGCTCGCCTGTGGCCCCGCCAGCGCGGCACCTCTGGTCACGCCAGCCATGGCCACTCCTGATCCGGCCCCCCCCTTCCCGTCAGCCCGAGACTCCACCAAAGCCGGGTGATCGGCATCATTGGCGGCATCGCCTGGCCCTCCTCGCTGGAGTATTACCGCATCATGAACGAACGGGTCCGCGACACATTGGGCCCGCCCAACTCGGCCGAGGTCCTCTTGTACTCCATCCCCTTCGGCGACTTCGCCAAGGAAGAGCGCCTGGCCGAAGAGGGCGACTGGGCAGCCCTCACCCGGACCATGGTGCTAGCCGGGAAACGGCTCAAGCAGGGCGGTGCCGATTTCATCGTCATCGCCTCCAACACCATGAACTCTACCGCCGAGACCGTGGCGCGCGAGGCCGACATCCCGGTCCTGCACATCGCCGATGCCGTCGGTCAAGCCATCCAGGCCGCGGGTCTCAAAAAGGTCGCCCTGCTTGGCACCAAGTTCACCATGGAGATGCCTTTCTACCGCGATCACCTGGCCAAGAACCATGGCATCGAGGTAGCAATCCCGGGGGAGGCGGAACGCAACGACATCAATACCATCATCTTCGATGAGCTGGTCAACAACCGGCTCCGCCCCGAATCCAAGGCCCGCTTCCTCGCCATCATCGACCGCATGGCCCGCGAGGATGGCGTCGAGGGCGTCATCCTGGGTTGCACCGAGATCCCCCTGCTCATCAAGTCAACGGATGTCGCGCTGCCGACCTTCGATTCCATGACCATCCATGCCCATGCCGCCGTGGCGCATGCCCTGACGCCCGCCACGGATAAGCCCTGATGATTTGGATCCGCATAAGACCCGGCCACCCGACCAAGAGCTGGTTCGGTTCCCCTGCTTTTGCGCGCGGTTAGACCTATAACAAGTCCCGATTTGAGACACCCACGAAAGGAGTTCAGTAGCCCATGTCCATCGCCACCCTCCGTGCCGCCGTCGCCGGTACGGCTTCCGCTATCGCGGTTACCGCCAACCTGACCCCTGTAAGCGGTAACAAGATCCTCCCGCCGACCTACGCCGGGGATGGCGCCGCCAGTTCCAGCAAGCACAACATGACCAAGCCCGGTCCAGACGGCGTGTCCAGTTGGTGTTCCGTCGATTCTCCGGGCTCGTGCGCCAACCGGGCCGAGCAGGCTTTGGTCGCCCTCGGACTCGACCTCGACCCTCTGCGAGTGGACTTTGGCAACGACGGAATCCTGTCCACTCTGCAACTGCCGCATCGGATCTTCGACGCCGTGCTGCGGGACAGCCAATTGCAGGGGGTGCCTTTCCGCAAGACCGCAATCGGCCAGGCGGCCATAGCGGCCAGACCCACTCAGGCCTCGGCCCTCCTGCACTGCGATCCGGGTTCCCTGGTCTTTGGCGCCTGGGACTCCACCGGTCTTGGCGCCAACAGCCGGCCACGCAACAAGTGGGCACGAGCCCTGACTTGCGAGATAGCCGCCACCCGAGTGGAGCCGGTTGCCCTCGCCGGCAACCGCCTGGACCCCATTGGTATCGAGGGGACGGATTACGCTTGGGTAGAAGAGGCCGACGGCACCCTCCGCCAAGCCACGGAGGACGAACGGCGGCCCACCAAGGAGGGCGGCCTGCCCCACGCCAGCGACAAAAGCAAGGAGTATCCGCGCCTGGTCAAGGCGAGCAAGGCCAATCACGGCAACGCCCTGTCCCTTATTTCCAAAGGAGTGCTGGTCCATGGCGACATCCAGCTCAATGCCACTTTGAGCATCTCCCGGCTGCGCCGCTACCACTTCGGTGACGAGACGGAAGAAGGGCGCCTGTTGCTGGCGATGATGGGGCTGTACGGGGTTCTGGCGGTGTTGAATGACGGGCTCGACCTGCGCTCCGGCTGCGACCTGGCGGTGGACAACCACCAGATTGACCTCATAGGCCTGGGGACCCGGGAGCCCATCAGCCTCGGCCTCGCGCAACTCGCGAATGCCCTGCGAGCCCAGGTGAAAAAGGTGCGCCTACACCCACCCGTCCTGTTTACCCCCTCCAAGGGTCTCCTCGATATCCGCAATGCCTCGCTATGATCACTCTGCGCATCGACTTCCCGCACGGTGTTTATCGGGCGGCTGAACCGACGGCGCCGGATCATCCCGAGTACCCGCCGGCCCCGGACCGGGTCTTTCAGGCTCTCGTTGCCAGCGCCTGCGAGCAGGGCGTCGACCCAGCGCCACTCCAAGCCTTAGAGGCCGCCCCGGCACTGTGGTGTGGCATGGCGGAGCTGATCCATACCGGCATCAACTATGTTCCTGGTGCCTTTACTGTCGCTGGCAAGCGTCAAGCCGTCGAACGTGCCCGCCCCGAGGCAAGAGTCACCCATCCTGTCTATATGAGCTGGCCAGAAGCCCCCCCTGATCTGGCGGGCTGGCTTGGTCCTATCCTGGCTGGTGTCGGCTATCTGGGCCGCTCGGACTCCCCGGTCAGCATTTCGCTTTCCCCGTCACCGAACGAGAACTTGACCCAGCTACTGCCGGATCCCCATGGGGAGGAACTCCTCCGGGTTCCCAGCCCTGGCCGGCTCATGGCCCTACTGGCAGCTCATGCGGCCGGACGACGAGCGCCCACGGCGACAAGAGTCGGCTACACCGACCAACGCATCTGGTCGTCACCCTGGGGAGAGATGTTTATCCTCAGGCCCCTCCATGGTGAGTTGCACCACGCCGCCTTGCTGGGGGAGTCATTACGCCTAGCGACCATGAGCCTGGCCCCCGAGCCCCTGCCAGCCATGCTTCATGGTCACGAGGTCACCTCATCGGCGGCGGATCATGCCGCTTGGGTGACCCTGCCGGATGTCGGACATCCCTGGGCGCGAGGGGCGGTACTGGGTATTGGCATGGTTCTCCCCAGGCACGCCAGCGAGGAGGAGCGGACGGCCTGTGTTCTACCTTTGTCCCGAGTTGATCGGGTTGGCATCCTCCCGGTACGCCGGCCTGCCGCCACCGACAGGCTCCATGGCATAGACCCGCGCACCTGGTCGCGTCCGGCCAAGGTTTGGACCACCGTGACTCCCATCGTCCTGGACCGGCACCCCAAACGCGGGCAAGCGGTCGAGGGGCTTGTCGCCGACTCCGTGACCCGGGCCGGCTTTCCATTTCCACAGACCATCGAACTGCCGGACTGGCCGATGAGAGGCGTACCGTCCGCGAGATCCTTCATCGCCCGGGGTCCCGGTCATCGAACCCATGCCCGATTGCATTTCACCGACCCCGTGCGGGGCCCCATGCTGGTCGGGCGTGGGCGCTACTTTGGCCTGGGGCTTTTGCGCCCGGAGGACAAGTGATGGACTTCCCCCTCTGGTATCAGGCCCGCCATGAGGGCCACACCCCCTTTCCCTGGCAGGCCGCGCTCGCCCAACGGGTTGCCGATGGCGACTGGCCTGCCGCCCTGACGGCCCCGACGGGGGCGGGTAAAACGGGCGTGGTGGCCGTCTGGCTCTGGGCCCTGGATCAGGATCTCGAGGTCCCCCGCCGGTTGGTTTATGTGGTGGACCGCCGGCTGATCGTCGATTCAACCGCCCTTTATGCTTGCCATCTCGTCCGAGCTTCCAAGCGATCGCCCGCCGTGGTCACCCTGCGTGGCGGTATTACTATCGATGACACCTGGGTCGATCCCCTGCGTCCGGCGATCATCGCCAGCACGGTGGACCAGGCCGGCAGTCGCCTGCTGTTCAGCGGTTACGGCGTATCCCATCAAGTTGCCCCCATCCACGCCGCGCTGCTGGGCAATGACGCCCTATGGATCCTGGACGAGGTGCATATCGCCCAACCCCTGCTGCGCACCCTGACCCAGGTACAGACTCTGCGGGGCGCGGACTCCCCGTTGCCCTTCCGGGTTCTGGTCATGTCGGCCACCTGGGAGGGTGACAAGGTATTGGGGCTCACGGCGGCAGACTACGCCCATCCGGTTCTTGGCGCCCGCCTGAACCGCCCCAAGCCCCTGGAGATCCGTGATATCGAACCTGACGACGACCTGGCCCCAGCCCTTATTCAGGAGGCCCGCCGGCTCCGCCGGCAGGGAGCGGGGGTCATTGGTGTCATGGCCAATACCGTGCGGGATGCCCGCGCCGTTTTCACGGCCTTATGCGCGGAGGAGGAGTCCGTCCTGCTCATAGGACGGGTCCGACCCGCGGACCGCGACGCCCTACTCGCTGAATATCTGCCCAGGATGTCGGCTGGCTCCCGGACAGGCCGCACCCCCCTCTTCGTCGTTGCCACCCAGACTATCGAGGTCGGTGCCGACCTGGACTTCGATGCCTTGGTGACCGAGAGCGCCCCGCTTTCCGCGCTCCGCCAACGGGCTGGCCGGCTCAATCGGTTAGGCGAACTGGCAACCGCGCCCCTGGTCATCGTCCATCGCCCCTTGAGCGACAAGGAGAAAAACCGCCGTGCCCGGGAAAACCAACGCGGCACCCGATCTCAAGGCTCCCTGTACCGCGAAGGGGCGGAGGAGGCCCGCAAATGGCTCAAGAAACACAAGGTGCGCGACTTTGGCATCCGGGCCCTGGACCGGCATCCAGCCCTGCCCGAGCCACCCACGCCTTCGCCGGATCTGCTCGCCATCCATCTGGACCTGCTGGCTTGCACCTCCGTCAAGCAGGGCATCGACCCCTCGCCCTGGCTCCATGGCTATTCCGAGCCAGAGACGAATGTCTTTGTCTGCTGGCGTCGAGATGCTGGCATCCAGACCCTGGAACTGGCACCGCCGGTCCAGCGAGAGATCCTCGAAGTCCCCGTCTGGGAGTTCTGTAGCCTGGAAGTGGACCAGGTCCTGCGCTGGGATGGCACCAGTGCCGAATGGATTGAACTAAACCGGGTGAAACCAGGCGACACCCTGGTGCTGCCGGCCGAGGCCGGCGGCTGTGATCGTTTTGGCTGGCACCCACGGAGTACCGCGCCGGTTAGCGACTATGGCGACACCGCGGAACGAATCCGCCTAACTGGTCCCCAGGACACCGATTGGCGTGCGCTAGCCCAAGCAGCGGGAATGGCCAAGCCGGGACGGGTGCTCGCTTATCCCGGGGGCGCTCTGGTCCTGGCCTCCTTCGCAGCCACCAGTGAGGCAGGCATCCGGCCCATCCTGCTACGCGACCATCTCCGTGCCGTCGGTGAGCGGGCACGTTTTCTGGCGGCCGAAGCTGGGCTGCCGATTGAACTTTGCAATGTCATCGCCCGGGCCGGAGCTGGACACGACCTCGGCAAACAGGACCCGCGCTGGCAGGCCAAGCTCGGCGCTGACCGGGACCGCCCCCTGGCCAAGGGTCCCAGGGGCGATGATCCCTGGTTATCCCTGCCCCGGGGTTGGCGGCACGAGATGAACTCCGCCGCGCACATGAGCGGCGATCCCCTAGTCAAGCATCTGGTTGGCAGCCATCACGGGCACGGTCGGCCCCGGTTCCCGGTTGCTCCCGATCCGGGGCTGTGGCGTCAGCTCGGCGGCTGGGCGACTCAGTTCCAGTACCTGCACCAGCAACACGGCTGGTGGGGTCTCGCCTATCTGGAGGCGCTGGTCCGGCTTGCGGATTGGCAGGTTAGTGCGGAGGAGCAGACGGATGAAACTGACCGGACTACAAGCTGATAACCCCATCGCCTGGATGGCCGCCTGCGGCGCCCTGCGCCTCTTAACCGGCGCTCGGTTGCGCTGGGACGGTGACATCCCGGAGCTGGATTACCAGGGCGAACCTATCGCGGCGCTGGCGGCCCTCCCTGCCGAGCGGCTCAATTCACCCGAGGTCCAGTTCAAGCCTAAGCTCGGCGGCAAGATGAATGAGGCCGCCTGGGAAGCACTCAAGCAGCTTCCCGGCGAATGGGCGCTGGCTTACGGCAGTCAGACCGCGACCGGCATGAGCGCGACCAGTCTCAAAATCCGCCCTGGCGATTACGACATGGTGAGCGCGCAGGGTGCTGAAGGCCCTGATCCGGTGCGACATCCGGGACAAGGTCATCGAGGCACTGGTGGGTCCATGGCGCTATGAGGATCTGGACTGCGTTGCCTGGGGCTGGGATGCGGCGGCCCGGATCGACTCGGCGGCCATTGGTAGCAAGGTGGAGAATGCCCCCAAGATGGGGGTCCTGGGGGCTTACTGGCTCGGATGGGAAGCCCTGCCCCTGTTCCCAACGATCAATGGCAGGACCCTGGGCTGGTCGGGCGGTCTTCGTTACCCCACCTGGTCCGAGTGGCTGGACTACCCGGACATCCGAGCGCTGCTGCTCGGCCTCGACGGACTTGGCGCCGCCGACCGACAAGCCTTGGGCGTGAGGACTAGGTTCGCGCGTTACCTCCAGACCCATGTTTCATCAGGGCGACTGGGGTGGGCCAGCGAAGTCCCGCGAACCGCTAGTGATGAGAAAATGGCCGGGGGTTCGCGCCATACCCAAGCATCTGGTTTTATAATCGTTTGATGCGCGTGTATTCGCCGTTTGGCGGGGTTGGTCTTACCGTAGCGAGAGGTTCGCGCAAGGCCGGCTGAAACCATCTCTAGATCAGTCGGATAACCGCGCGGAGTTTTATCCGCCTCCACCGAGGCGGCTTCATTGAAGGTAGCGGACACCGCCATCCAGCCGGGCGACATTGGCGTTTTATCCGCCTCCACCGAGGCGGCTTCATTGAAGGAGGAGGCCGTTGGGACGGATGACGGGGGTGAAGCCGTTTTATCCGCCTCCACCGAGGCGGCTTCATTGAAGGATCGCGTGCTACGTCGTCGTCGCTCAGACCGCCGACGGTTTTATCCGCCTCCACCGAGGCGGCTTCATTGAAGGAGGAAATGCTTCACCGCTTCGACATCGGCGCGCCGCGTTTTATCCGCCTCCACCGAGGCGGCTTCATTGAAGGCATCATTTGATCCCCTTGCTCGGCTGGGCGGCGAGGGTTTTATCCGCCTCCACCGAGGCGGCTTCATTGAAGGAGGTGGCGCCAGCCGAGTTGATTGAGGCGGGCCAGTGTTTTATCCGCCTCCACCGAGGCGGCTTCATTGAAGGAACAAGGCCGCCGCCACCATCGCCGGCGTGGGCAACGTTTTATCCGCCTCCACCGATGCGGCTTCATTGAAGGCATTGCGGCGGGTTCTCGCCCCCGCCCGTGCGGATGTTTTATCCGCCTCCACCGAGGCGGCTTCATTGAAGGGGCCTGGAGGGCATGGATCAGACCAAGATCAAGGGCGTTTTATCCGCCTCAACCGAGGCGGCTTCATTGAAGGAAGCTCAAGGTCGCCGCGGCCCAATTTCCCTTCATTGTTTTATCCGCCTCCACCGAGGCGGCTTCATTGAAGGACCTATGACGTGTGGCCCCCGGATCGCCATCAGCAAGTTTTATCCGCCTCCACCGAGGCGGCTTCATTGAAGGCGCGGCGCGAATATATAGCCGTTTTATTCGTTAAAACCACACGTTCGACCTTGAGGAACAGAAGAGGAGTTCTATACTATTATAAATTGATTCTGTATTGAGGAGTTGACGATGAAACCTGACTGGCTATCCGATGGGC
>JADZBU010000165.1 GCA_020851955.1 Chromatiaceae bacterium | reverse complement strand
GCAATCTTGATTCGGAAATGGCGGGGCGGGGCCAGGGTATCCACGACCTCCGCCACCAGGGAGCCCACGTTCACCTCCTCCAGACTCCCCGCCACCCGGCCGATACGGGAATATTCCAGGAGCCCCTCGATGAGGGCGTTCATGCGCGCCACCCGGTCGCGCAGCAGATCCAGCTGTTCCTGGGTCTCGGGGGTCAGCCGGTCCTGGAGATCCTCCTTGAGCCATTCCGACAGGTTGGCAATGCCGCGCAGAGGCGCCTTGAGATCATGGGAGGCGACATAGGCGAACTGCTCCAGGTCCCGTGCCCGCCGCTCGGACTCGAAGGTCCGCCGCTCCACCCGGTGTTCGAGGGTCATGTTAAGGCACTGCAGAGCCTGCTCCGCCCGACAGCGCTCGGCGATCTCGACGTTGAGGGCCTCGTTGGCGCGGGATAACTCCAGGGTGCGCTCCGCCACCAGCCGCCGTACCTGACGGTCCCGCCCGGTGAGCGCCAGCAGATAGACACAGGTCAGCAGGGTAAAGACCAGGCCCATGAGGGGGATGAGCCAGGCCCCCCAGCCCTTGGTCTGGAAGGCGCCGGGCACCGGGGTACAAACCAGGGTCCAGGTCAGGTCCCCGGCCCGAACCTGGCCCTCGTAGGAAGTGGCGATGGGTTCCCCGGCGGGGTCCGGCCGCCCGGCCGCCCCGTCCCGGACCCGGGACTGATGGACATAGAAGAGATGCCGCTCCTCAGTGCCCTCCTGGGACCAGAAGGCGATGTCCACGCCGCTGGGACCCAGGCTGGTCATGGCCTCGTCGATGAGTTCGCCAAACCGGAAGACGCCGATGACAAAGCCGCGCACCTCCTGCTCCTCGATGCCCACCGGCTCGGCATCGGCATCATTCGGCGTCTCCAGCCCTTCGATCTCTTCGGCCCGGGTAAAGACGGGGCGATAAATGGCGAAGTGGCTTTCCCCGTCCGGGTCATTCCGGGATTCAGGCTCGCCCACCACCAGGGTGCGCAGCTCCGCCGCCTTCAGCAAGAGAGGCAGCACCCGGGGCATGCCCGCCAGGTCCAGGCCCAGCAGGGAAGTGTTCTCCGGGTAGGGCTGCACGTAAAGAATGGGAAAATGGACGGGGCGCTCGGGCGCCGTCCGGCTCTCGCCATTGGCGGCCTGATCCTGGATCTGGAAGCGCGGTATCCGGGGGCGAACCCGGGCGACGAAGTCCCGGCGCTGGTCGTCCGTCACCCGAGGCGCCCATTGCAGCGTCTGGATGATGCGGTTGCGCTTGAGGGTCGGACCGACGAATTCGCGGAACTGCCGCCGCGTGACCATGGAGGCGGCATCGAAGAAGCCGCCCAAATCCTGCACCAGACCCAGGGAGTAGTCCAGCTCCCGCTGGATCACCAGTAAACGATCCCGGGCGGCCTCGGAGAAGGCGGCGAAGTGCCGCTGATTTTCCAGGTCGGCGATCCGCGCCGAGACCAGCCAGGTCCCCAAGGCGCCCAGCAAGGCCACCACGAAGATGGGGCCATAGCTACGCCAGAAGGCCGCCGCCTCGTCAAGCCAGTCCCCCATCTTGGCCAGGGTCCACCTCATGCCAGGGCCTCGGGATCGGGGGGGAAGCGCTCGCCGATACGGCGCATGACTTCGTCCATGACCTGGTCCACCGTCTCGTTCATATCCCAGTTCACCAGGACCGGAATATCCGCCTTCTGGGCCTGATCGACCATGAAGGTTTGCAGGGTCCAGATCTCGGACAGCATCTCGCGATGACGATCGGAGTCGCGATCCGGGGCCTCGCGGCTGCGGCGCTTGAACTGCTCGTCCAGCCGCTTACGCGTCGTCACCGCCAGCACCAGGGGCACCAGCACGGACTTGGACCGCACCTCGGCCAGGTCCAGATAGGTCGGCATCACATGCACGCCATCGACGATAAGGTCGGTCCGTTCCTTGACGGCGCGGGCAATGGTCGCCTCCAGGGCCACGCGGACCGTGCCGAACTGGGCCAGAAATCCCGCTATGACCGGGTCCTGGGCGGAGGCCGCCGACCCTTCCACCTGGGGCAGGCCCCGCCAGGCGTCGAAACTGGAATAGCCCAGGGTGGGCGCCACATGGGGCACCAGATAACAGCGGATGATCTCGCGCATCATGTCCGTGGACTGGGTGCGGACGATATCCAGCAGGTAGGCCAGGCGGGTGGCCAGGGTGCTCTTGCCGGTCCCGGTGGCGCCGCCCAGCAGGATGATGAGGGGCTCGCCGCTATCATTGAAGTGGCAGCGCGACAGGAAGCGGTTGCCCGCATCCTTGAAGCCCCCGGACTTGAGGGTGGCATAGACCACTTGCCGCAGTTCCTTGCGCCCGACCTGATTGACGCCCTGCTCGCGCAGGCTGGCGTGGACCAGGGCGGCGCCCCGGGCAGCCACCTCGGAACGGATGCCGCAGCCCTCCAGATGGCGCGCCAGGACGCCGGTGGAAAAGGGCTCGGACCCCTCCTGGCGGCGCACCACGACCCGTGACACCCCACCACCGGCATCATAGTCGCCACGGATCTGGGTGCCGAAGCGACGCTCCAGTTCCTCGCCCACCAGGCGCCGCAATTCATGGGTGGACATGACCTCGGTATCGCCATCCAACTGATTGCGGAGGCGATTGGCAATGGCATAGGCCTGGGTGAAAGAGATGCCAACATCCACCAGCGACTGCACCAGGATGCCGCGCAGGAAGGGCAACCGCTCACCCGTCGCCGTCTCTACCAATAAGGCCTTACTTGCCATGACGAGGCTCTCCACCACCGACGCCACCGGGTGGCACCAGCAACCTGGACAAAAATCGGAATACCGGTAAATGGCCTGGTCCGCGCAGGCCAGGCACCGCTCGGCACGGCGGTCGGCCGACCAGAGGCGGGGCGGGAGTGCCTGACCGCATCATCCCGAGGCCGGCTTAGCGCCCCGGTACCTGATCCAGTTGGGCAAAAATGCAATTCAATACGGGCTGGTTTTCACCGGGAAGGAAGGTATTAATATTCGAGGCGTAGCCGTGGCGGTCGATGCGTCCAAAGTAAAGCTTGGAAGTTTCGTCGATAAAGTAGATATTCGCGTCGCCATTTTCCACTTGCACCAGGTAATTCAGCGGCTGCCGGCCT
>JADZBU010000164.1 GCA_020851955.1 Chromatiaceae bacterium | reverse complement strand
TCGAGCAGGTGCTGGCGCACGTCGATCTGCCGCCACCCCCGCGCCGAAAACGCCCGCGCCCGCTCAAGCGGCCGGCGCTGGCGCTGGTGGCGGCGTGACGGGGGTGGGCGGGGTTATGATCAAGGCCACCACCGCAGTAGGCTAATATGGTTTCATGGTTTTGCTTATTAAGCCTTTTCCCTTCCAGCAGGCCGACCCCGTTGAATTTAAATAGTTTAAACTCCTTGAGATTTGTATGCTCTTTGTTGTTCCAAAGTATGGATAATGTTTCTATGAAAATCTCTATCGTACCAAGTGGATCAAATATGCCGAGTGGCATCTGCGGTATTTTTTCTGTTGGTAATTTTGTATAGAGCAGCTGTCGATACAACTCTGGTTTATATTCATTCCACTGCTTGTCTCGCGTCAACGCCTCCAAGAAATGGACCAGAAGTGTCAAAAAAAGAACCGGCATGGTGACCACGGAGTTATCACCAGGCCGGATTCTGGAGTAAAAATCTATTTGCCAGTCTCTTAAATCTATTTTCCAGGCATCAGGAAGGTTAATGCCACTCGTGAGATATGCTGGGATAGGGTTGAAACCATTTTTGGCGCAAAATGCGATTGTTGGTATCTGTTCAATTGCAACCTGTTGTAATATATATCGCTGTCGATTTCTTCTTGTATAGAATTTTTCTGGTAATTCAAATAGCCACCTTGGAATAAAATTAATTGAATTAATCGAAATTTTTAAAAAACGCTTGCTGAATATTTCTTCAAGTCTGACGAATTTTGATATTGTTGTTTCCCCAAGATATTTAATAGTGGCATCGTAACGGATATTTTGAGGATTTTGCATATCATGCAATTTAAGGTAAGGGGAAAGCATGCCTGCGATGATTACATCTCGGTTGCTTCTATTCTTCTTGAATCTGGTTACGCAATGCTCAACATACGTAACTTCACTATTTAGTGAAGTACGGGCGTTTTTTACATCAATGCTTCTTTCGCCATTCAAAAGCAGATCGAACAATTTCCAATCATCGAAATTATGGCTCAATGGCTTATTAGTCGCTTTAATAAGCTGCTTGATGGAAACATCATCTACTTCATATCCGAGTGATTGATAAAATTTAATAGCAATCTTTTCGGCAGTCCTTGCTGAAAGCATCCTGGCCAATGTGTAGTCGTTATTTTTTTCAGCACTAGCCCATTCGCCGGCTAATGCTAGATCCTGGTCATTTAATTCATTGTATGATTCTTTTGCAGACCACTCATTCTCATGACTTGGGGGCGATGCATGGGTGATTGTCAATATTATTTCATGCCATTTGGCGGGTGAGATATATCCTTTTCGATTTACCCCAATGCTATTAAATCCGTTTTTATCATAACCATCAATATCGAATTCATTTTCATCTCCATTGAAATCGTCTTTATTAATATTTTCACGATTAACGCTGTGCCGGTAGTTAGTGAAGGGGATCTTGCCGCCAGGTATCACCAACTGGTTACGCACTGCGTAGGACTGGCCTTGCAGTGGATCTGCCGCAGGCTGACTCTTGAGGCTAAGGCGCGTCTGAGCGGGCAGGGCGCGTGGGTTGGGCCGGGGCGCGGCGAAGTTGGGCGAGACCTGGGTATTGGGCTTGACCTTGGCATTGGGCGGGTTCTCCAGCTCGTGCAGCGCCGTCGCGGCCTCGGCGTCTTTACCGAACTGGTCGATAAACAGGGTCCGCAGGGTCTTGACCGTCTCCTCGGCCTGGAACAAGCGCGTGTTTGATGCCAGCTGAGTTTCCGGCTTACGGTTCAACGCAGACAGGACCTCATGCCGCGCTGCGTCGCGTCCCGCCAGGGCAGCCCGGTAGTCGTCGAGCAGTGGCTGGTAAGCCGGGGCTTGTGTCTGTACTCCAAGCGCTTGCGGAGCCGCTGGGGTATCAAGCCGCTCCGCCGTGACCCGCTTCGGGTCAATGCGCACCGGCGCGGCCCGGTCGCGGGCCTGGGTCACCTGGTGCTGAGGGGTCATAGGCAGAGGGTTCACGGGAGTTGGGATTTTCTTAGCAGTTTGAGCAAGGGAACGTCGGGCGATGCCGCTGGTCATGGTGCTGGCCGCAGTGGGGATAAGGTCCCAGTCGGAGTCAAGCCGGCCTGCAGGCGGCGCGGAAGGACGCAGATAGGCGTAGGGCTTGGGCATGGCGGGTGGGCCGACATATCCGGGTCCCTCACCATAGACACCGAACTCACCCGCCGGGGACTTAAGCGGGGTCTGCCCTTGAGTCTGGGGCGCCTCGGCCTTAGCTGCCCGGGCGACGATTGTCCCCTTGGCCGGGCATTGGGCCTCCAGCTGACTCTGGGTCAAGCCGCTTGGGGCGTTGGGCCGGGCTTTCTGGCCGGGTAGGACTTGGTATTGACTTTGGTTGACACCGCATGGCGCGCTTTCGTCGAGGATCTCCGCCAGGGCGCGGGCCGGGGAAACGGCACCCTTGCCCATGAACTGGTCGGTCAGGGGCCGGCCACCGGCCTTCTTGCGCAGGTCCTCGACCTGATCGGGATTCTCCGTCGCCCACTGTTCCCAAAGGGCCTTGTAGACCGGGTAGACCTCCTTGGGCGTGGGCTCTCGCTCGACGATCTCCCGCGGCTGGATCGCCTCGGGGTCCTGGCCCTTCTTCCGGGCAATCTCCCGACGCCGGGCCACGTCCTCCGCCTCGGCCTTGGTCGCCTGCTGGAGAATCTCCTGGCGCAGCGCGGGCATGGCCTGCTTGAAGGCCGTGTCGATGTTACGTCCATCCTTCAGCCGGGCGCCGAACTGGCTGAAGCGCTTGTCGCCCTTGGTGGAGACCTCGTAACCGTTGGGAATTTCTCGGGCCGGGTGCTGGACGCCTTGCGCGTTGGTGAAGGCTTCGATCTTCTTCACACCCAGCGGCTTGGGCGCCCAGCGCGTCGGCTCTTGGGCGGACAAAGCCCCGCGTTTATCAGGGGCGTAAGGCCCTGGGTCGCGGGCCATGTTGTCGACCCACTTATTACTCTGGTTCTGCGGCAGGGGCTGGGCCTCGCCCGCCGTGGTCTCCAGCCCGTCGCCCATCTCCTGCACGGCGCTACCGTCCTGCTCGGACAGCCAGCGCTCCTTACCGCGCTCCGCGCCGATGGCGCGCAGATCAGACTTGCGCTGTTGTTCGATGCGCCGGATCTCAGTGTCCAGGGCGGCGGGGTCATTGGCCAGGCGCTTACGCGCCAGTTGTTCTTCCCGCGCGGCCACCTGACCAGCCCCGTCGACCGTCAGGCGCATGTCTTGTTTCACGGACTCCGCCGTGGCGGTAATCGCCTCGCGGGCCTCGTCACTCGGGGCCTGCTTATAGCGCTGCCCCAGCCCGGACAGGATGCGCTTCATGCGCTCGCTGCCCTTGACGTTCAGGTCTTTCCAGCGCAGCTGGAGCCCGCCGCCCTTGCGGGTGTAGATGATGGTCTCGGGGTCAATGTCGATGGTCTCGGCGGTACTGAGCACCGCACCGCCGGGCTGATACTGCCAGCGCATAGGGCGCCGGACTTTGGTCCCGTCCTCGGTGTCGAGGCGAATACCCAAGGACTTGTTGTACAGGATACCCGCCAGGCCTGACTCAAGGGCCGCCGCCACTTCGTCGACAAACTTGTCCGGGTCCGCCGAGAAGTTCTTCTTGTGGGACATCTCCTGGATGACCAGCTGCATGGGGTCGATGGCCTTCTTCACCCACTTCTTCTGCTGGACGTTGTACTGTTCAATCGGGATACGTTTACGGGCGAACTCCGCTCTTTGGGCTTTGGCCCCGGTAGACTGGTCTTCCCCTTTGAGCTCGTAGGTCCTAGGCCGATCCGTGATGACGGGGTTGGCCCTGCGGTTGAGGTCCTTGAGGTTTTCATTCAGCTCGCGAGAGGCTTCGTCCAAGTCCAGGCGCGCCTCTTCCAGCCTCTGCGAAGCGTCCAGCGTCTCCTTGTGCTGCTCGTAGAAAGCCTTGGCCTCTGCGCGCTGACGCTCCTTTGCCTCTGGCGTGGCAATAGACTCCTGCGCCGCGTTACGCAGCTTTCGGTGTTCGGCGATGACACTCTTCTGCTCAGGGCGGAATCCCGCCGTCTTCTTGTCCAGCCACGTGTAGTCTTCCTCAAGCGAAGCCAGGCCGGCCTCTTTCTGCGCGATAGCAGCGCGCTCACGCGGCTTCAGCTCCGGCACCAGCTCCCGGCGCGTCGGAGTCAGCTCGTCGCGGCCACTGATGACAGCGGGCATCTTGGGCTTGTTGAGGACCTCGTAGTCCTCGGCATAAGCGATGGGATCGTCCGCGTAGCGCGCCTGAACCTCGGGCTTCTCCCGGCTCAGGAAGTCACGCTGGATAATCGTCGCGAGCCGCTGCTCGTCCTCGGGCGCGTACTCCTCCTCGACCATGCGCCGCAGCGGCACCGGGCGCAGGTCGGTGTTGTTGAGCTTCTGGCCCCACTCATCGTCGGGGTTACGTTCAGTGTCCCGCGCCTCGCGCCAGGCCGCCAGGTTGGCCTGCACCTGCTCGTCGGCGGCGGCCTCCTCGACCTTACGCTCCGCCTGCTGTTCCGGGGTGAGTTCACCGGCCTTAGTGGCGTCCCGCCACTTCTTGTCCACCGCCGACTCGGGCGCGTAGAGGGCCTTGTACGCCTCCTGGGCCTCGGTCGGCAGCTCCTCGATAACCTGGCGCTCCCAGCGGCGCTGCTGGCCCTCCTGGTACAGGGCCGGGGGCAGGTCGGGACGGTCGCGCAGACTGGCGTCCAGGCTCTTCCACGCCTTACCGCCCGGCTGGAGCCGGTAGTCGTTGCTGGTCTCCTGCTCGGAGTGCCCAGGGTTGAGCTGGCGCTGATCGGCGAAGGCCAGGTCGGAGCCGAAGCCCTCGGTGTCGTAGTCGGCCTCGGCCTGCTGACCCAGGGCGCGCTCGGCCCGCCCGGCGCTGGGGTCGAGGGTGGTCTTCTGGCGAGTGATGGCGGTTTCGACAGCGCGCAGGGGGCGCGAAACCCGGCTGAAGGCATTTTCGTAGCGCCGCAGCAGCTCGGTGTTCTCGCCGGCCAGGCGTTGGTAGATTGCCTTGATCCTCGGGTTCTTGGGGGCATCCTGGGCCAGACCGCGCATCAGCTCCAGTTGCTGGCGCTCCTCGGGCCGGAACAACTCTAGGGCCTGTTGTTCCAGGCTTGGCTGTACCCGTTCCCGCAGCCAGTCGCTTAGCTTGTCATGGGCGTAACTCTCGAGGATGTTCTCCCAGCTGTCGGGCGCCTGCTGCATAAGCGCCGCCGCCTCGGGGTCTTGTGGGTCGATTTGGCCTTGGAAGAAAAACTGCCTGCCAAGCCGGTCGAGGGTGGCCTGACGCTGCTCTCTCTGGGCAGTCAGCTTATTGAAGGACATACCCAGAAGTTCCTGGTAGGCCATGTCCCGGTGATAGTGGTAGACGATCTCTTCCATCTTGGCCCCGAAGCGCGAGGGGGCGTCGGAGTGGGCGGTTGAGGTTGGGTTTTATAGAACTCCAAATTTCCACGATTCTCCCCATTGAAAAGTACCTGGTGATCCTGGCAGATGGGCAGAAAGTCTTCACAATTGGCTCAACACTGATGAAGAATGGAAAACTTCCTGCTCTGCCGTGGAGACCCTGGCAGTTGGACATTTCAAGGAGTCCATCAAGGACACTCCACCCTTGTGAGCTGCCAAGCAAACAACTCAGGACAAATTTTGATGGATGAAGTCGAGAGCCTAAGACACCCCCAATCGGAGTGCAAATACCATTTGGTCTTTATCCCTAAGTGCAGTCGCAAGACGCCGTCCGCGCAGACACGCTTTCATCTGGGCGAGGTGGTTAGAATGTTAACCGCACAGAAGAAAAGGGTAGTGCTGGGTGGCCATTTGATGGCAGACCATACTCTCAATTTTGATCGTAATTCCGCCGAAATAGGCGGTGACACGAGTGGTTTACTTCAGCTAGGGCAAGCTTGCCGTCTATCTAGCCCGCGTGTAGGGCGAACACCCCCGCAAGTTCGCGGGTTTGAAATTTTGGGCGCCGAGCTACTCCGGTTCCACCCTCGGTCGGGATGAGACGGAGATCCGGGCGTTAAGATCAGACTCAGCGCCGCTGACCGGGCCCCTGATCATTAGAGCCCAAGGTCGCTTCTGGGCCATAATGCCCAGCTTGTCACCGCCGGGACCCGAGCCGGCGACAAACCCCATCAGCCATGTCCCAGGCAAGAGCCTGCAAAAATTACGGATTCCCATGAACAACCCGGAACAAGCCCTCGACGAAAACAAGCTCATCGCCCAGCGGCGGGAGAAGCTGCGCGCCCTGCGCGAGAACGGCATTGCCTTTCCCAATGATTTTCGCCGCAACGTGGTGGCGGGGGAGCTGCTGGCGGAGTACGGCGACCGGGAGCCGGAGGAACTAGAGGCCCTGAGCCTGAGGGTCAAGGTCGCCGGGCGGCTCATGAGCCGGCGGGTCATGGGCAAGGCCAGTTTCGTGCATCTCCAGGATATGTCGGGCAAAATTCAGTTGTTCGTCCAGCGCGACACCCTGGGCGAGGAGGATTATGGCTGGTTCAAGCGCGATCTGGACTTGGGGGACATCCTCGGCGCCGAGGGCGTTCTCTTCAAGACCAAGACCGGCGAGTTGTCGATCCGCGTCGAGACCCTGCGTCTCCTCACCAAAGCCCTGCGGCCCCTGCCGGAGAAGTTCCACGGCCTGACTCACCAGGAAAGCAAATATCGTCAGCGCTACCTGGACCTCATCATGAACGAGTGCGCCCGCAAGACCTTCCGGGCCCGCACCCGCATCATCCAGTATCTGCGCGGCTATCTGGACCGCCGCGGCTACCTGGAGGTGGAGACGCCCATGATGCAGGTGATCCCCGGCGGCGCGGCGGCACGGCCCTTTGTCACCCATCACCACGCCCTGGACATGCAGCTATTCCTGCGCATCGCCCCGGAGCTCTATCTCAAACGGCTGGTGGTGGGCGGCTTCGAAAAGGTCTATGAAATCAATCGTAACTTCCGCAACGAGGGCCTCTCCACCCGCCACAATCCCGAGTTCACCATGGTCGAGTTCTACGAGGCCTACGCGGATTACGAGGATTTGATGGATTTGACCGAGGACCTGCTGCGCGGCATGGCCCAGGAGGTGACGGGTTCGACCCAGGTCCCGTATCAGGGGGAGACCTATGACTTTGGCCGGCCCTTCACGCGCGTGACGGTGCGGGAGGCCATCCTGCGTTATGGCGAGGACATAGCGCCCGAGGATATCGACAGCCTGGAGCCGGCCCGCGCCCTGGCCCGGCGGCTAGGACTCACCTTCAAACCCAGTTGGGGGTTGGGCAAGGTGCAGATGGAAATCTTCGACAAGGTGGCCGAGCACCAGCTCAAGGACCCGACCTTTATCACCCAGTACCCGACCGAGGTCTCGCCCCTGGCGCGGCGCAACGATCAGGACCCCTTCGTCACCGACCGTTTCGAGTTTTACGTCGGCGGCCGTGAGCTGGCCAATGGCTTTTCGGAGTTGAATGACGCCGAGGACCAGGCCGAGCGGTTCCGGAAGCAGGTGGAGGAAAAGGACGCCGGCGACGAGGAGGCCATGCATTTCGACGCCGACTATGTGCGCGCCCTGGAACATGGCATGCCCCCCACCGCCGGCGAGGGCATTGGCATCGACCGCCTGGTCATGCTCTTCACGGATTCCGCTTCTATTCGCGATGTTCTGCTCTTCCCGCACATGCGGCCGGAGGATTGAGCCTCCTGATGCCCTATGGCGGGACGGGAAGCAAGGAAGGTGGTGAATTTGCAGCGATGGCTTGAAGAATATGGGGTAACACCATGAATAACATGATCATTGATGGCTACATGGCGGTTATCGCCTATGACCCCGACATCGAGATGTTTCGGGGTGAATTCATGGGCTTGAATGGTGGCGCGGACTTTTACGCCAAGGACGTGGAAGGGTTACGCAAAGAGGGCGAAATCAGCCTTCGGGTATTCAAGGATATGTGCGAGAAAGATGGCGTGCCGGTCAAAAAGCAGGCAAGTGGCAATCTCATGCTGCGAATCCCACCCGAGGTGCATCAAGCCGTGCTCGTGGCATCCCGTGCCCAGGGGACCAGCTTGAACCAATGGGCTGCCAAGGTGTTAGCCGAGGCGGCCGAGGCCTAACACTGGGCACCTGACCGCTCCCTTTGGGCTTGACGGTAAACTTGCGACTCCTCATGCAACCGCAGGTTTTCCGACAAGACGCCTTGGGGAGCCTTGCCGTTAGAACCGTACCCGCACCCGATATGTAAGCACCGTCTCCCCCTCGGCCGGGATCTTGATCTCCCACTCGGCCAGGTTGGCGCTGACCTTCTGCGGCGGATGACTGGATTCCAGCAGCTTCCAATCACCGGGGATGGGTTCCCGGACCTTGACCGTGACGGCTTCCGGCTTGGCGTTGCGCAGGCGCAGGCGGTAGGCGGTCTCGAACTGGTACTGCCAGGGCCCCGTCCCGGAGAGCTTGACGAAGTCGGTCTGGGTCTTGTCGGCGGTCACGTCAAAGGCCTCGCCGAGCTTGAGGCGCAGGGTCTCGTTTTTGGGGGTGTGGTCGATGCGATCCTCGCCCACGAACTGGGCCTTGCCCTGGGAATCCTGCTTGTAGATGCGGACCACGCCCTTGGGCAGGGGTAAACCCAGGTTGGCCTCTTCGCGGTTGTCGATTTCCAGGAAGACGCTGGCCTTGAGCTTGACGCCGATCTCGCCTTGCTGGGCGCGATAGTAGTAATCGTGGCCCATGAAGATCAGCTCCTTACGCGCGGGAATGTTTTGCGCCGCTAGCAGGGCCACCTGCTTGGACTGGTTGTCGGCGATAGTGGTGGGCTGGGCCAGACTGTAGAGGTGATATTCGAACAGGGCCTCCTCCTCCATCATGGGAGCCGCGGCGGCCATCATGCGCATGCCCTCCTTTGCCATGGCCGGGCTGGGCAGGTCCCGCACCCGATTGACATCCCCGGCGACGAGTTGGAGTTGGGCATTGCGGTAAGGGGTGCCGCTGGTGTTGTTGAGGGTAACCCAGCCGGTGAGATCGAGATGGCTGTCGTCGGCGGCGAGTTCCCCGACATAATCCGCCTTCCAGGACAGACCCGCCGTCAGGTAGGACAACTCCAGTTCCTGGGGGTCGGCCAGGCCATTGTCCAGCTTCATGACCAGGGTCGGGCGGTCGCGCAGGTTGGGCGGCAGTTCCCGAAAGACGATGCGACCGGGCTGACCGGTCTCGATGCGGTCACCGATGCGCAGCACGGTCCCCTCGGCGGCGGCGAGCACGGTGGCCTCCTCCTCGGTCTCCTCGCCGGTGGTGGGGTGGACCTTGATGACCCCGACGGGGCGGCCGACGTACTTCTCCAGCAGCTTGCCCGGGGTGAGCAGATCAAAGTCGAAATTCTGCTCGATGACCTGGAGC
>JADZBU010000163.1 GCA_020851955.1 Chromatiaceae bacterium | reverse complement strand
GGTTGTCCGGGGTCTGGAAGTCCACCGGGGTGACCATGGTGACCAGGTTGCGGACCTTCTCCGGGTGCATGGCGCTGTAGCAGAGGCTGAAGGCCCCACCCTGGCAGATGCCCAGGATGTTGATGGCGTCCAGGCCGTGGGACTCCCGAATGAAATCGACGCAGTTGTCGAGGTAGTTGTTGAGATAGTCGTCGATGGTCAGGGAGCGGTCGGCATGATCCGGGTAGCCCCAATCGATGAGATAGACGTCCTGACCCGTGGCCAGCAGGCCCTTGATGGTGGACCTGTCTTCCTGAATGTCCGCCATGTAGGGCCGATTGACCAGGGCATAGACGATCAGCAGGGGCACGGGATTGCGCTTGACGCCCTCGTGGGCGCGATAGCGATAGAGCACCAGCTTGTCTTCCTGGTACACGGGATCGCGGGGGCTGACTCCGGTGTCGATCTTGTCGGCGTTCAGCAGATTCTCCATGCCCTTGCCCAGCTTACGGCTGAAGTCGAGCATTTCCTCGGAGAGTTTGTCGGGACGGATATTAATGGGTGTCATCATCGGGTGTTTCCTCCGGGGCTCACTGTTCCGCGGGCGTGGACGGGACGGGCTTCTTGCGGATCACGGGGCGCCTTTCGGGCGCGGCGGCATCCGCTACCGCGGGCACCGCGGCGGGCGCGCCGGTGCCCGCGCCGGTCAGGGCGGCGACCTGGAGTTGCAGGGCATGCAGCTCCTTGCGCAGCATCTTGTTCTCGCGGCGGCTCTGCTGGACGCGGTCCTGAAGGGTGCGCAGTTCGCCACGGGTCGGCATATTCATGCCGCCCAGGGTCTCGTCCACCATGATGGACATGCGTTGCTTCAGGGCCATCTGGGCGTTGACCAGGTCGCCGTGGATACGGGCATAGTCCGGGCTCTTGACCTCTTGGGCGTAAACGTCCTCGCAGCAACCGACCCAGGTGTCATAGAGGCCGCGCGCGGTATCGATGGACTTGCCCGAGGCCTGCATCTGCTCCAGGACCTCGCGCATGCGGTTGACCGACTTGACGCCCATCTGCGAGAAAATCGACATGTACTCTTGCAGGGCCTTTTGATAGGCCACGCTGCGCCGCATCAAGTCCTGATATTGAGACTGCTCCTCGCGGGTATAACCCAGACCAGGGGCGGAAAGGACCTTGTCGACGGTGCTGCCCGCGGCATGGGGCATGTTGCGCAACAGGTCGCCAGGCATGGGACTCATGGAGGAAGCCATGCGCTGCCAGTTGTCGTAGGGCAGTTCCCAGAAGGCCATCATCTTGTGCAGGGCCTGGTCACCCTGCTCCTGGCCGCCGGAAAAGGCCTTCTGCATGTCGTTGAGGGCCTTGGTCATGTGCGACCAGGCATCCGTGGGGCTGCCGCCGAACTGGGGCATGGGGCGGGCAAAGGTGTCCGCCATGCGGAAAAACATCTTGCCCTGGTCCATCATCCGCTCCATGAAGGTGCGGGACATATCCGGCGCGGCCGGCGCAAAGGCCTTCCACCAGTGATCCAGGGCCCCTTCCCAGGGGTTCATTTGGGGGGCTTGGGCGCCCATCGCCTTGCGGCTCAAGTCGGTCCACTGTTCCCAGTATTTTTGCTGAAGGCTCAGCCAGTCGTCGGTCATGGGGGGGTTCTCCTCATTGGTGTGTGGTGAAAAACTATCACGGAAAATTGTGCGCTGCAACAAAAGCAGCTTAGAATAGGGAATCGGGCATCCGCGGCGGTAAGGCCAGTTCCGGCTGCCATATTAACGAGAGGACCTTCCTGATGAGTAAAAATATCGTGATCGTCCCTCCCGATGGCACCGCCTCTGGCGGTCGTCTCTCCTGAGCACCGGCCCCGAGAGGCAAGACCGGCGTTGACCTTCCCTCACCCCGCTTCCGCTTCGGAGCCGCTCCCCATGCCCAGCGAACGCATTATCAAGAAATACCCCAATCGCCGCCTCTATGACACGGAGGTTAGCCGCTATGTCACCCTGGCCGATGTGCGGGCCCTGGTCATGCAAGGCGTTGGCTTCCGGGTGTTGGACACCAACAACGACGATGACATCACCCGTGCCATCCTGCTCCAGATCATGCTGGAGGAGGAGAGCGGTGGCGAGCCCCTCTTTACCGCCCCCATGCTGGCCCAGATCATCCGCTTCTACGGGGGTACTCTCCAGGGGATGCTGTCGCGCTACATGGAGAAGTCCCTTGATTTCTTCGTCAAGCAGCAGCATCAATTGCGGGAGACCTGGGGCGAGAACCCCTTTGACGCCATGACCCGCCTGGCCCAGCGCAACATCGATATGTGGTCGGACCTGCAGAATGAGTTTCTGCGCGCCTCGGGCTACAAAAAGCGGACGGATACGGAGAAGAAGCCCTGAAGGGAACCCTCCGGGGGTCGGGAGCCAGGGTTGGCTCCGGTTGGCCCCCACGGCAGCCGGGCACAAAAAAAGAGTTGACACCCGTTGCCAGGATTATTATTGTGCACCGCAGCAATGCTGCATTGCACAAAACAAACTAAAACCTAAGGAGAACCCTCATGACCGCTAAAGACAACCTGGCCGCTATGAACGAGATGGGCACCAAGGGCGCCGAGCGCCTGAACAGCCTGGGCGACCTCAATCTGAAGATCTGGGAGAGGATGGCGGCCCGCCAGCTTGAGGCCCTCAACCTCATGATGGAGCAAAGCGTGCGCCAGATGAAGATCGCCAGCGAGGCCAAGGGTTATAATGAGTTCGTAAAGGCCCAGGTCGAACTGGCCAAGGAAGCCAGCGAGCGCATGATGGAAGAAGTCCGTACCAACATGTCGCTGGCCAACGAAGTCCGCGATGAGTACCGCGCCTGGGCCCAGGCCGGCATGTCCGAACTGACTGCCGAGATGAAAAAGAACGCCGCCAAGGCGGCCTAATTCGGGAGTTTCCTCATATGGCGCAACCAACACGTGTGGCCCTGGTAACGGGTGGAATCGGCGGTATCGGTACGGCTATTTGCCAGCGTCTGGCGAAGGACGGTCATCGGGTGGTAGCCAACTACCATCCCTCGGAGCAAGAGCAGGCGGATGCCTGGTTAGTAGCACGGCAGGCGGAGGGCCTGGACGTTTCGCTGGCGGTGGGAGACGTGTCCTCCTTCGCGGATAGTCAGCGGATGGTGGGCGAAGTCGTCGAACGCCTGGGCACCGTGGATGTGTTGGTCAACTGTGCCGGCATCACGCGCGACAAGACCTTCAAGCGCATGGAACAGGCCCAGTGGGAAGCGGTTATCAACGTCAACCTGAACTCGGTGTTCAACGTGACCCGCCAGCTTTGGGATGGGATGTTGGAGCGTGGCTTTGGCCGCATCATCAACATCTCCTCGGTCAATGGCCAGCGTGGCCAGTTCGGACAAGCCAACTACTCGGCCGCCAAGGCCGGCATGCATGGCTTCACCATGGCCGTGGCCCAGGAAGGCGCCGCCCGGAACGTGACGGTCAACACCGTGTCTCCTGGGTACGTCGAGACCGCCATGACCCTGGCCATGCGTGACGACGTCCGCGAGAGCATCATCTCCGGCATACCGATGCGCCGCATGGCGCAACCGGCGGAGATCGCCGCGGCCATCGCCTTCCTGGCGTCGGACGAAGCGGCCTACATTACCGGGGCCAATATCCCGGTCAACGGCGGCCTCTTCATGCATTAAGAGACCGCGCTGGGTCCAGGGCCAGTCACCACCGGCCCCGGATCAGCCTGATAGGCGCCGCTGGACGTCGTAGCGATGTCCGGCGATGCCTTCCGGACCTTCCGCAAGAAGGTCCCCCTATTCCGCCAAGGCCGCCCCTGACGTGGCCAGGCGATTTCCGCGGCAGCGTCCGTCGCTCGCGGAGAAAACAGGTCCTCCTCGTCTCTCTCAATCATTGAGAAGAGCTTTAAGCCCGGCGCTAGCCGGGCTTTTTTTTATTGGTTGAAGTGATGCGGGGCTTGCCTCAGATCTGGGAGATGCACCCCCAAGCGTGGAGCCAGCCGGATGGAGATCAGCGTCGTCGAGCGACTCGAAGAGCTACCCGCCGCGGAGTGGGACCGGCTGGCCGGCCCTGACCACAACCCCTTTCTCTCGCACGCCTTCCTCGCCGGGCTGGAGCGCCACGGCTGTGTGGGCGCCAAGTGGGGCTGGGAGCCCCAGCACCTGACCCTGCGCGACCAGGGCCGGCTAGTGGGGGCAGTGCCGCTCTATCTTAAGCACAACTCCTACGGCGAGCTGGTCTTCGACGGGGCCTGGGCGGAGGCCTATCGGCGGGGCGGTGGACGTTACTACCCCAAGCTGGTCTCCGCGATCCCCTATAGCCCGGTCGGTGGCCCGCGCATGCTGGTCGCCCCGGTGCCCGCGGCGGGTGAGGGCGGGGTCGCGGGGGATGCCCGCTGGATGGCGGCGGTATCAGACCAGCTGACCGAGGCCGCCCTGGAGCATGCCCGTACTCTCGGCGTCTCCTCCCTCCACTGGCTCTTTCCGACCGAGCCCCAGGCCAGGGCGCTCACGGAAGCGGGCCGACCCTTCCTCCCCCGCAACGATTGCCAGTTCCACTGGTACAACCGCGGCTATCGCGACTTCGATGACTTTCTCGACGGGCTCACCGCTCAGCGGCGCAAACAGATACGGCGCGAGCGGCGAAAGGCCCTGGAGGCCGGGGTGGAGTTCAAGATCCTCCATGGCGGTGAGGTCACCGACAGCCAATGGGCCCACTTCCACCGCTTCTACGTCTCGACCTTCGACCGCCGCGGTGGCTACCCGACCCTCACCCGCGGCTTCTTCCAGGAGATCGGGGCTCGGCTTGGCGACCAGGTGGTACTGATCCTGGCGTACCAAGCAGGGCTCGAGATCGCCGGCGCCCTCTGCCTGCGTAGCACCGACACCCTCTACGGCCGCCACTGGGGGTGCGACCGGGAACTCGACGGCCTCCACTTCGAGGCCTGCTACTACCAGGGGATCGACTACTGCATCCGCCATGGCCTCACACGCTTCGAGCCCGGGGCCCAGGGTGAGCACAAGGTGTGGCGCGGCTTCGAGCCCACTCCCACCTGGTCCGCGCACTGGCTCGCCGATCCCGGGTTCCATCGGATGATCGCCCGTCACCTGCAGCAGGAGCGGGTTGGGGTGGCCCGCTACATCGAGGAGATGAAGGGGCATCTGCCGTTTCGTAGCCCGGAATAAGCGCCGGGCGGCGTTTGGGCGATTCCGCCGTTTGGGCTAGCCGGGTTTTTTTTGCCTGGAGAATCCAGGTTGGAATCGGTAAGCTGAAGTCGAGATCCTCCAACCTGGGTTCGGACGCCATGTTCAGCAAAATCGCCACCCTTGGCGCAGCGGCCGCCCTGCTTATTCTGGCGTCTTTCGGGGCGCCTTCCCCCGCCTCCGCCGCCCTTTCGCCCGATCACCCCTGGCAGGCTAAGATCGATCCCCACCTCCTGGCCGCCCCTCCGTCGGTGCCGATCGAGTTTCTGCTCGTCCTGGCCGAGCAAGCCGACCTGGGTCCAGCCGCCCTGCTGCCCACCAAGCTCCAAAAGACGACCTATGTTTACGAGACCCTCCGGGAGCTGGCCGAGCGTACCCAAGGGTCCCTGGTACAAGCACTGACAGCGAGCGGTTCCCGCTTTCGCCCCTTCTGGGTCGCCAACATGATCTGGGTACAGGCCGACACGGCGCTGCTCCAACGCCTCGCCCAACGGGCGGATGTCACCCGGATTATTCCGAACCCCCAGGTGCGGTTCCAGGAGCCGAGCCGGTCACCCTGGCTGCCCCGGGCCAAGACCGCGACCACCATCGAGTGGAACCTCATCAAGATCGCGGCTCCGGAACTGTGGCAAAAGGGCATCAGGGGGCAAGGCGTCGTGGTGGGTGGCCAGGATACCGGCTATCAATGGAATCACCCCGCGCTCATCCGTCAATATCGCGGCTGGGACGGCGCCACGGCGGATCACGATTACAACTGGCATGATGCCATCCACAGTGGCAATGGGATCTGTGGCCACGATGCGCCCGCCCCCTGTGATGACAGTCGGCATGGCACCCACACCATGGGCACCATGGTGGGAGACGATGGGGTAGGGAATCAAATCGGCATGGCCCCAGCCGCGCGCTGGATTGGCTGCCGGAACATGAACGAGGGCTTGGGCAGTCCCGCCTCCTACGCCGAGTGCTACCAATGGTTCATCGCGCCCACCGATCTCGGGGATAACCACCCCGATCCCGCCATGGCCCCGGATGTCATCAACAATTCCTGGGGTTGCACGCCCACCGAGGGCTGCACCGATCCCGAGATTCTGCGGCTGGTTGTGCAAAATGTCCGCGCGGCCGGCATCCTCACGGTGCATTCCGCCGGCAACGAAGGGCCGCAGTGCTCGACAGTCCAGGAACCCGCCGGCATTTACGAGGAATCCTTCAGCATTGGCGCCACCGATGCCGACGACGAGATTGCCGATTTCAGTAGCCGTGGCCCCGTCACGGTGGATGGCAGCCAGCGCCTCAAGCCCAATGTGACCGCGCCCGGGGTCAACATTCGCTCCAGCGTACCCGGGGGTGGCTATGAAGGCGGCTGGAGTGGCACCAGCATGGCCGCGCCCCATGTGGCCGGCCTGGTGGCCTTGCTGCTTTCCGCCCAGCCCGCTCTGAAAGGGCAAGTCGATACCCTTGAGACCTTAATTGAAAGCACCTCGACGTCACTCACCACCGCGCAAAACTGCGGCGGGGTCGCTGGCCACGCAATACCGAACAACACCTATGGCTGGGGCCGTGTCGATGCCCTGGCGGCCTATCTGGGCTTGGCACCGGCCTCGATCCCAACCCTCTCGGCATGGGCGCAAATCCTTTTGGCCATGCTGCTGTTCGTGACCGCGGGTGGGTACTGGTGGAGACGGTCAGGTCGAGGTCAGAACTTTACCGAACAGCCATAAGGCCGGGTCACCGGGTTGGCGATCGGTTTGCCGGAGGCCAGTTCGGCCATGGCCTGCCGTACATAGTTATTGGCGCCCGCGATGTCCGCCGGGTCAGTCGTGGGCTTGTCGTCGATGCCACCTCGATAGACCAAGGTACCAGCCTCGTCGATGATGAAGAGGTGCGGGGTGGTTTTGGCCTCATAAGCCCGGCCCAGGCTCCCGTTGTCGATCAAAACGGCGGATGGGGCCGCGCCACGGCTGGTGGTCAGGGCGTCCGCCTCGGCGGGGCTGACATGCCCCTGCTTCCCGGGGGCGGAGGAAATGACCGAGAGCCAGATATAGCCGGCAGCGGTCGCCTCCTTTTGCAGGGCCTGCATGTTGCCCGAACCATAGTGCTTGATTACATAGGGGCACTGGTCGTTCGTCCACTCCAGGATCACGCGTTTACCCTTCAATTCGGCCAGGCTCCAGGTCTTGCCGGTGGTGTCCACGGCACTGAATGCGGGTGCCGGGTAGCCGATCTTGGGTGCCGCCTGGGCCAGTCCGAGGGTGGCTACCAGGGCCAGGGCACTCAGGAAGGTCGTCTTCAGAAAGTTCATGGTGATCTCCGTTGAGGTAGGTAAGTCAGGGATTAGTGTGGGGACGGGGGTTACTGAAACACTAACGCATTTCGTGCCAGGTGTCTTGGACGAGTCTTATCTGGGACCCTCAGGGAGAAGACGCTCTTTCGGATTCCTTTTCATGTTCAATAGGTTATTAAGGTCTGCGCTACAAGCATTAGGAGGGGGTACTACAAGTATCTGGGATCTCGGGTAGGGGTGAAGGACATCGGGGCATGATACCTGTTCAGGCCTGGAGGCGGTTCTTTAGCCAGTTTTGAATCTATATTTGTGCTTTTTCACTTAGGCAGGGATACAATCTCACTAGTCCTGACACATAAGGAATCAGCATTGTTTGCATTATCGAGGAACCTCAATGTTACTTTCAATCATCATTCCTTGTTTCAATGAGTCATTAACCATTGACGAAATTATAGATGCCATAACAAACTCACCATATCCAAAAAAACAAATTATCATTGTCGACGATTTTTCAACTGACGGTACAAGGGAAAAACTGAAAGAATATATCGAGCCTTCAGGGCGAGTTGCTAAAATTCTTTACCATGAGGAAAATATGGGCAAAGGCGCGGCTCTCCGAACTGGTATTCGAGCTGCCACCGGCGATTTGGTTATTATTCAAGACGCTGATTTGGAATACGATCCAGGCGAATATCTGGAAATATTGAAGCCAATTATCGACGGCAAAGCCGACGTTGTTTTCGGGTCAAGATTTATGGGTGGGCGACCACATCGTGTTGTTTATTTTTGGCATAAATTGGGAAATAACTTATTGACATTGCTGTCAAACATGCTTACCAACTTAAATCTAACCGACATGGAGACATGCTACAAAGCTTTCCGTCGTGAAATAATTCAGTCTATTGAAATTGAGGAAAATCGTTTTGGTTTTGAGCCCGAGGTTACAGCAAAGATAGCAAAACTCAATTGCCGGATTTACGAGGTGGGGATATCATACTATGGTCGCACGTATGCTGAGGGGAAAAAAATTAATTGGAAAGATGGTATTCATGCCATTCTGTGCATACTCAAATACAATTTATTGCGATGAAAATCATTCGATATTTTTTTGTCGGCGCAATGGCAGCGACAATAGACATCGGCGTTTTTGGTTTCCTGGTGGAGGGGTTAGCAGTGCCATGGTTTGTCGCTGGAGTCGTGAGCTTTTTTCTTGCCACAACAGCAAATTACCTGATTTCGATTCGGTACGTTTTTCAAAGCGGAATTAGATTCCCTCAAAGACGTGAAATGTCCCTAGTATTTCTCGTGAGCGCTGTTGGGTTAGTAATCAACCAAGCGGCACTTTGGATGTTCATTGACAAAATGGCAGTTGATACCATAAGTTCGAAGGCATTGGCAAGTGCGACTGTTTTCTTGTGGAATTATGGCCTCCGGCGCAAGTTCATATTTTGAGATACTTCATGAAAGAACCCATCCTCGAACCATTGCTGCGGCGAATGCGCTTACGGCAGGTATTGCCTTACATCGAGAAACACCAAGACTGTCGCCTGCTAGATATCGGTTGCGGGTGGGATATAAGGCTATTACGTTCCATTGAAACACATATCACAACTGGAATCGGAATCGATTTTAAGGTGCCTGACTTTCGGTCGGGAAAAATACGTACTATGTCGGCTCGCCTGGATAAAATATTACCCTTCGATGATGCGTCGTTCGATCTGATAACCATGCTTGCCGTTCTAGAACATCTAGACAATCCTGTTGAAATCCTCTGCGAATGCAAGCGGATTTTACGACCGGGCGGGGGGTTGCTCCTAACAGTGCCCAGTAGACGTGCAAAACCCATACTTGAGTTCCTGGCGTTCAAGATGAATGTTGTTAATCCGGAAGAGATTCTCGATCACAAACGATATTTTAATCGTGAGGATTTGATAAGGCTATTTTTAAGAATCCCTGGTCTGATTTTGCGAGAACACGCATATTTCCAATTACAGTTGAATAACCGAATTTTTGCTGTTCGTGAGGGTTAGTTCATGCCTGATAAATTGATTGGCCCATGGGGTTTAGATAAAGTTTTGACTCTTTGGCCGGTATTCATCGTGTTTTCCATTGCGGGGTGGGGTGTCGCTTTTCAGACAGTGACGAAAGCCAGGTTGATCGAGCGTGAGGAAAAGGATCTGTTTGTTTGTGCTTTCATTGGTATGGTCGTCGTTACGCTGTTAGCCATGACGATTAACCTAGAATTTCCGCTCGGAGTGAACCCAGGGATTTGGTTCGTTGGAATTGGAGTGATTCCTTTCATATATATGCTTTTTAGAGAGACTCTTTGGCGTTTTCAAGCGCTGATATTGTTTCTAGCGACGGTGTTTATATCGATCTTATTACGACATACTGGTTTTAGCTATGATGCCGGACTTTATCATATACCTTACATGACGTGGATGGCTAACGAAGCTGTCCCCCTTGGACTGGCAAATTTGGAAGGGCGCCTAGGGTTCAACTCGGCTTGGTTGGCTTTTTGTAGTGCGTATAGCCATTCAATAAGATATCCAGACATTATTATTGTGCCGCATATCGAGTTTCTGGAAGATGGAAGAACGAGATCACACGTTCCACACGATGCTGGAGAGACTTTAATGCCGAATGAAGACGATT